>DAHE01000033.1:0-23199 GCA_002508315.1 Thermocladium sp. UBA166
TAAAGGGCGAGGTTTGTCCTTTTCCCAATCAATCGGTAAATAGCTCAATGCCGGGGCTAACATGCATAAAATGCACTAATCGACGGCTCTATTTCATAACCTGCGAAGACCCGACTATGCAGGAGCAATTAATCAAGAGAGAGGGTAAGTATGTGCTGGATTTAAGAGGGTTCATATGCCCGTATCCCCAGATATACACAGTTAAGGCGCTTCAAAAAGTTGAGGGAGGAGCCGTTATTGACGTACTGATAGATAATCCAGCGTCATGCAACACCGTTCCCAGCATAGTGATGAGAAATGGCCATTCAGTGCTGGAGAACGTGAAGGAGGGAAATTACTGGAGGATAACTATAAGGAAAAAGGAGTGAGAAATTCATCAATAACAAAACGAGATAATCCCTAGTGAGCGGCCCCAGCCCTTTGCGTGGGCATTATCGAGAACCCGCGTCGTCCCCGGAAGAAGAACGTTAACTCCACTATTGTTGTTAATAACCCGGGGGTTTGACCCGCAATCATGGGGGAATAAAGTATTTATTCAGTTATTGGCCTGCCCCCATCATGATACTCAACGGAGACTCTCTTCATAAGTTCCCATCGACTAGACCCAGACGATTAAGGCTCAATAGGTTCCTGAGGAACTCCGTCGCGGAGACCTCCCTATCAGCCAGCAACTTGATAATGCCCATATTCGTGACAGACTCAAGTTCGCCGCAATCCATAAATGCCATGCCCGGCCAATTCAGGTGGCCTTTGAACGAGACCTTGCTGAAATTCGTGGATGAGTTGAAGAGCGCAGGCATTCATAACGTTATTTTATTCGGCGTCACAGACAAGAAGGACCCGCTCGCCAGCGAGGCCACCAGCAAGAATGGAGTGGTGCCTAGGGCGATAAGGCTGCTCAAGCAATCATTCGGAAAGGAGGTGGTCATATTCGCCGATCTATGCATGTGCGACTACACAGATCACGGGCACTGCGGAATAGTGAAGGGATCTGGGGAGGATTACTATATAGATAATGATACTACCTTGAAGATTTATGGAGAGATAGCTGTAAATTACGCGGAGGCCGGCGCAGACGTAATCGCCCCCTCCGGCATGATGGATGGACAAGTCAAGGCAATACGCGATGCATTGGACGGCAATGGATATGAGAACGTGCTTATAATGTCGTATAGCGCGAAATACGCCAGCGTCTTTTATGGACCGTTTAGGGAGGCGGCCGACAGCGCGCCCCGATTCGGGGATAGGAGGAGTTACCAGATGGATCCCCGCAATTCGTTCGAGGCGTTGAAGGAGGTGGCCATGGATGTGGGAGAGGGGGCAGACATAGTGATGGTAAAGCCGGCAATGCCGTACTTGGACGTGGTGAGGATGGTTAAGGACTCTTTTCCTCAAGTTCCGCTTGCCGCATATCAAGTGTCGGGCGAGTACTCAATGATAAAGGCAGCCGCCAATGCCGGGTGGATAGATGAGGGTAGGGCTGTAATGGAGAGCTTGACCTCGATACGGAGGGCTGGGGCGGATCTAATACTGACGTACTTCGCGTTAGACGCTGCCCGCATGCTGGGGCGGTGGGATTCGCTTTTCTAATTATTATATATAGATAAAAATATGAAAAGGTTTAAATACGGAGCATAAATTGACGAATTGATTAATGATGGAAGTAAAATCCCTCTTATCGGAGCGAACGCAGTTCATGAAGGCAAGCGATATAAGGGAATTACTGAAGTGGGTGACGGAAGACGTCATATCCCTCGGCGGCGGAATGCCGGATCCATCTACGTTTCCAAAGGAGCTGGCCGACGTGGCAAGGGACGTGATAGCAACGCGGGGAAACAGTGCGCTCCAGTATGGAAAGACGGAGGGAGTGGATGAGCTCAAGGATGAATTGATACGCTTCATGGCCAAGGACGGAGTAAAGGCCGACCGCGATGAGATAATAATAACCACGGGAAGCCAAGAGGCCTTGGACCTGGTGGGCAGGATAACCATTGATGCAGGGAACGTGGTAATCACGGAGAGACCGACCTATCTAGCAGCGCTTCAAGCATTCAAGGCATACCGCCCCAACATAGTTGGGATCGACATGGATTCGGAGGGAGTGGTGATGGACGAGTTGGAGGAAACGGTGAAGAAAAGCATAAACGATGGGAGGAGAATAAAGTTCATCTACGTCATTCCAACATGCCAAAACCCGACTGGGATAAGCATGAGCATTGATAGGCGCAAGCACTTGATGGAGTTGGCCAGCAAGTACGATTTATTGATAGTGGAGGACAACCCATACAGTTACTTCCTGTTCGACGGCATCTATGTTCCCCCGCTCAAGTCGATGGATTACGAGGACAGGGTGGTCTATATGTCAACTTTCAGCAAGATAATAGCGCCTGGAATACGCGTTGGCTGGGTGGTTGGGAATAGGGAATTGATAAGATGGATGGCAATGGCCAAGCAAGCCGTTGACCTGCACACGTCCACGCTCAGCCAATACATAGCCCTGGAGGCATTGAGAAGGGGCATAATAGAGCGAAACCTGCCTAGAATACGGGAGGTGTACAAGGTCAAGAGGGATGCCATGCTTGATGCCCTGGCAAAGTACATGCCGGAGCAAGTGACGTGGACGAGACCCATAGGGGGAATGTTCATTTGGGCATCAGTGAACGGCGTGAGGACGGAGGACATGCTTCCAACGGCCGTCAGCAAGTACAAGGTAGCCTACGTGCCTGGCAAGTCCTTCTACCCAGCCGAGGACGTCCACACATCGATGAGGCTCAACTTCACTTACCCATCCGTAGACATGATATACGAGGGAATCAGGAGGCTGAGCAACGCGATCCGCGACGAGTTGAGGAGAGGGAATTAATTGGAATCAATCCCTAAATTATCTTCATTTCCCTCATCGTCTCGAGCGTCAATATCGTTATTCCAGCCGCCCCCCTTACTATATTATCGCCCAACACAACCATCCGCAAGTACCCTCCCCTCAAGCTCAACCTACCCACCGATACAGCCATGGGGTTTAAATCTCGCATGGGTTGAGGCCCATCTATATCATTAATCAATACTATAGGCCTTCGAGGGGCTGATGGTAAGCCATGTAGCTGCGGAAACGACGTGAAGCTGCTCAGCGCCTTAACCACGTCATCCAGCCCCAACTTGGTCTCCACCTCTATAACTGCCATATGGCCATAGCTGACAGGCACCCTGGTGCTGGTCACGTGGACATCCATTTCCCTCCCCATTACCTTCCCCAGCTCGGCAGCTATCTTCTCTTCCTCTCCCTTGATGTACGGAATCACATTACCGTTAATTGCCAGGAATGGAACCCCCATGTAACCAGCCCCGGAGACGGATTGCATGGTGGTTATGAATAGGCGGCCAAGGGACTCCACCAAGGGAGCCAGGGACAGCGATATGATGGCGGTGGTGCAGTTTGGATTCTTGACGAGCCACGCGTCCCTCCCCCTCACCTGCTCCAACGATCGCCAATTGATCTCTGGATTAATGAGGGGAACGCCGGCATCCATGCGGCGAGGCGAGGCGTTTGAAATCACATTCACCCCGCTCCTGACCAATTCATCCTCAACGCGCGCGGCCACCTCGTTGGGTAGCGCGGAGAGCACCACATCTACATCCCTGTGATCACTGGGCTCCGTTGACGCAAGCCTCATATCGCAGACGTAGTCAGGCACCACGCCGCCCACCACCCACCTAACTGAGTCGCAGTATCTCTGCCCTACCTTAGCAGGTGATGCTGATACCTTGACCAATTCTATGAATGGATGGCCCTCCAGCATCCTTATCATGGATTGACCAACCAATCCCGTGGCGCCCAGCAGGGAAGCCCTTATCTTGCCCATGATACCACCCAGTCATGAAGCTCCCTGGCGACCTCCACGGCCCGCTCCTCGTCGTCGAAGACCTTGCCGAACGCATTGCCCTTGCTATCCTTGAAGTCCGGATTGAACGGTAGATCCCGGGGATCTACCTTGCCTACAACAGCCACCGCACTGCCGCGCCGTCCTACTCGGAGCGCGTCGAAGAGGGCGACCGCCTTTGGCCCCGCCTCTGCCTCCTTGGAGACCAATGTGCCGAACGCGCTTCCAGGGGATGTTATGAACGCCGTTATTTTGGTTCCTATTAATGGCTCAAAGGTCTTGGGGTGAAACTTCTTGCCCCCCATGGCTGAGAACACGTAGGCCTCCTCCACGTTCATGTAGTTTATTATCTTGGGGTTCCCCACTATATTGGGGTCGCCGCTGTATATGCCGGGCACATCGGTGTAGAAGAATACCCTGGATGCACCCAGGTAATTGGCGAGCAGGGACGCCGTGTAATCACTGCCACCCCTCCCCAGGGTGGCTGGCTTGCCGTTGGGGGTCCACCCTATGAAGCCAGGAACGACGGGAGTTACATCCATCTCAATTAAGTGAAGCAGTCTCTGCCTAACGTAGAACCCGCTCAACCCACTTACGTCTCCCGGCCTCTCCAGCACTATGCCTGGATCGTAAACCGCGGCGGATCGTATTCCCCTGGCCTCAAGGGCTGCAGCCATGACTGTAACAGAGAGTAGCTCTCCATGAGCCGCGGTGGCATCTACGTCCCCCTTGGATAGATACCTACGGGCTGACCCACCTATAATGCCCATCATTGAGGAGTACCTCGCGTAATCGTTGGGCGCAATGTATCGCAACGCATCCTCGTAGGACTCAAGCACATCGGCCAAATCCTCGCTCCGTCCTTCCTGGGCTGCCTGCATTAGCTTATCGGTTACTCCCTTCATTGCAGAGACGACGACGATGCAACCACCCATAATTGAGGCGAGCCGCATGAAATCAAGCCCGCTCCTCAAGAGCGAGCCGCCTATTTTACATATACTATAGTCGCCTAGCCGCAGCTTAATGTTTCCATTGGGGTCAATAAATAGACTCAATACCTAAGTTTTTAAGCATTGCTGGGCAATGCGACGAAGCCAACGCCTCTCCCGAACAACCGCCGAGCACTACGACGAAGCAGCATATCCACCCATCAACATCTAAACGATGGGCTGGACCCGCTGCCCATTCACGACGGCACGACATCCCCACCCTTCACTGTCTCCAGTAAAGCCAACTATTATATATTAAAGATTGATTAATTGCATGGCAATCTTGGATCCACATTGATCGCATCAAGGATGTATGCTATCGTCTTAGCGACTGCATCAACTCTTGCCTTCCCGGTTAATTTTTCCACCAATTTACATGGATCCTCTTTCCTCCATTCATCCGGGGCCGGCTTGACCGGGTATTCCAGCATGATTGGTTCATCCCTATACGTATCTATTCTGACTATTGCCTTGAGCATCAAGCCTGGCTCCACGTGAACCTCAAGCCTGATGGACCTGCAAGTGCCGGATCTCATCAGGGGTCCCTCCACGGTGAGCATCATCAATTCATCTCCATTGATTAACACATCTATAAGCAAGTCAAAGTCATGGACCCAATGCTCCACCCTGGCACACTCAAAGTATTCGCCGGATTTGCTGCACTTAAGGCCGGCGCATTCCATCTACTCATAGCAGCGCGGCGTTTATTAAGCATTCCATATTAACCATAGATAACCCGTAGGCCTCGTGTCTTGGCCCGCAGCATCAAGCTTGTCAGCTTGGCCCATGACTTGCTTCTTATTACTATGATGTCCCCGCTCCTCTCTATGTCGAGGCCAAGCTCCTCCACCGCATCGATTATGACTGCCGCTCCCTCCCTTCCTATAATGGCTACGTAGAAGCCTTGGGGATCCTTTTTCCTGCTTATGTTAAGCGAGTTCAGATCCATCTTGACCATGTACAGCCCTGCCGCGTTCTCAAGCCGCGAAATGCTTATTAAGGGTTTCTGATATCGGTTCCGATGGCGCAAAGAATAGCTGTCGTGTCCAGCGGCAATGCGGTCACCGGCCCCGGGGAGGGGGAATACATACTAATATATGAGGTAGATCCCTCGGGCATTAAGGAAGTGTCAAGGGAGCCCAATCCAGCCATGAATGCCACCATGCATAGGGGCCTCCATGCATTGAGAAGGGCCAGGGAGGTCGGAGTCTCCTCGATTATAGTGACGGAGATAGGGCCGCCCGGCTACAGGGCAGCGCTTAGCTGGGGTCTCGATGTCTACATAGTGCCTGACGGCACGTCCGTTAACGATGCCTTGGCTATGTTGATTGAGGGAAAGCTAACGCCAGCCAAGGGTCCTACCCACGAACATGGATATCACGGCGAGGAGACCCATGCATAGCAATGAATGGAACTGCCTTGAATTTAAACGGATTCCTCATCTATTCCCACCCAATAATTGCGGGGAAAAGTTTAATATTTAATTAATTCATGGCGATGCCAGTGAGGATCCCCCTCTTCATAGAATTCAGTGGAAAGAAGGTGCTCGTGCTAGGCGGCGGGTATACCGCGACGAAGCGTGTCGAGAAGTTCCTATCGGCCGGTTCTCACGTCATCGTTATAGCCATGGATGCATCGAGGGAATTAAGGGGACTGGGGGCTCAAGGCGATGTGGACTTGATAATAGGGGATCTGAGGCTCATGGATCTCAACTTCATCGCGAGGGGGTTCGACTTGGTCGTTTATGCGGTGCCCGATGAGGGCTTGCGAGCCACGGCTAGGAGAGCGGCGGCCGCTGGAAATGCACTGTTTAACGATGCCACTAATGCCGAGGAGACTGAGGTAGTAGTTCCATTTGAGGGGGAGTACATGGGCGTTAGGCTTGCCGTGACCACGGAGGGAAAGAGCGGCGTGGCGGCGCGGGCGGTTCGAGATTACTTGGTGAATGTACTGGAGGGCAGCGGGGATATGGCTAGCTTCATAACTGCTTGGTACGCTGCTAAGGAAAAGATAAAGAAGGAGGTGGCCTCTCCAAGCAGGAGGATGCAGTTATACATGCGGTTGAGAGATGATGATGCCTTCAAGTCGTTGGCCAAGAGCGGGAGAGTGGATGATGTATTGAAGTACGTGGATGAGGCGATACGCAATGGATGATCCTGAGCTGGCCAGGAGACTTAACTCGCTGATCGCCGTGGCCGTGACCCATAAGAGGGCCAATACAGTTATCCTCAGCAGCATTTACTTAAGTGAAGAGGAGGCGTACAAGCGCTTGGCTGATTCGTATGGAGAGTCATTCATCTTCCAGACCTGCAATAGGGTAGAGATTTACGCGTTGGATACAGGGGGGAGGGGGGTCGAGGGGATTCTTGGGATTTATGGGAACAAGGCCGGCCTAGCGAGGCCGCTGGCCGACGTTTACAGGGGATTGGATGCGGTGAGGCACCTATTCCGAGTGGCGGCCGGCCTGGAATCGGCGGCGATAGGGGAAAGCGAGGTATTGGGACAGTTGGAGAAGGCGTTCCAGGACGCAATAGCCAGGAAGACATTGAAGGCGGAGTTGAAGTTCGTGGTTGAACGCGCAATAGGGGTCGGGAAGAGGATTAGGACTGCTAATCCCAAGCTATCCAAATCATCGAATGGGTTAGGGGGAGCGGCGGTGGATTACTTGGTAAAGAGGGGGGTTAGCAAGGAATCTCGCGTGGGCTTGGTCGGGGCGGGAACAATGGCTTCGCTGGTTGCAACGAAGCTCCACGAGCGCGGCTTCACTAACGTGGTGATATTCAATAGAACTTTGGAGAACGCGAGGCGGCTCGCTGATAGGCTGGGCTATGACTATGAACCCATCGGCTCGCTGCGCGGCAGGATTCCAAGCCTGGCCGCACTGATAACAGCCGTGAAGACAAGCAAGCCTATTCTAGGCAGGGATGATTTAGGCTCAATGTCTCCTGGCTCCCTCGTGATAGATCTAGGCATTCCAAGGAACGTCGATGGCCCAGCCATATCCATAGATGAGCTGAAGGAGTTTATGGCGGCACTAAACGAGGAGAGAATCAAGGCAATAAGGGAAGCTGAGGCAGCCGTGGAGAAGGAGCTCAGGGGGTTCGAGCTTGCCTATAAGCGAAAGATAGTTGAAGTGGAGCTCTCCTCACTTATGGCTAGAATGGATAGGCTCAGGCTTGAGGAGATAGAGAAGGGTCGCAGCAGGGGATTGATAGATGGCGATGAAGGCATAGACATAGTAACCAAGTCCGTTCTATTCAAGTCCATGTATCCCGTGATTAATTACATAAAGAGCATAGCCATCAACGGAAGCCTCACCGAGGCGGTCAGGATAATACGCGAGATAGAGAAGCAGCAGGAGGGCTCTAGCGGATAGGGGTTATCCTAACCGACGCGCCGGGGACCGCCTTGAATTTATCCGCGAAGCTCCCTTGATTTACCGCCAACTCGAGGTAACCCTCGCTGTTAATCAAGGCCAGCGGCTCCCCTGGGGGGACGTACCCATATGATCGCTCCATCTTGACCTGCACGCGGGATCCACCTTGCAGCTCCACGTCTAGGGCGGTTCCGTAATCCGCTTGCAGTTGGTCGGCGGTTACGTTGGTGAAGGCATTGCCGAAGGAATCAACGTATATTATAACAGCTGTAAGGGAGCCATTGGCCCAGTACGGCTTTACCAACTCAAGTCGCTGAAACTCAGTAACGGGCCCCACGTCGCTGAACTCCATTCCAGCGCTTAGCCTGGCGGCTATAGGAGCAAATATATCCCTCCCGTGAAATGTGAACGACGCATCCCCGCTTGACTTAATCTCCCGCACCTCCACCACGCCGTCCTCCTCGGCCGCCAGAGACAACACACCGTTATCTGGACCCACGAATACGTGGCTGCGTCCCCTTATCGCTATGGGCTTCCGTGGAGTACCAACGCCCGGGTCCACCACGACTACATGTATAGTCCCCCCAGGGAACCATTTATATGCTGATTTAAGTATGAACGCGGCCCTCAACACGTTGAATTTGGGCACGTCATGAGTTATATCCACGATGGTGACTGATGGATTTATTGAAAGCATGACTCCCTTCATTGAGGGCACGAAGTAATCGGTTGAGCCGAAGTCCGTGAGCAGCGTTATCACGGCCATGAAAGCCGAATTAGTGAATAGTTAAAAAAACTACTGCCCCGCGTGTCACTAGGCCCCCCGCGCTGCGTGAATTAACAGCGGGGAACGCGTGATGAGCGGCTCCGGGAGCCTTCCGTCAGCGATGTATCATCATGAATTGGCCATGCACGAATGGCACCGCCAATCCTATTGCGCCGAGCACCAACCCTATCACGATTACTACTATCAATGCTATTACGGCCGTCAGAAACGCGCCTCCCCACCCCAGGTTGAATATCGCCTTAAAGACGGCCAGGATGCCTATGAAGCCAGCTATCAATCCAATGCCTACCGAGAACGCGCTGAATATAGCGAATATTATGGCGAATACTATCATTGAAGCAAGCGTTGCCAGCATGGCCTTGCCAATAGATGCATCGCCGCCCGCCACCTTAGCTCCTATCCAAACCGGTATAGAGGCTATTAACCACGCTATGAGCAATGCTATCAACCCTACCAGCGCCGCTATCATTAAGTTAGGGGTTTGAGCGGAGATTATAAATGTATACTTGCAACTCCGCGCCTTTGGGCGGGGATTTTCCAAGCCCCCACAGCGCTAGACGGCATCGCCAGCCCCATAATGGAATCCTCGCCGGATAATCTACGCGGCGCTCGCATTGAGCGAATGCAGTGCCAAATTACTTACTAGCCTAAATTGAGCCCAACCATTGATTGACGGCTTTGCGCCTCCGCATAGGGCGGGCTTCTTCTCCCTTGCTCAATGGGGTTTTGGGCCCATCGCTTTATACACTTTATAGGATCCAGTGCCGCCGATTTCCTCCACGGAATCATACGCGTCCTCCAGCAGCCTTTGCATGACCCTCTTCATCTTCGATGGAACCACTAATTGAAGCGATCCCGTGCTTGATAGGTGCCCCGCCGACTCAGCTATGAATCTCTCAACTACTCTATAGCCCGCCGAGTATGGGGGATTGGTAATTATTAAGTCGAAGGATTCATCCACGTCTCTCAGCACATCTCCTTGCCTAGCCACGGCGTTGATCGCTCCATTTAGCTTAGCATTTATGGACGCCAACCTAACCGCTAATTTGTTCGAGTCAATCATCGACACAACAGACTTCGGCGATAACAGGGCGGCCAGCACCCCTAGGAAGCCGTATCCGCATCCCAGGTCCAGCGCCTTGCCTTGGCTTGGCACCTCCATTGATTCCGCCAGCGCTAGGGATCCCCTATCCAGCCCGCCCGGCGAGAAGACGCCGGGAGCGGTGATTAGCTCCAGCGAGACCCCCCTAACCACGGCCCTTATTCTATTTATCCGCAGGCTACCGTAATTCGGGTCAACCGAGTAATACACCAATACGTGACGCGCTGGGGGTTAAATATTAGTTTTCCTCATGGCCTATCTAGCGGCGGAATGAGGCGGACAATGCTTAAAAGGACCTCATCGCAGTCGCGGCCATGATTGAGAGGACGCTTGTCATAGTTAAACCCGACGGCGTCAAGGCCAGGATAATAGGGGAGGTGATAAGCAGGTTGGAGCGGATGGGCCTTAAAGTAATAGGCATTAAGATGGTTAAGGCAACTGCGGAGCAGATGGCTGGGTTCTACCCCAGCGATGATGAGTGGTTCAAGAGCGTCGGCAATAAATCGATAAAGTCATACCAAGAAATGAACATGGATATAAGGAAGGACATGGGAACCGATGACCCTGTGCAGGTGGGAAAAATCGTTAAGCAGTGGCTGGTCAGCTACATGACGGAGACCCCCATAGTGCTCATAGTCGTGGAGGGAAATCATGCCATCGATGCAGTGAGGAAAATGATAGGTCATACCCTGCCCTACATGGCGGCTCCAGGCACGATAAGGGGTGACTACTCGACGGATAGCCCCGACCTGGCCAATAAGGAGAAGCGGGCGATCCGCAACCTGGTTCACGCCAGCGATAGCCCCGAGTCCGCTGCCAGGGAGGTAAGCTATTGGTTCAAGAACGATGAGTTAAATCCCTGGTAGCGAGCGGCGCCTCGCCCCGCCTCAGCGGGGACTCCCCTACATGCCTGCGAAGTTAGTTTGCCCGCAAAGATTAAAAAGCAGGTCAGCGTCCATACGCTAGTAATGAGTGGGGATATCAATGAATGCGAAAACGTGGAGAACCGCATCAAGTACGTGCTGACGCTCAGATTAACCGACATGGGCTTCCAGCAGGACGAGATCCGAATATTGAGCGACTTCGTCTATCAAGACTTAGTCAATTACATAACCAGGGGAAGGCCCAGGAATCACGATGCTCTATGCAAGGCAGTTAATGGCTCGTTCTCATCATGGCTATCCGATTGGTTGGATTACTGGTTGCTCAAGTGGAGACAGCGGGTCAAGCTTAGCTTTGGGTCCTCTGATGAGGAGAGGAGCTTCGATGCAGATACGGAGAAGGCCATCAATATGATAGGGACCAGGCAAATGCGTAAATTGAATAGGATGGCCATGCTGGGTCTAGTGGAGGAGGGCGAGATATGCGGAACCAGCATAGTGTCGGACTTCATAGCTAGATCAGTGATTCAAGAACTGGTGGCGGAGGAAGGAGTTAAGGGAGCAGTGGATGCCATTAAAGGCAATCCAGCGCTTGTAAAGAGAATGATAATAAGCAAGATAGCGGAGCTCAGGTCCATGGATAGGCCCCTCGTCGTGGTTAACCTGCAGTTATCCCAGGGAAACGGCCAGTGAGTAGATGAAGGTAGCAGTCGCATACCCATCATCGCCATCCATAGCCAATCTATCCCTATCATTCAAATTAATTCAATCAAAGCTGGAGGAGGCTGGCTTCGACGTTGACGGCATATCAATGAACGGAGTACCGCCGAAGAGCCACAGGCGCGGAGCCCCGCTGAGCGCGTTTGATGCCATTATATTCACGCTTCACTACGAGCTGGATTACATCAACATGGTAAAAATGCTGGCTTACTCCAAGGTACCCGCTAGGTCCTCCAGGAGATCCTCCCCCTTCGTGGTGGTGGGGGGTCCCCCCGTAATGGCTAACCCAGAGCCAATAGCGGATTTCGTCGACGTAGTTACGCTGGGCGATTTGGAGGCGGTGCTCCCCTCCCTAATAGGCGGGCTAACGGAGGGCCCCGAGTCGCTCAGTGAGGTGGATGGTTTCTATGCTCCCTCGCTGGGGAAGCGGGAGATTCATGGGGTTTATGTTAAGGATATAAGCGATTCGCCCTTCATAGTGTCCAGGGTAGATGCATCCCTGTTCGGCAGCGACGTGATGGTCGAGGCAATGCGTGGTTGCCCTCATGGTTGCCTCTTCTGCATGGAGAGCTACATAAGTAAGCCACCCAGGTTCGGGGACTTGTCCAGAGCGGCGGATCTCGTTAAGGCCAGCGGCGCAAGGAGGGTGGCATTGATAGGATTATCCGTGGGCGACCACCCCGCCCTTAGGGGGTTCATTAAGGAATTAATGGATGCTGGCATATCGATAAGCTACCCATCGCTTCGAGCGGATACGCTGGATTGCGGACTTATAAGGATGATAGCCAAGTCAGGCCAGCGCACCCTAACCGTGGCGCCCGAATCATCGGAGCGGCTGAGGAGCGCGTTGGGCAAGGGGTTCTCGGACTCCGATTTGCTGAGAATAGCCAAGTGCTCGTTCGAGGCGGGGATCAGGAGGATAAAGCTTTACTTCATGGTAGGCCTGCCGGGCGAGCTCGATCATGACGTGAGACAAGTGAGGGAGTTATCGCTCGCCGTCTCGGGCCTCGGTCCCACGTACATCTCGGTCAATCCATGGATGCCCAAGCCCCACACGCCGCTTCAGTGGTTTCCAATGCAGCGACTGGACGAGCTTAGGCGTAGAATAGAAGCGGTGGTTAAGGGGTTTGGGGAGAGCTCGTATTATGACCCCATCCATGCATCCGTGCAGGCACTGCTCTCGCTTGGGGATAGGGACGTGTCTCGCTTCATAGTTGACGCGGCCAGGGTGGGAAAGGATAAGCTGGATAAGGGCGATTACAGGCGATTGATTAATTCCCACTCCGATCTGCTGGAGAAGTACGTCTACGCCGCCCGCAAGCCGGGGGATCCACTGCCGTGGAGCCACATCAAGGTAAACGATGAGGAGCTCCTGGGGAGGCTCTACGAGCAGTACGTGGAGAGAATCCAATCCCAGCGGATCCAGTTAGGCCTTGGATAGGCGGCAATAGATAGTACGCGTTTCTTAGTTAACAGTAATTGAATTATAGGTCATAATTTTTATACTGGGCGAGGGCCCGCCATTCATGAGGGAGGAATTGCAAAAGTACTTCTACGCCTTGACCAGCGTGGCTAGGGCATTGAGGAGCATAGGGGTTGACTTTGAATTAATTGGAAGCATGGTGCTGCCAGTGAGCTACGGCGTATACTGGGACGTTCATGATGTCGATCTATTCGTGATAGGCGAGAGTCCATTCATGAATCCGGATAAGTTCGAGGAGTTGGCTGGAAGGAATGATTGGGACGTGGGCACGTCGGCGTTCGGCAACATGTACATGGAGGTGCTGGCCGGCGACTCCATGATCAGGGTTGATCTGATGGAGAATGCCTTGGATGTCTACATACCCAGCAAGTTATTGGAGGATAGCTTGGCGGCGTCGGTTGGCGAGGATAAGATAAAGGTTATGCGCGTGGAGGGATTGATAGTGCTCAAGGCACGGGAGGCAACGGATGAGGCGGAGGAGTTCTTGGAGGAGCTAAATGAGAGGTTGAGCGATTCATCGATTAGGCTGGATAAGAAGAAGATATTATCGTTCATAAATGAGTATCCAAGCGATGAGAGGAAGTCGCTTAGGCATAGAATAGAAATGGCAGGCATTTACTTGGATTAAGGCACGGCCTCTGGAGGCAATCCCCTCCTCTGGGTTGGGGGAGTTAGATGAAGGATTTCTTGCTCACCAGCATGGGCATTGTCAACGGCCTGGTGGGGTAACCCCTAGTCTCCTCCTGTATCTCCTTGCCAAGCTCCTCTATGCTCATAGTTGACTGACCTTTCCCCCTCTCCCTAACGCTCAGCATGCCGCTCTTGAGCTCCTTATCCCCCACTATCACTATATAGGGCACCCACAGGGTCTCCGCATCCCTTATCTTCTTGTTGAGGGTCTCATCTCTATCGTCGACATCCACCCTAATCCCCATCCCGGTCAACTTACTTGCTATGCTCAATGCGCCGTCCAAGTAATCCTTGGAGACGGGCACCACCCTGGCCTGTATGGGGGATAACCAAGTGGGTAGTTTGGGGATCTTGCCCTCCTCCTCGTCTATCGCTGCCTTATCCAGCATCGCAAATATGAACCGCTCAACGGAGCCCAGTATGGCAGTGTGAATGATCACGGGGTGCCTCAATTGGTTCTCCTCATCCACGTACTTTATCCCGAACCTCTGCGCATTGCCTATGTCGAACTGGAAGGTGGCTATCTCCCTGGGCCTCTTCAGTTGATCTATTATATGGTACTCCACGTTGAGGACCCAGTAGTACTTAGACTCATTCAGTACTCGAACCAGTATGGGCTTTCCCTCCCTCTTGGATAAAGTGAATAGGTAATCCTTATGCTCGTCGAAGAACCCCTTAGTCACGTTGTACAGGCTAACGTAATTCCTGCCTATCTTATTTATCTCCTCGAATATCTTTCCATGAAGTCTCAGCCCGACATCCATGGCCTGGCTCAAGTCCCTCACGAATATGTGGAGGTCAGGCATGTAGAACCTCCTCAGCCTGAAGCAGAGCACGGTCTCGCCGGGCTGCTCGTACCTATAGCTATCGGCTATTTCCAGCATTCCTATGGGGACATCCCTATAGCTCAACACCCAGTCCTTTATCATGGCGAATTGCTGGAAGCATGCCGCGTACCTCATTAGAAGCTCCTCATCTGCCTCGGTCATGTACATGCGCTCCCCGAATAATTTGGCGTGCTCCGCTATCGCGCGCTGGTCGGTTCTGAACATATTGGTTCCCCTTATCTTGAATGCAGGGAAGCCGAGATCATTCGCCGCCCTCCAGGCATAGTCCTCCACGAGCTCCATCATTAAGGTAGCCATTGGTCCATACCTCATGTGGCCCACGTCCGACATTGGTTCCCATTCGAAGCCGAACTTCCTGCAGTAATCCAAGTACCTGGGTGCTTTTCCCCCGCCCAGCTCCCGCTTGAATACCTCCTTCTCCACGAGTATCCTCAAGTCCTCTTCTCCAGGCTTGAATTGGTACTTATCCGCTGGGTACTCCCCTCCATCCGGCGTCAAAACCACGTAGAAATCATTGATTACCTTCTGTTCCTGTTTCCTCACAGATGAGGGAGTTATGGTCCTGCTCAGCTCAGAGAGCGGATGCCCAAGGCACTTTATGCTAAATGCCTTATACCAGCCGAACGGCGCCTTCTCCACACTGAGGCCGGACCTCTCCTTAACCACCTCGAATAACTTGCCCAGTATCAAAATGGCCTTATCGGGGGGAGCCAAGTCAGAGCTTAGGTGTGCGTATGGGTATATTACTATGCCGTCGGCCTTGACCTTCCTGGCCACGTCTATTATGTCATTAGCAGCGGAGCCCAGGAACTCAGGGGAATCGTTATCCCCGCTCTCCACAGTGGTGAACACTACCAAGACGTTCTTCGCCTCGTATCCTTGCCTCTCAAGGGGCTCCGGCTCGCGTATTGCCTTATCCTTGACGCTATAGCTAAAGTCCTCCGCGTGAATTAACAACAACCGCATTGGGAAACAAGTCCTTAGGCGTTTTAAGCATTGCCGGCAACCCCCACCCATCGAGTGAAAACCACGCATCAATTGAGGGAAGAGGAACTGAGGCCGGGGTTCCTACTCATTCTTCCTATTGGATTGAATGATATCCAACGCGCTCAGCGTCAGCATGGGTAGCCGCTGCCGTATGAAGGAGTAGCCATTAACCACCGGGTAAGGAGGCAATCCATTGCTGGGATCAGCCAGCTCAATCATGCCGTTCCTCCACATTTGGGTGAGAGTGGCTGCATAGAACTTCCTCAAGTAAATCGCCTCCTGCGCGCTGGGCGCTTCGTTCCTGAAGTAAACGCGTAGGTCGCCGTTGCCGTGGCCTGGATCATCTCTTTTAACCACGGGGCATGCATACGATGCAGTAAATGATGTATCGAAGTCTATCGTTTTTGTGGATGCATCCATTGTGTACCTGATGACCCTCGGCAGATAGGGAAACGACCTGCATGTAAGTGGTTTGTACTTATCGTGAACGGAGCACCTAGTTCCCTTAAGGAAGGGGCACTTCCCCTCCTCGTCGAGCAAGAGCAGGTATGACAGGGCTATTCGAACCCCGCTCACTTGATCCGCAACCATGTAGGAAGGAATAAATCTAGGCCTCACCCCCAACTCCTCCGCCTCGTTCTGAAGCAGGTAAACTTCGTGGGGAAGCACAGTTATTGGGCTTAATTTACAGCACAACGCGCAGTTGGGTTCGCACTTGAACTCCCTTACCACGCCGCTCGCCGCTCAATAACCCATTTTAACTTTTTGGGGTTCAAGGAAGCGAAAGCTCCCGCCCGTAAGTCGGGATAATTCGCTAGATGCAATGATGATCTTCGGCATGAGGCCCAAGGAGGACTTAAGGGAGCTGCTTTTAGGGATGATGAGGCAAGGAAGCTGTCAAAGCTCATGGAGGAGGGCGTCTGGACGGTAGTGTTGGTGCCTAGAATGGTAGGAAAGACCAGCTTACTGACCCCCTCCACTTTATTCCCCGGTCAATCAACCCTCCGATTCCCCGCCCTTACGGGGACTCCTGCCCCATCAACCCTCCGATAAGGTTAAGCCATTATAACGGACCGCGCGGCCAATGCCAAGGACTCCGCCGACTCATCCGACTTAACGGGCTTCAGCACCGTTATCCTCCCGTCTTTCAAATCTATGATGCCGCCACTCCTCAACCTCTCAACGACGTAGTCCGCAAATTGAGGGCCGAGCCAATACTTCATTGTTCTATACACCTTGGAGTACCTCAGCTTCAAGCTGCCTCGCTTGGATGCCTCCTTTATCAATAGCAATGCCAGCTTAGCGCTGGCCTGCGGGGACAACATCGATCTCACGGCAAAACAAAGCTTAAAATCGTTACGGTCACCGCAAGCCGGGAGGAGGTCAGGGCGCCCCGTGAAGCGGGAAGTCCATGCCTGCGGCGGGAAGCTCCACGCAGGGACTGGTGATCCAGCGTTCCGGGTGCTGAAGCGCACGGACTTCCAGGGAGGGGGATTGATTAATGCTTATCCAGCATTTCCCTCAACGTCTCATGAACCGCGATTGCGCCGTACCCTCGCGCTAGTTTGGATATGGATAGCTTGACGTATCTAATCACGTCGCCGCTGAGCTTGGATAGCCTATCCACGACGTAGAGGGGAAGCGGATATCCCTCCCTAGTTGTTAAGTCCCCGATTAAGGCTAGAACTGCTGGATCCAAGGGCTCGATCGCCTCCACGTACATGGGCAGTAGGTGGGGCTTGTATTGAACGTAAAAGGACGAGAGATCACCGTCGGAAATGGGCACGGTAAGTACGACCCCGGCGTACCCATCCGCTTGCCTGTTCTCCTCCATCGCCACGAACAGCGGCATTCTCTCGTCTATATCCAGCCCGGAGTACCTGTTCACGGTGACATCCTTTGAGTGGGCCAGCACGGCTG
The DNA here is from genome assembly GCA_002508315.1 of Thermocladium sp. UBA166. Lineage (GTDB taxonomy): Archaea > Thermoproteota > Thermoprotei > Thermoproteales > Thermocladiaceae > Thermocladium. The sequence continues at coordinate 17,662 of DAHE01000033.1, forward strand.
CTCCCCTATTTCTAGCCGTGGATAATAATATTGACTTGGCCCTCAAGTACTCTCCACTATCCGTGTTGAGCCGCACGGTTCCATCAAGCAATACGACACACCCGCCCCGGGAGGCGGAGATCAGTTGGGCAGCCACATCGAACTCCACCGCCCTTGCCTCCACAGATAACTCGATTGACTTCCCCAACAGCAGGGGCTTCAGCACGGTCATCTTGGACTTGCTGACGAATTCCATTCCAACAGCGTTTATTATGCCCAACCTAGCGCCAGCGTACGTCACCTCGGCGAACCCGGAATCCACGGCTATGAGGCACTCAACGCCGTTGGGAGGGGCTTGAGTCGCCCTGATTAACTTGCCCTCCAGCTCGCGAATATACGCACTGCTCTCCAGCCCCGGTAGTTGAACCTCCACGAATTCATATATTCCCCTCACGAATTGATCAAGGATAGACGCGCCGCCTCACCTCCCTCAACACTGAGCTCAGCAATTCCGAGTTGATTAGGGACTCGCCGTCCACCACGCCGGCCTCCTTGAGCACTTGAAGCGTGGGGCTGGGCAGATTAACTTCAACCAAGTTCCTCGCCTTCAAGAGGGACTCCAATCCAATCAATGTCACGGAGGCGCCGCGTCTTCTCTCCCCTACAATAATGTCGACTAACTTATCGACGCAGTACTTAACCCGCTTGTCCCCAGCCCCCCTGACGCGCGCATCCACTAGCTCGGGCAATTCGGCCAGCAATTCATCGAAGAGGGCTGATAGGTAAACGGTGAGGGGGACGCCGTTCACCACCAATCTATCCCCAATCCATTCAACGCACTTATCCTTAACAGTGCAGATTATTGACTTGAGGGGGACGCCGTCGATAATTAATGGCGCGGCATCACTGCCCCTATTGACCACCGTGACCAGCCCAAGGCCCGGGTTCTTGCCGGTCATGTCTATTACCACCTCATGCGGTTCCGCCGCCTCCAGGCAGGGAACCCGCTTGCATATTGGGTACCGCTTCACCGTGATTAATGCTACATCAAGAGACATACTTCTTCTCCACTAACTTGGCCCTCCAGAGAACCTCCAGGTAATTAATCACTTGCTGGGACTCCATGCCTAACGACCTGCCCGCCTCTATCTCATCTATGCCAACGTTGGGTCCCTTAAACGCTATGTACCTAATAAGGGGGAGAGGCGCGTTGAGCTTCACCGCTATTTCACGCAGCTTGGCGTCCACGTCGGTCTTGATCTTGATCAATCTATCCAACTGCTCCTCCCCGTCTTGATCCACGGGGCCTAGGTCTATGATGGGGGCATGCATCACTGCCTTGGCCTCCAGCCACTTGGCAGCGTTGGAGTACCTCATCAATACCTCCCTGGCCCTCTCAATGCCTGTAGTCAATGATCCACGCGCTTGCTTAACCTTGTTGCTCAAATCAGCGTATATCTCGTTTAATTGATCGACGACGCCCATCTTGGCCAGCTTGATCAGGTCATCCATGATCCCATCCATGTCTACGTCCTCCAGGGAGGGCATCCAATCCTCTACCAGCTTGGAGAGACGGCGAGCGGTCTCCGTAAGCGATCTATACTCATTTATTATGGATAATATGCTGGAGATCGACTTAGCGACCTCTAAAATCTTAGCGGACTCCTCCCTGGCATCCTCCACTATGGCCTCCAAGGACTTGCTCGCCGCGTCGAGCGACATACCGTTCAGCTTCCTAATGGAGTCAGCGATCATCAATGCAAGCTCGTTCGACTTGGAGCGAAGTATATCCATTATGCTGGGGGGAAGCAATGCCGCGTGGCGATCCAACTCCGACCCAAGGGAATTGAGCAGCGATGCGCATGACTCCAATGACGACTTGGCTCTCCCCAACTCATTGCCCAGCGATTCCCTGGCCTCGTTCAAAGCCTCCTCCATGTCGTCCAGCGCAAGGCGAAGCGAGGCGTATTTCTTCAGCTCATCCTCGCCGGGCTTCACGACTGCGGCGAGCACATTGCAATCATCGCGCATCCCCTGAGTCCTTCTCATCAATTCCCCGGAGCCCGGTAGCCTAACCTGCAGCCTCCAATCCCCAAACTCTATCGTGGCCTGCTCCTCTCCATATGATGAGATAATGCCGTCCAACTCCTTACACATGGCATCGATCCCCGCCTTAAATGACTGAGGAGAAATGGGGAGCAGCTTATCGCCTACCTGTATAAGGAGGCCCCTCATCCTCATTAATTGAATTAAATCGCCCTCCCTGAACTCCCTCCATAATTGAACCGGCAGTATCGCCGCTATTATGGACTCCAACTCTCTCTGCGTAACTTGCCTCTCCGTTCGGTTCAAGTAATCCAGCACCACCTGCTCCACCAGCGAGATACATGGCTTATCGCCGCACTTGAATGAGTCGGGGAGGTCCCTCACATCACCGCTCACCCACTGCTCAACTATTCTGCGAATCCCCTCCCTCTTGCTCTCCCTGCGCCGCATGCCGATAGTGTACCTCAACAAATCGCTCCGTAATTCCTCCTTGAAGGAGTTCAGCCTATCGAGGAACGCCCGGGCCCGCTCCACGAACACCCTATACTCCGCGGGCGGGTTTGGCTTGCCCATCAGCGCCAGCCCCATGACTGTTTGCCGTGCCTCATCCAATTTATCGGAACCCATTGGAATCACCATTACGTGACCATCAACCGGAAACACATCCTTCCAACGCAGCTTAGACAGCGACCTCCTAATTAAGTCCTCCAAGTCCCTCGTCAAAAGGGATGAGCTGGCAGCGATGAGTATCAATCCATCCACGGGCTTGATGGACTGCCCCATCCTGACCTCTCCCCTAAGCACGGCCTCATCAATCATCCTCTCCACAGTCGGGCTCCACTCGACGCCCAAGAATCCGAGCCTGGCATCAAGGGACTGCTCGCTCACGTTTACCACTATGTTTCCCTGAGCGCCGAGTTGAGCGGAGCCGGAGATCAATCTAATCAAGTGCTTCAACACCGCCGGCGCGCCCTCCTGGGCTAATTCCCGCATTACCGGCTCCACATCGCCCAGCCCAGCCGATCCCCTTTGCTTGAACACGGCGCGGTGTATGTCCTTCTTCAACTCATAGGCCCTCACGTACTTGATGCCCAGCCTTCGAAGCTCCTCCTCCGCCGTGGTGGGGAGAACAGCGTTTAGCACAACCCGCCCCCCGGAGTAGCGAGGGTAATGGGAGCCGTACTCTATCGATAAGTCCCTTAAGTCCTTGAACGCTATGGGAAGTAGGCCGAACAGCATCCTCACCCCATTCAGCCCAGCAACAGCCTTGGAATCGCCTGGATCTATCTCCGCCACCAATACCTCCTCCGCTATCCCGCTCACCGCCAATGCCTGGGGAGAGACCCCCAACGCATCTATCGAGACGGGGATTCCGCTTAATATGAGGATGGACAGGTCCGAGTACGTCTCCAGTAACTCCTTGAGGAGGTCCGAGTCTATCCATTTCAATTCATCCAACGCGAACGACGCCAAGACGCCCACCGTCAATTGACGGCCGGACTCAACGACTCTGTCCAGCAGCTTGGCGGTGAGCTTCATCATGTTCCTCGGCGTGACCGTGCCTCCCTCCCCGCTTGCCGCCGCTAAGTAGAGGAAGGAAAGAGCCTCCCTGGTGAGGGGCCATAAATCGCCTCCACCCGCCGCCGTCTTGAGGTCACGAAATGATTGGGTAGAGTAGGCCTCCAATCTATTGGATATTATGGCCTCATAGAGCCAATACGGGAACCTCTCATCCATTATGATCTCCCTATACACCCTTCCCTTGGTTATGTCGAATAGGTCCGGCACGTTGCTCTTGAGGATGTTATAGTAGAGGTGTGGAGTGAAGGCGGCTATAACCATTACTCCCGATAGATCCGCTGCATCTATGCCTAGCTGGTGCGCGTAGTTGCGGGGCTCAAGCAGTGCCCGCATTATGGTGCCCATGTTAACTATCAACCTCTTCACGTCATCGTTGATGCCGCCGCTTATTGAGACCAGCCTGGTCAATTCATCGGCTTCATCAAGCATCACAACCAAGTGCTTGTTTCCACGCTTCGCGTCGAGTATCTTGCCCATTATGTTGAAGTCAAGGCCTATGCTCAAGCTGAGCCTCACCACCTTGATTCCCCGCCCTTCTATTAATTCCTGCGATGCATCCAGCAACTCTGTCTTTCCCCAGCCGTAGGGGCCTATTATCACGGCCAATATGTTGTCCTGCCCCTGCAGGAAGGCGGAGAGGGCCTTCTCCACCTCCCCGAGCTCCCTCTCCATGCCCACCGCGGAGTACCTACGCTTCACTGAGGGTAATCCACTTGGGTTGAGGGGCCTATCCACAAATCCAAACGCGGAGTAGCTCATTATCGGGCAATTCTTTCCTGTTGAGTTAATTAAGTAAACATTTAAAATCGAGACGAGGGGGAACGACATGGATATCGGGATACTCAGGGCATACGACTTGGATTGGACCCCCGAGGAGGTAAGGGATTTGGAGGATGCAATACGGAATAGGGGTCATTCCCCGAAGAGGGTTTACGTGGATCTCCTAAGGATAGACTTGAGGAACGGCATCAAGATACGACAGCAAGTAGGCCATCACGTGGACGACGACGTGACCAAGCTTCCCGGCGCCGTGTTGAGGCACATGGGAACCATAAGGGACTTCGAGCAGTTCCACTACAGGATGTGGGCGGCCAAGGCAATGGAGCGGGCGGGCACCATAATCAGCAACCCAGTCGATGCTTGGATCACCGCCGGCGATAAGTTCGCGGCCGGCTTGGAGTTAGCCAGGCAGGGCCTCCCGATCCCCCCAACCACCGTGACGGAGAACCTAATAACGGCCTACTGGGCCGCCAAGGAGTTGGGACCCATGGTGGTGAAGCCCCTCAGGAGCGCGATGGGGTACGGCGTTGCAAAGATAGATGATGCGGACGAGGCCATGCACTTCTTCAGCTTCCTAACCAACATAAACAAGCCAATACTGATCCAGAAATACATGGAGAAGACGGGGGGAGGGGATTATAGAGTGGTGGTGGTGAATGGGCAGGCCATAGGAGCCGAGTTCAGGAGGGGAACTGGGTGGAAGAGCAATGTGGCTCAGGGAGCCACCCCCCTCCCAGCGAGGCTTGGCAGCGATGCGTTGGAGCTGGCGGTGAAGGCTACGGAGGCGCTTGGGCTTGATTACGCTGGGGTGGATTTAATGGAGACCCGAGAGGGATTCATGATTCTCGAGGTGAATCCAACGATGGCGTGGGCAGGGTTTAAGAGGGCCACGGGCATTAACCCGGCTGGACACATAGTGGATAACTTGATAGGAAAGATAAAGCGGTGATGGGCTTCAATTGCCATCCACGGTAAATATGGAGGTATCCAACGATTCGGCGACCAACTCATCCATGGATTTAAACGGCCTCCTCAGCAGCACCTTGTTCACCTTATCCCTCGTGAAGCCGGGAAGCATTGAGAGCAGCTTGCTCGATGCCTCGTTTATGTTGATGGGAACGGAGACGCCGACAACGCTCCTGGGGCCGTGAT
>DAHE01000033.1:23229-25801 GCA_002508315.1 Thermocladium sp. UBA166
TATGAACCCACCTGCCTGGCGTAAACGCCGCCCGGCGCCAGGGCCTCAACGTAGGCCTCCCTCAGAATGGTCCCCCTCGGAGCGACGCGCCTTATCATTTCCAGGTCGAATCTAGTCCTGACCCAGTTCTTCAACGATAAGAAGTACCTCTTATGCTTCTCCAGCATCGACCTAATGGATCCCCGCTTGCCCCAGAGGGGGGTTGGCTCCAGGACTAGAACCTGCCGTAGATTCACCCGTCTAACCAGCACGTTTGACTCCAACACCTTGCCTAGGAACTCCTTGTTGAGCGTGTACGTTTCCTTGGTCTCCCCAGGCAGGCCGGCCACGAAGTTGATTCCGGGAAGCAGGTGGGGCAAGCCATTGTGGCCGATGACCCTCCCCACCTCGTCTACGAGCTTCATCGCTGCCAAGGCCTCATCCGGCTGCGTCTTCAAGTTATTCAGTTTAATCACCCTGGGATCAGCGCTCTCCACACCCATGGCCGCCACGTCTCCCGGCGTGTGGTGCCTAACTACTGCCCTCAAGGCCGCCCTGCTCTCCTCCGGCCAATTATACACCGTGCCTGGATTAACGTTATCTATGTGAAGCACCCGTAGGCCAGGCGCCGACGACCTTATGCCTCGAAACAACCGCTCCACAGCTTCGGGGTTCGGGCGGGGAAAATCCAACCGCCCTGTGTCTCTTGCCTTGTATGAAAGTATATCCGCCTGCCTCCCCACCCTGAAGTGCCTAACGCCGGCTACGTGGAGGGCCGCTACCTCCCGCGCAATGGCCTCCTCATCCCTGTACTCAACGCCTCCATACCTGACCGTAGCACAGAAACTGCACCCGCCGCTGACGTACCTTGGGCATGACCTGTAGGTCTCCAACTCAACTATTAAATTACGACCGTGATTCGGGTGCTGAACAGCTATCCTAGCCCCCCTCACCGCGAACTCATTGATGGCGGCATACGACGAGTGAACCATGGCTGGGCTAACCCCCTCCAGAGAGAACCCCCTGGACACTATCTCGTGAACCACTAGATCCAAGTCCCCGCTGATCACCAAGTCGTAATACTTGGAGAAGAAGTGCCTGGGCACAGCTATGGATCCACCGCCGGCCCCGAATCCAAACCGAGCCACGGGGCCCCCGAGAACCTTGGGAACGCTTAAGCCGCCCAACTGAACTAGCTCCCTAAGCTTTATGGGCTCCCCGCCCAGGTATTTTCCCGGAGTGACTATTCCAGCCATCACCACCAGCAACCTGGAGCCGCTCACTAGATCGACGAAGGCATTCCAATCCCGACGAGCCTCATCCACGGTAACATATCTCACGTCTATGGATGGGTCCACTGACCAGATGGCGCCCGCGACGTACCTGGCATAAACGTCTAGGTACGGGGGGACCCCCAGGCCAGCGGGCTCATCATCATATCCATCCAACAATACTACCCTATCCACCGATGCCTGGGGCCGCGCTAAGACTTAAATCTTGCTCCGGCACGCGAGCCTAGATGAGGGAGTGATTATAAGGAGGTGAGCTGACGCCGAACTCGTGATGATAAGGCATTTGGTTGATGCGGTGATATGCGCTGGAATTGCTGACCAAGCTAATACTGACCGCCCCGAGGAGCGGGGCTCCGGGAAGCCCCTAACCCCGCGGGACCGCCAGCCTTCCTTACGGTCGGCGTTGGAGGCTAATCGATCCTCATTAAGTAGGCTAACCGCAACACCCTTGCTTAGCTAGTGATTGAAAGCCTCCCCCACTTCTTTGAGGCTGGGCTTACCCCTTCACCTCATCACGTGGCTACGGTGGCTTGCATAATGCTCCTCAGCACTGACCTAAATATGGCCCGGGAGCGGTTGGAGGCCATCAATGTGATGGACAGATAGACCAGCGTCGTTATCAGGAACGCGGCAAGTATCTCGGCTATGGTTATGTAAACATCATGGACCAGCTTGAATCTTATATGCTGCGCCGCGATGTACATCAACGCGGCTGATGCTAGCGTTGGCGCCACGTAGTCCCGCAGCAGGTGGTGGAGCGGGAGCTCCACTTGCATCTTGCGTATCCTAATGGTTCTCAGCGTGAATGATGTGGAGAACGCGATTATATTGGAGGCTGAGAATGCCATTACTATCGAGAAGGGCAGGTCCCTCATCAGGAAGTAAATGGGGATTGCAAGCACTATGTAGAGGGAGGCCCTAACCAAGTGCAGTAGCTTCGAGAATCCTATGTGGGTTCCCCAGTACGTGCTGATGCCAACCTCGCCCTTTAGGTCCGACTTATCCACGCCGCTGATCAGGTTATCCGTGAAGGTATTGATCAACGACACAGTATTAGACACAAGGAAGAGGAGGATTGGAAGGTAGAGGGGGCCTATTAAGTCCAAGTCATTTGGTCGCAGCAAGTCTATTATCAAGGGCTCAAAGCTTGCCACAGTTAACACTATGGATGTGTTTATGAAGAGGGAGAGCAGCATGTCCCTATAGACGACCTCCAGCCTGTTTCGCTCGAGCAGTTCCCCGTACATTATGCTGGGTATCACGTTGGGCATGCTGAATAGCCTACCTATTGCGCGGAGGAC
>DAHE01000033.1:25854-27239 GCA_002508315.1 Thermocladium sp. UBA166
CGCTATGGAGCTCATGGTGGAAACCCACGACGCGCCCATGGACCATTTAAGCAATCGCTTGAAATCCGTTGATGGCCTATGGAATCTAATTGTCTCTGCAAGGGAGTAGGCTGAGGAGGAGAGCACTATTAGAAAGGTGCTCCAGAGAACGGCGTACACTGACCAGTCCAGGAACATTATGAGGGGGATCACCAATAGCTTGGCTGCTGATGAGACTAGGCTGGACGCCACGTAGGCCTGCCTATTCTTTACGAGTAGCACGGAGCCTGTTACTGACTGAACATAGCTGGTGAGGGCCGTCAGCAACGTGATGATTAACAGTAGGTACGCATACCCGCCCGACTCGCCCCATAGGGGGATCAAGTAGGCCACGGACATGGCTGCGCTCGCAATGTAGAAGACGCCCACCAACTTCATAACCGCCAACACGTCAATTGATCCATCCTTGGCCACCGCCCTGGACGCCGTGAATGACGGAATCGTCACGGGAAGCGAGGAGAAGGCCACGGCCGAGTTAACTATGTTGAGGAGACCCAAGTAGTCCAGCGTCAATTTCCTGGTTATCGCTATGTTGTAGACGGCGCCGCTGAGCAGCGAAAGCACGGTTGCCATGAATCCCATGGCCCTGGGGCTTAACCTCATTAAGGCGCGGGGGCATTAACTCGTTTTAAGCCTTTTCATGAGCTACCTTACGCGACCAAGTCCTAATTTCCCCTAGTCACTAGAAATCCTTATAACATAACAAGTTGAGGCGATTTTTCATGCTATCCATATCGGGCGAGTTGGCGAGGAGGATAATTGAGGAGGCCGATGCGCGCGGACTGGATCCCCAGCAGTACCTATCCATCCTATTAAGCAAGGCAGGCCCCCAGAGGAGGCTGGACCTGCTTCCACTTAAGTACAAGGCCGAGATAGCCGTGACCGTTGCCGGGGCCGCCCTCGAGACGTTCAAGAAGACCGCGGTGGTTTGGAGCGCCGGGAAGGATAGCACGGTGGTGCTCCACGCCGCCCTGAAGGCCAGGGAGGCGGCCAGGGGGGATTTCGACGTGGTTTTCATTGATCACTTCATGCACTTCGAGGAGACGCTGAAGTTCATCGAGGACGTTGAGAGGCAGTGGGGCTTGAAGGTTATATTTAAGGGAAATGAGAGGCTGAGGGGGTATAAGTACGGGGATGAGGTTAAGGTGGATGAGTTGGATCCCAGGGATAGGGGGGAGTTGTTGAAGATAGGGTACACGGCCCCCACCTTCAAGTACGCGTTGAATAACGTGGCTGCCAATCACTTGTTGAAGACGGTGCCCATGAACGAGTTCATCCGGGACGGCGGATATGAGGGGGTGTTCGTTGGGATTAGGTGGGATGAGAACCCGGCCAGGGCGGGGGAG
>DAHE01000027.1:0-1257 GCA_002508315.1 Thermocladium sp. UBA166
GTATCTTATGAGGGATTCCATTGCAGCTGTGGTTATAGTTGTTGTCCTTATAATAGGGTTGGGCGCTGGTTTTTTCGTTGGATCCTTTCAACCATCCCACGTCTTGTACTCAACTGTTTATTCCGGCACGACATACACTGTAACAAAGACAAGCTTTAATAAAACTGTACCTTCGGTCACAACCGTTACCACCACGGTCACTTCACCAATAACCGTTGTAACCACAAGTCCAGTNNACTACAACATCAACGGTTACCACAACAACGGAGCAAGTCGTTACGACAACCATTACAAGCATACCACCCCTTACCCTAGAGGAAGTGAGCAGCCCCACATCAGATGCGCAGTACCATGGTGACTATACACACGCGGGATTCATAAACAGTAAAGGGCCAGTAAACCTAACCCAAATTCAATCAGTAAACCTAGGCATAGGTAGCGGAAGTGACTTGGGGTTAACCGCTTACTCACCGGAATTAATATTAGCTGGCAATGGTCCAAATAATCAAGTTGCTCAATATAATCTACAAACAGAAAATCTAATGAGACTTGGAACCTACACGGAAAGCTATATCCCCATAGCTACAGGAACCGCTATAATTGATAATGGGGTTGTTCTTCAGTATACTAATATATGTTATATTAATGGTTATGGCGTTGTTTTCTGCGGTAATTTGTGGGGTAGTAGCCCAGGCGCTTTCGGTCCCTATGTTACGGTTTATGGTGGTTTAGTTATTGATGCCGGTGGTGATAGTATGGAGGCGGTGAATATTGCTGATGGTTCTGTAGTATGGACGAATAATTATTTGACGTCAAGCATTGGATACACGTCTGGAACAGTGACGACAATACCTACTGTCGGCGGTGATTTGGTTGTGGTTGGCTTGACTTCCCCTAATGTCGTTATGGCCTTTAACGTCAGTAATGGGAAATACGAGTGGAGCATTAACCTAAATTCAACGACTATTAACAACGCTCCAGCATACAGCAACGGCTACTTCTACTTTACTGCTGGCAATTACTTATACAAGGTATCCCTCAGCGGGGGCATAGCATGGGTTGACAACTTGGGCGTTCTTGCGATGGATACGCCCGCAGTGGCTTATGGAGCGCTTTACTTAGNNAGCAATGGATTGCTTTTAGCCATTAACGCAACAACTGGATCCACGGTTTGGTATGACGACTTGAATAGCTCAATAGTGGCATCCCCCATAGTTTCCATCAATGGCGTAGTATACGAGGCAACCATGGGCGGAA
>DAHE01000027.1:1297-1434 GCA_002508315.1 Thermocladium sp. UBA166
TCCAAGCCCCAGTGGAAGCTAACCCAGTGCTCACCGATGGATACCTGCTAATACTTGATAATTACGGTGTACTGCACGTTTTCAAGCCATAGAGTTACTAATATGTAGCATACTGACTAATAAGTATAAGGAGGCGG
>DAHE01000027.1:1476-2851 GCA_002508315.1 Thermocladium sp. UBA166
ATAAAAGTTAGGCGAGGGGTTTTTACCCGTTATGATGCCGTTAAAGAATTCATGGTATTCATTAACGATGGAATCCTCGTAACCCATACCGGTCCCCGGCGCTGGATAAACCATGAAATCACCATATGGGTGAGGCGGGCCTAATAGTACCCGTCTATAGCCCGAGTATTTGGGTTCATCCGGTGATAAGTATAGCATGACCTCATTTGGCCTTTCCAAGTCAAACACGGCTGACCCGCTGCTCCCATACACTTCAATTCGCAGCATATTCTTCCTACCAAGTGCTGCCCAACTGGATTCAAATTGACCCGTTATTCCATTTTCAGTCCTAAATAAAACGGAGACCCAATCCTCGACATCAACCTTATGCCCATCCCTTTCCGGTATTAAATTAGCCGCGCTAATGGAGACCCGGCTTACAGTACTATTAGTAAAGTAATGAATGAGGTCTATAAGGTGAGCGCCTAGATCCATTAAAACGCCACCGCTTGATAACTCCTTAACATACCTCCAACCATATTCACCGTTTGCGGCGAAGTCCTCATAAAAGACTAGGTCTACATGGTAAACAGCACCTAGTTTGCTTGAATCAATCAATTCCTTAATGATTGAAGTACTCGGCAATCGCCTATAATTAAAGCCCACCATGTTTATTACACTATAACTCTTCACGGCCTCCCACATTTCAAGGGCATCAGAGCCATTAATTGCCAACGGCTTTTCGTAGAAGATATTCTTTCCATTCTTTGCAGCCTCAACAACAATCTCCTTATGCATGTAGGGCGGTGTCAATACAATTATCATATCGATATCCTTATTATCAATAATATCATGCCAATCAGTCGTCCATTTATCAATGCCATAATCTTCCGCGGTAAGTCGCACCTGCTCCTTATTTATATCGGCCACAGCCTTAACATCAATATTAATTCCAAGATCATTACGAATACTACTGATAGCCCTTAGGGCTATTAAGTGGGCTCTTGAAACCTTGCCAGCTCCTATAATTCCGATACTAACTGCCTCAACCATTAATAACCACTTTATTTTAAGGGAAGATTAACAGGCATGTCTTTCCTCAGCGATTCCCACACAGCTAAGGAGACCTCAACGGCCTTGTAAGCATAGTCATCGAAACAGTAGCTCTGATTGGACTTCTCTCCCTCCTAACCACGAATATTGAATCAAGGAGGAAATATTTAATCTTTACCCCGCCCCTTCTAGGGGCGGGACCTTCATTCTTTTGTAAAGTCTAATGATGGGGAAGAGCGGGCAATAATTCTTACCGGGAATCACTATGATTCAGCATTGCTTAATGTGCAGTATTATATCATGTCTTGTCCTTTAATAATGGTGCGGGGGGTGGGACTTGAAC
>DAHE01000027.1:2865-10413 GCA_002508315.1 Thermocladium sp. UBA166
TGACCATGCTCGGGCACCCCCGCTCGATGCCCTTCCACGCACGGTTGGGTTTAAAGTCTTTCGGCATTCATCTACGTTTTTAATATGTTTTTAATACCAATCGAGAGGCGCCTCGCTTATGGACAGCAATCAATGCAATGGCCTCTCCGGAATGGGTAACTTGATAAGGAGGATAATCATCAGTTGGATACCCGTCATAGGCGCCGGGATCCTCATCTACGTAATATACGAGGTGCTGAAGGTCAGCGTGCTGTATAGGTACGCACAGTACGAGGACTTAGTGAGGCTCACGCTAACTGTGGCTGTTGGGGCAGCTGCCTTCTGGCAGACGGGGCGGGAGGTGACCAGGATGGCCTATGCATGCGACCCCAGGAGGGCGCCCATCATAAAGTTCCTCCTCCAGCTCAGCATAGTCAGCGCGGTGATTATCGCGTTGGCGGCGGAGTTTATCAGGGTGACCCCCTCGGCCGCTGCCTTCGGGGGAACGGCGGTGGGACTCATACTGGGCCTGGCCGTCCAGCAATCGCTCTCCAGCGTACTCTCCGGCGTCATGATAATACTATCATCGCCGTTCAAGCCGGGAAACAGGGTTACCGTAGTCACGTGGCAGTACGGAGTGATCAGGGCTACGTATCCCCACGAGGGGTTGCCGAATGGATTCACGGGAACCGTGGTAGACATAACCCTCCTCTACACTACGTTGATCGACGACAAGGGAGTCACCATAAGGATACCCAACTCCGCCCTAGTGCAGGCCATGGTGATAAACCACGACGAGGCGCAGTTCAGGATGGCCAGGACTAGGCTGGACGTGCCTGCTTCCGTGCCCATAGCCAAGTTCGAGGAGGAGGTTAGGAGGAGGTTAGCCGATGTAAAGCAGATAAAGTCTGTCAGAGTCATTGCTGAGGAGACTTGGCAATCCACCTCAATTTACCAGGCGGCGGTGGAGGGCGTTGCGGATCCCTCCATGAGCGAGAAGGACTTGAGGGATGCCTTGATGAGAGCCGCCCTGGCCGCCAGGTCCGCGCTAATGGATAATCCCTCCCCCCAGCGGTAGTTGGGTTTTTATAGCGAGACGCGACTCTGCGCGCGGTGCTGAACCTACTTCTCAAGCGAGAGATGGATAGGCTGATTAAGTGGCTAACGGAGGAGAGGGGCATGGAGGTGGTGGAGAGGGGGGAGGACTTCGTGAACTGCAGGGATGGAAATAACTTGGTCCACTTCAGGTACGTTTACTTGGACATACCCAATGAGGCGGACATAGCCAAGCGGGCCGCCGAGGTTGCGGGGAGCAGGACCGCCTTCAACAAGGCCTATCTTGTCGTGGATAGGCCGTCGGCGAACTTCGTGGATGGCAAGCTCATGAGGAGGCTGGGCATAGGCATAATAGTGATGGGGAGCGAGATAACGGAGGCTATGGCCAGCATGCCGACGGCGAGGCCGACCGTCAGCGACGGGGCTATTGCTGAGGTGATGAGCGAGGTGAGGGCCGTGAGGGATAGGCTAGCGGATGTGGAGAGGAGAGTGGGGGAGCTGGAGTCCATGATTAGGACGAGGAATGAGAGAGAGAAGCAAGTGGAGGTAGTGACGAAAGATGAGGCAAATGATGAGGCGGGGGAGGTTGATGGCGGGGAGGGACGGGTGCAGGGTGATGTGCCTCAATTCATGCGGGAGAACCCATGGCTGGACATACTGGGGAAGAGGGGTAAGTGAATTAGGGGTTCCACCACTCAAATCCTATGAAGTATAGGTCGTCTATGTCCCTCGTGGCTAGCACGAACGTCTTCCTAACGCTGTGGCTCAGCCGGGCGGCCCTGGTTATGTCCAGCGCGGTGAGGTTCCTGGCCGGGTCTAGGTAGTGTATGAGGATCGGCGCGTGATCGATGCCGGGCCCCTTCTCGTATATCGCGAATAGGCTGCCGAACTTCAAGCCGCTCTTCACTACGTACCCCCCGTCCCTGAAGAACTTGTATATGCCGTATACCGTGGATGGGTCGTGGAACCTGGACGCGAGCGCCTCCCTCAGCTCATCTATGGTGACCGGGGAACCGTTGCTCCTAACCACCTCCAGCGATCCCCTCTCCACCAAGTACACCGCATCCAGTATAGATAGGTGTAGGGGCGGCGGGGCAGCGATCGCCTCGCCTGGCTTCACTTTATCCAGTCCAATGAATTTGCCGTAGAAAGATGAGGCGTAGAGGAGGCGCGCCTCCTCGGGGTTGCTCACTATTACGGTGTCTCCCTTAAGGATGCCCCTAATCACTCTGCTCCCTCCTGTGGGCGCGTATGGTGGCTATCGAGTTATCCGCTATGCCGTTCCTCCTCAGCTCCTCCTCGTTGCACCAAACCTCGCTGGGCGGCACGTCGTCCTTGGCCACCACCTTGAAGACGTACCTGCGCTCCCTCGCGCCGCCGCCCACTAGCACGGCCTCTATCTCCGTGGCTATATTCAATTCCTTCATGGTATTGGGGTTCATCAATGCCCTCCCCTCATCCACGTCCCCCCTCCTCCTCAGCCTGAGCCGCCTCTCCATGGGGGCCTTCCGCTCCTTCTTGAACACGTCAGCCGTGAGAAACGATGGAATGAGCAGCTTCTTTTTCTCCTCGTCTCCTCCCTCCCTTTGATCAGACATCGAGGGGGTAATCGAGCGAGCGGTATTTATCCTTAACTGCAACCCGTCAAGGGAAGGGTTTTTAACCCAAGTCAAAGCATTGGGCTCGGTGAAGAGGTCCCTATCAGCGCTGGACCTGCTTGCCGTGGCAGGCGAGCTGAACGCCGAGGCGGCGGGGCAGGCCGTGGATAAAGTCTACGGGATCGGCGACTCTATACTGCTCAGGGTGGGCAGGGAGAAGCGGTTGATAGTGGCTAATAAGAATAGGGTGAGCCTGACGACCAGGATGCCGCCCAATGCCTCTCCCCTCCCTGCCCTGCGCGCGAGGCTTGAGGGATGCAGGCTGGAGCGAGCCGAGGCGCCGTTCTTCGATAGGGTGATTGAGCTTAGGACAGAGTGTGGGGTACTGGTGGTGGAGTTGCTCAATCCATTCAACGCCGCGCTGGTCGAGGCGGGGAAGAGAGGGGAGGAGAGCTGGGAAGCTGGGGGAGGGGAGAGACGGATACTGTGGTTGCTTCACGGGTATAAGTCGAGGGATAGGGAGTTGAGACTGGGGGAGCGTTACGTTCCTCCTCCCAGGTCCTTTAAGGATCCCCGCTTTGCCGACTCGTTCCTAGACGCGGTTGGGGAGGGGATGGGGAGGAGGCTTGGATTGAGCAGGGAGTTGGAGGCGGAGGTGTGTGCCAGGGCTGATTGCGGGGATCCCCTTGAGGCGTGGAGGGCGTTTAGGGGGATGGCGGTGACGGCGGCCGTGGGTCCCCGGGAGCCGGTCATCCACGTCATTAATGGGAGGCCGGTGTTCGTGTCCCCCATGCCTTTCAAGACAATCGGCGGGGAGCTGGTGCGGTTCAATTCCTTTAACGAGGCCGTGGACGAGTACTTCTGGAGGCTGGAGGCCGAGGAGGCCGCGCGCAGATCGGCGGAGGAGGCGAGAGGCGAGGCGAGTAGGTTGATGGCTAGCATTGAGGAGGCGAGGCGAGTAGGGGATAGGAATTTGGCGGAGGCGGAGGAGGCGAGGCGAGTAGGGGAGGCGATTATGCTGAACCTATACGGCCTGGAGGAGTTGTTGAGCGAGGCGAGGCGGCTTTACGGTGAGGATAGGGATGCTTTCCCCAAGAGGGCCGTCGGGTTATCGGTGGGCTCCATTAGGGTAGTTGGCTTCGATGCTGTCAAGAAGGCCTTGAGGCTGGACTTGGATGGATTGGAGGCTATTATTGGCTTGAACGAGTCGCCGGGGGACGCCGCTAACAAGTACTTCGGGTTGGCTAAGGAGCTGAGGCGGAAGGCGGAGGGGGCGGGGGAGACCATAAGGAGGCTGGAGGAGAGGTTAAGGGAGCTGCAGTTGAGGGCGGAGAGGGAGGAGAGCTCCTTCAAGGATTCGGTGAGGGTGGTGTACGGGAAGGAGTGGTTCGAGCGGTTCAAGTGGTTCGTGACGTCCGGCGGGCGCGGCGTCTTGGCTGGGAGGAACGCTGACCAGAACGAGGCGTTGGTGAAGCGGTATATGAGGAATGGGGATCTCTTCTTTCACGCCGATGTGCCCGGCGCCGCGGCCACGGTCTTGAGGATCAACGGCGGCTCGCCGAGCCCCGTGGACATAATGGAGGCCGCCGTCTTCGCTGCGTCGAACTCCAGGCTTTGGAGCGCGGGGGCTATGGCGGGCGACGTGTTCTACGTTGAGGGGGGTAGGGTTGGCAAGGAGGCCCCCTCCGGGGAGTACGTGGGGAAGGGCAGCTTCATGATATACGGAGAGCGCAATTGGGTGAGGGGCGTGGAGCTCTCCCTGGGAGTGGGGGTTAGGTTCGATGGAGAAGTGGCTAGGCTGATATCCGCGCCGCCCAGCGCTGTGGCTAGGCTGGCGCACGTGTATGCCGTAATACGGCCAGGCAGTATGGAGCGGGGGCGAGCCGCGCAGGCGGTGAGGGAGGGGTTGATCAAGATGGATGCACGGGCTAGGAGGGTGGTGGCGGACCAATTGGTGGAGTTGATACCGGGGCCTAGCAGGGTGATGGATGTAAGGGCTGGGAACCCCATTGACTGGGCCGAGGCTAGAGCGGCTTTCCAGTGATGCAAAGGCAATCAATTCCATTAAGAGCGGCCAAGCAATCCGTTACTGGGCGACGCCCCGCCTCGACAGCGCGGAAGGGCACGGCGAGTTTCTCTCCGTAGAGCACCGGGGCATTGGGACGGGAAGGCCCTCCACGGATCTCCGTAGCGCTTACTCAACGATTCAATCGCGAGGCTTATCATGGCTAGATATAGGAGGCCAAGCCCGCTCAAGCTAATTTTCAGTGGGCATTCATCAAGGCATATGCCGGGGATTGTATTAGCATGCTCCAACCCCTTCCCGTCCTAATGGGCGAGGCCTCTCGTTTCTGTGTCAATGGCTTCCAGCAAGCGCCTAGCCTCGACGTGAAAGCAATAATTGATCGATAATCCCACATTATTCTATTAATTTAATAATATTCTATTTGTATTTAAAATTTTATTATTGATTTAAAAACTATTTCATATTCATTATTTTAAGCCAACGGAACTATGTCCTCCTCAGACACTGTCTCCAGGTCCTTCTGCTTGGGTTCCCTCAACAGCAGCGTTAACCCTAGGCCCAGCACGGCGGCCACGGCGTATACCATCAATATGCCGCGTATCCCTATCGCCAACTCCAGCGAGGGGAAGAGGAGCGTCGATATGGCTGCGCCCGTCTTCCCCGCGGCTGCCGATATTCCATGCCCAGTCGTTCTATACCGCGTCGGGTACACCTCGGTTGGCACCACGAATGTTGTGGTGTTTGGTCCGAAGTCTATGAAGAAGAATGTCAGTACGTAGAGGGATAGTGCGTATGAGACTGGTATCAGGAAACTCATCTTTGTGCCGCTCACCTCCATTATGGATGTCACTATTAAGTATAGGATGGCCATTCCGGCGAATCCAGTTAATTGAATTGATTTGCGGCCCAGCCTATCCATTAGAGCCACTGACAGGTAGTAGCCCGGCAGCCCGACTATGAATGGAAGCCCCGCCTCCAGTATGAGTCTCTCTACTTGAACCGATGTCGGAAGCGAGGAGCTTATTGGAATGAACGATGAAACTATGGGGCCGGAGTACACGCCGGAGCCGTAGAACGCTATATCCATCAAGAACCAAGTGCCCGCAGTGGCCAATAGGGTGAGCCAGTACCTCCTCAGGAACTCTATCATAGGTATGCTCCTGGACACCGCGGCGCCGCTGATCTTGGAGCCTAGAAAGCCGGCGGCCCTCTTAGCCTCCGCCTCATCGCGCTTCACGAGTAATGCATACCGCGGGGTCTCCGGCACCTTCCGCCTCAAGTATATTACTGATAACGCCGGGATCGCTCCCACGCCTAGCATCACTCTCCAGGCCAGCCCTGGAGGTAGGAACAGCGCCGAAAGCGCTCCCACCAGTATAGCGGTGAGGGACCCTATTCCCTGAGTGGAGAAGACGAGGGCCACCAGCTTCCCCCTGTCCCTAGCGTTGGCGTACTCGCTCATTATCACTGATGACACGGGGTAATCGCCGCCTATGCCTAGTCCAAGCACGAGGCGGGAGGCTATCAACCAGTATAGGTTGGGCGACACGGCGGATAGGAGAGCGCCGATCGCCATTAGGCTAGCCTCTATTCCGTAAACGCTCTTCCTTCCAAATCTATCGGCTAATGCCCCGAAGAGGAGCTGGCCTATTATGGCGGTGAATATGGCGGACGCGCCCAGGAAGCCTGCCAGCGGCATGCCCAGCACCTTCGTCGCTACGTCGAAGCCGGGAATGCTTGCCTTGCTGAACACGTCCAGCACTGCCCCTATTATGAAGAGGTCATATGCATCCGTGAAGAAACCCATGCCGGCGGTGAAGAACACCTTGATGTGGGCCAAGGATAACCCCATGCCGTTCAAGTCACTGAAGGGACTCCTCTGATTTGAACTCATGATAATGGTGAATCCAACCCTCCCTTAAATGCTTCCTATGTAAAACCCGAACACTATATATAAACAAATAAATGCATGTTAACGCCAAAACACGGGAAACCCGCCGCAGAGCCCATCGCATTCCTTCATTGAGAGATTATGGAGAAGCCCCCAATCTCACGCTTCATGCAATGCATCCCGCGCCGTATAGCCGTATAGTCATCGCGGTACGGTGTAAGGCCGAGCATCCCAAAGACCCGGCGATCCCCTCAAGCTTCCGGTAATCAACCATCGACGCCGCATTGCATGAAGCTTAATTAAGAACCCGGGGAATGCATGGCCCCACCCCTCCCCCTCTCGTTCACGATCTCCAATTCATCGCTCCACCAATCAACGATCTGCCCCCTCCCACAGCCAAAGCCCTAAAGGGTGAGGTCTGTACTTCTTTTAATGGATGAAAAACCCATTCCTGACCACAAGCTCTTATCGTAGTTTGCCCAATCCTCATCAGCGACCTAATTACCCGATCCTCCCATCATTACAGCTGTCCGTTTCTTTGGGCTCGTATTTGGGAATTGATGCTCCACCATTAATAATTATCAACCGCAGGGTAAAAAGATAATTTTAACATTTAATCTGGTGCTTAATAACATTAAACCTGTTTTTATTTGCTCTTGCGTGCATAAATGCCTATTTTTCCGTCCACTAGCATCTGCTCTGCCTGCGTGGGGGTCAAGCCTTTCAGCTCTGGCATTAACAAGTATGACCACAAGGCCACGAAGAGTATTGCGCCGCCAAGAAATAGGAATGCACCATCATAGCCGATCATGCTGATGACTATCGGCATATAGAATGTTCCAAACGCCGCTCCGAACCTGGAGAACATAGCGGCAAGACCTGCGCCAGTGGCCCTAACCCTAGTGGGCCAGAGCTCGGCTTGGGCAGCCGTCCATGGGCCTGGCCCGAAGTTCATGAAGTAGTAATAAATCGTGAACAGCGTCATAATTAAGGGAAAG
>DAHE01000044.1 GCA_002508315.1 Thermocladium sp. UBA166
GGTACTAATGCCAAGTACGCCATACTCACGCTAATAGAGGCGGGTAAGCCGCCTGCATTATTCCAAGTGCATTATGGCCCAGAGATGATAAGCTATGTGGAAATAGCTCCTCAAGGGATCCATAACTTCGTTAATATGACCCCAATAGCTCAACAAATAGGTTTATTCAGCCATGCCGTGCCCGAAGTGCTTCAAGCCGGCGCATTCAATGGGACCTTGCTATCCATACCAGTTAATGTACATAGAGGTGCCTTGCTCTATATAAATTTGAAGCTGCTTAAAGAATATGATTTACCGATACCGACCAATTTATCGACGCTGGAGTACGATACAGTTCAACTAGCCGCTCATGGTATTTCTCCATGGATGGTGCCCGGCGCCGATGGGGGATGGGATCAATTGAATCTTTGGGAGGATATATTTCTATCGCTGGCTGGACCACATGTATACAATGAAATGATATATGGAGTAATTCCATTGAATAATGCTACTATACAGAACTGGATAGCGGAAGCAAACAAGTTATTCCTAAATTTCACTTCGTATGACTATCCTGGTTGGCAATCATTAACTTGGACTCAAGGATTAACGGATCTGGCTCAAGGCAGTGTCGCATTCCAGGCCAACGGCAATTGGTTGACTAATTATGCCTATGATTTCTTGAACATTACTATTTATCCAGCGGTTGCTCCGTATATCAACTGGAATAATGTAACAATAGTGGAGGAACCATTTCCGGGCACGCAGAATTACTATGCATTGGTAATAGACTCCGTTGCAGTCCCGGTGGGCCCGCAGGAACAGAACGCACTGACCTTCGTTAGGTGGTGGGCATCAATGGCTGGGCAAGAGATATGGACTAAATGGAAGGCAGTCACGTTCTACAACAATGTAACAACTGACTACTTCAACACACCCGCCCAGTGGTATGATTATAAACAGCTATTGAGCACTCCTGAGCAGAACTTCGTTTATCAATTATCCGACGGTGGGTTATTCGATGACGTATTCGCTCAGTTAGATAGTGGCCTTTATACGCTACAGCAAGTCGGGCCAAGTGGAATAGCTGCGTGGAATATAACGCTAGCCACTCAGATGCATCAAGAGGAGAGCGAGTGGTTGGCCGCGGCTAAGTTGGGTCTTGGCTATCTGGGATTCCCCGGCCATCCCTTCGCCGGCTATTACCCGCCTTGGGTCAATTCCTAATAATGCGGCAAAAACAAAACAATAAAAACAACCCATTTATGGTGATATGATGAGGATACAAGGGTTATTGATGGCGATTCCAACCATATTCTTTTCATTTCTATTACTTTATTTAGTGATATGGAATCTTTATTTCTCGTTTACCAATTGGTCGCTTCTGAATCCCCACCCATCATTTGTGGGGTTCCAGACCTATGCGTCTCTGTTATACATGGAATACTTCTCGATCTCTCTCTCGCACTCGATATTATTATCGGTGGGCACCGTGGTCTTCGGCAACTTGCTCGGTCTTCTATTCGCCTCGCTATTATACTTTCTGGGCAATGAGAAAATGCGAAGTATCTATCTATCATTGCTGATATATCCGCTATCCATATCCATGGCAGCCAATTCATTGATATGGCTTTGGCTATTCAATATCCACATAGGCATAAATTGGCTTCTGCGTCTTCTCCACTTGCCTGTGCCTCTCTGGCTTTCATCGCCTTCAACCGAGTTTCCAAGCCTGATGGTGGTAGTAATATGGGCATACGCGGGCTTATCGCTGATATTTTACCTAGCTGCCTTCATGGGTGTAGATAAGTCATTGATAGAGGCGGCCAGAATAGATAGGGCGAATCCGCTCAGGATATTATTCAGAGTATTGCTTCCCAACTCCATGAATGGATTCATAGTGTCCTCCGCCTTATTATTCCTCTTTTCGTTTAGGATATTCAGCCCGCCCTACTTGTTGAGCGGTGGACCTACTAATATATTTCTCCAAACTAGCGTTGTGTACATGTATTACCTATTCACCACGGAATACTTCGCTCAAGCCTCCGCGGTGGCCACTATAATAACTGCAATAGCTACTGCAGTGGTTATACCGTATGCATTATATGGAATAAAGAGGTGGATGAAGCATGAGTAGCAAGCCTGGTAGGGTAAATCCAACAGTGAAGGCAGCCATTCATCAATTAGTGATAATAATCTTCGTGGTAATATGGTTGATCCCAATATACGCGATGGTGATAAATGGATTGAAAAGCAATGTGGCGGTGTACACCACGCCGGTCCTAATTCCCCCCTCCTCTCCCACTATAGAGCCGTTTCAAGCCGTTTGGTCGTCCCTGAGCAGGCCGCTATTGAATAGCTTAATATTGGTGCTTCCCGTGGCCTTCATAGCTACATTTCTGGGATCCATGGCGGCTTACTTCTTCTACATGCTTTCCAACAGCTTCAGCAGGGTATCCTCATTTGTGAGCAATTTCTTGTTCTCATTGATATCACTTGCGACATTCATTCCATACCAAGCCACTTTGATCCCATTGACTAAATTGATTGCGGATATGGGCCTTCTCAATACATATTGGGGACTGGCCTTTGCCTTCTTCATATTCTACATGCCGACCGGAGCATTACTGATGTCGATCTTCATAACGGCCATACCCCCCAGGATAATAGAGGCCGCTAGGCTCGATAGAGGCAGCGACTGGAGGATATTCTACAAACTGGTTTTTCCATTATCGCTGCCCGGCTTCATATCCACGTTGATATTCAATATAATAGAGACGTGGAATAACTTCTTCATACCGTTGATGCTGACCACCACGCCCAACATGAGATTGATACCGGTTACCGTTCAATCATTTACGGGAGGATACGCCACCCTTTATAATGAGACGTTTGCCGCAGCCTTCATAGCATCAATGGTTCCATTAGGCATCTTTATCTTCCTTGGCAGATATTTTATAAGGGGCCTGATAGCTCTTGGAACTGGAGGTAAGGGGGTTTGATATGGTTAACGTGATGGCTAAGGGCATTACCAAGATATACAAATCGAGAAGGAAGGAGGTAGTTGCTTTGGACAATGTAAATATTGATATACACAGTGGCGAGTCCTTCGGCATATTGGGTCCCAGCGGGGCAGGTAAGACCACGTTCATGCGAATAATAGCTGGATTAGATATACCCACTCAAGGGGAATTGTATTTCAATGATGAATTGGTGGCTACCTCGAACAAGTTGGTTGTGCCGCCGGAGGATAGGAATATAGGAATGGTATTCCAGACGTGGGCCCTTTATCCCAATATGACGGCCTATGATAATATAGCCTTTCCTTTAAGGTCATTGCGGATGAGCAAGGATGAAGAGCGCAAGCGAATAAATGAAGTATCCGAGATCCTTGGGATAGCTCACGTCCTTAATCATTATCCGCGGGAGTTATCCGGGGGCCAGCAGCAGAGAGTGGCCTTGGCGCGCGCATTGGTTAAGAACCCATCAATTTTGTTGTTGGACGAACCGTTCAGCAATTTGGATGCGAGGATAAGGGACAGTGCCCGCGCCCTTGTTAGGAGGATTCAAAACGAATTAAAAATAACCACCATAACTGTATCCCACGATCCTGCCGATATATTTTCCATAGCGGAGCGCGCCGGCGTTATAGTGCATGGTAAGTTGGTCCAAGTAGACAAGCCGTCCGCGATATACTCCAGTCCAGTCACAGTGGAGGTGGCTAGGCTGATAGGGGATTTGGTGGAGCTAAATGGTAGGGTGGAGGAGAGTAATAACAAGATATATGCCGTGGTTGATGATTTTACATTTCCTATAAATAAGGTGGCTGCCAATAATGTAAGGCTGGGCATAAGGCTTGAGGATTTGAAGATATCGGACGAAGTCTCCCTAGGCGATGAGTGGGTTTTCGTGGGGAGAGCTAGGGTTAAGGTGTCCAGCTATTCGAGTGGATTATTCAGGGTAACCGTGGTGCCTCCCAGCAATGATAATACGGAGATAGTGGTCATGGTAGATAGACCATTTGATGTGGGAAGGGAAGTAAATCTATTCGTGAAGTCCGGCAAGGTTCTCGTATTCCCGTGATTCTCCTTTCTGGTATTAGCTGAAAGTTTTACTATGATCCCTCTGCTTATGATTTTGCAGCATCGATTTTATTACTGGGATAATATGCCATAATGTTGGTCTTA
Organism: Thermocladium sp. UBA166; assembly: GCA_002508315.1. GTDB lineage: Archaea > Thermoproteota > Thermoprotei > Thermoproteales > Thermocladiaceae > Thermocladium. The sequence continues at coordinate 4,167 of DAHE01000044.1, forward strand.
AGATGTGCTTATTTTATCCGCTTGGAAAAATAAACTTTATAGGTGGGGAGGATAGATGCAGTTAGAGATAACTAAGTCATCCAAAATGATCAAGGTAATAAAGCGCAACGGCAGCGAGGAGCCGTTTTCGCCTAGGAAGCTCCTCAAAGTGCTTACTGCAGTTAATGCGCCCAATCCTGGGCTAGTCTTGGAGGAGCTTCAAAGATCCATGGGATCGACCATAAGGAGCGAGGAGATAAGCGATATAATTCAATTCATTATGTTAAATAGGGCTCCGGAGGATATGAGATGGCACGTGGCTGCCAGGGATTACTTGCTGTGGAGCGTGTATAAGATGGTGATGGGCAAGGTGGATAAGCCGCGGTTCCTCGATTCATACAGGCGTGGATTTAAGCAATGGTTTGAGACGGGTATGAAGCAAGGACTATGGAATACGGAAATGGCATCATTCTATGAACCTCACATAGAGGAATTGAGTAAATTGCTGGATCCCGAGAGGGATAGGTTGCTTACTTATAATGGAGTGAGGACATTGATGAGCCGTTATTTGCTAAAGAGGTTAGATGGCACGTTCTTCGAGACTCCCCAGTACATGTGGATGAGGGTCGCCATGGGAGTCGCCTACGCGGAGAGCCTATATGGTGGAGACCCTATTTCCTGGGCATCCAAGTTCTACGATTTAACCAGTAAGTTGAAGTTCCTGCCCAATTCCCCAACAATGTTTAATGCATTCACTCGCTCAGGTGAGCTGTCCGCTTGCTTCGTGGTTCCCGTTGATGATTGCATATCCGGGTACTCCCACGAGGGATGCTTCGGAATATACGATGCGTTGACGCTCACCGCGGAGCTTCATAAAATGGGCGCGGGTACAGGTTATAACTTCTCCAAGCTGAGGCCGGAGGGGGATGTCGTGAAATCGACGGTGGGGGTGGCCAGTGGTCCCGTCAGCTTCATGAGGTTATTCGATGTTAGCACGGACGTAATAAAGCAGGGAGGAAAGAGGAGGGGGGCAATGATGGGGATACTGGAAGTATGGCATGCAGATATAAGGAAATTCATCAAGGCCAAATCCGGCCAGTTAAAGGATATTCAATTACAGAACTTCAACATATCCGTTATGGCCACGGATTATTTCATGAAGCGAGCATTGGCCGGGGAGGACTGGCTTCTCTTCAGTCCCCGTGAGTGCACTTGTTTATCAAGTACTTGGGGGGATGAGTTCCGCAAGTGCTACGAGGACTGTGAGCGCCGTGCTGCTAAGGGGGAAGTGAAGTTATGGGGTAAGGTGAATGCCAGGGAGTTGTTCGAGGAATGGGTGGCCAGCGCATGGGATTCCGGTGATCCAGGCATGCTAAATAAGGACTCGATAAACATAATGCATCCAGCCAAGAATGCGGGGGTAATAGCATCAACTAACCCATGTGGTGAGGTTCCATTATTGCCTGGCGAGTCATGCAATTTAGGCAGCATGAATATAACCAAATACGTTAGCGAGAGGGGGATAAAGTGGGATGATTTGTTTGATGATATAACCATAGCGGTTAGATTCCTGGATGACGTGATAGATGTCAATAAACACCCGCATAGGATGTTCGATGAGGCTAATCACGCGACCCGCAAGATAGGTCTTGGCATTAACGGCCTTGCCGATATGTTGATAAGATTGGGCATTCCATATGATAGCCCCGAGGCCTTACGCGTTGCAGATACATTAGCTATGTTCATGTTCAGTGCAGCCGTCAAGGCGAGTCACTCCATATCCTTGGAGAAGGGCCCGTACCCCAAGTTCAGCGGCAGCGATTGGGATGAGGGAATCCTTCCCATAGATAGGTGGTTTGAGAGGGCCAGGCAAGTGTCGTCCAAGTACCTTCCGGAGTACCTCGACGTATTGAACGGAAACCTCGATTCCAGCATCGCTGAGCTGGTCAGTTCGGCTGGCGAGGTATTGAGGAAGCAGAATGCGTCCCTTGACGAGCTTCGCATGATTGTGAGGAAGGGCATGAGGAATGCCACGGTCATGAGCATAGCCCCCGAGGGCAGCAGGAGCTTGATAGCGGGAGTTAATTCCAGCATAGAGCCCATATTTGCTATAGCCTACATCAGGAACTTAGCTATAGGCAAGCTAGTGGAGTATAATGGAACTGCATTGGAGAGGCTGGGAAGGATATCCAGCGATGTAAGGCAGCGCATATTGGAGAGCGGCATGCTGCCAAGCGATCATGAATTGCATTATCTTTTGAAGACTGCCAACGAGATACACTGGAAGTGGCACGTGATGATGCAGGCAACGTGGCAGCGGTGGATAGATAATGGAGTTAGCAAGACCATAAATATGCCCAGCAATGCCACTGTTAGCGATGTGGAGGGTGCTTACTTAATGGCGTGGGAATTAGGGGCGAAAGGCATAACGGTTTACAGGGATAAGAGCAAATCCGTCCAAGTCATATACACGGGAGTAGCTAAGAAGCAATCCCCCTCTAAGATAACCATAAAGGCAATAAATGTGGAGGATAAGATAGAGGATAGATTGAATGAGTTAGGGGAGACCAGCGATCCGTATTGCAAGACAGATTCATGTGGTTAAGCAAGGAATCAAGAAAACGAGAATAGCTCTAATTCTCTCATTTCGTTAAGCAATTGATTCAGTATGTCCTTGTAATCCATCTTGCCCATCTCAACGCTGTCCATTTCCTCCTCCAATTGTTTTGTCCTATCCTCGCTGACCAGTTTTCCCAACTCCCTGTTCGCGCATTTGATGCGCGTCTCCTCTAGTTCCTTCTTATCCTCCTCTCGTCTCGGCGGCAGTTTTTCCCTAACATAATCGTCGCCGGTGAGGCAGATATACGCTAATATGCCCAGTCTCTTGGGGACTAGATACTTGGTGCTTCCTATTGCAGTTACGTATCCCCGCTTGAGCAGCGTGTCTATTATCTTGGCATATGTCGAAGGCCTTCCAATGTGTTTCCGCTTCATCTCCGCTATTATATCCCCCTCCCTGTACGGATACACCGTTCTAATTGTCTTCGTCTCGACGCTCGCCACATCCACATCTACCTCAGGCAATGTTTCTCTCTTCCTAATGGATTGAAGAATTAATTGAAATCCGGGATCAACTATGTTCACCACTCTCTCGGTCTCCTTGCTGGCAAGCTCCCCCTCTTCATTATGGAGGGATACTTTATACTTAGCCTTCTCCACTACGGCCGGTCTCATTTGGCTGGCCATGAACCTCTTGAATACGAGCCTATAGAGCTGTATATGCCTACTGGTTAATTGAACGTTTATGACCCCCGTCGACATGAGCGTCCGCAGCTCCTCATCATCTATGGGCCTAGTGGGCCTTATACATTCATGCGCTCCCTCCTCCGATGTGACCCACGTCCGTCCCACGTACTCCCCCTCGCCGAACTTATTGCTGATGTATTCCTTAGCTATTGAGAGACCCACTGCCGATACCCTCGTACTATCGGTCCTGTGATAGGTTATCAAGCCCGATTCGAAGAGATCCTGTGCCAGCCTCATGGTGGTATTAACGTCAAGCCTTAATATATTCGCGGCATCGGTTAGCATGGCATCCGTAGTATAAGGCGGCGGTGGATTTACGGTCTCCTTTATCTGTCCCAGCTTCCTGTAGTTGACCTTCAAGCCATCATGTGACTTCCTGTAATTCCTTAACTTCCTGGATTCCTGCCTTGCAGCGTCGGGGTCACTGTTGAGGGGAACAATGAAGGTCTCTTGCTCGTTGTTGATCAAGGTCACGGTTAACCTCATTGCCTTGGAATATTTATTATCTATATGCCTCCTTATTATCCATCCCAGCACGGGCGTCTGCACGCGGCCCGCCGATAGATTCTTCCTATCCAACTTGGTCTGTAAATACTTGCTGAGGCCGAACCCTATCCACCTATCCTCTATTCTTCTAACTAGCTGTGACTTAACCATGTTGGAATTGACAGTTCTGGGGTTGGCTATTGCATCTATTATGGCCTTCTTGGTGACCTCATGAAATTCTATCCTGCGTATATTGGACACGTATGGGCGAAGCATGTTATAGACATCCCATGCTATCTTCTCCCCCTCTGAGTCAGGATCAGTTCCTATCAGCACCTCATCCGCCTCAACAGCTAAATCCCTCAACGCATCTATGACAGGCAGTGTAGTGGTTAATTGAGTCCCATCGTATGGGCAGGAATCCCTCTCGTCCGTGTAGGTCCTACCGCAGGCCGGGCATCGCTTTATTGTGCTGTAAATAGGTATGAAATCGCCGTCCATTATTAATACCCCGTAGTAATCCTTCGCATTACGAGCCACCCCCTCATTTACCGCGCTAGGCGTCAGCTCCACCATATGCCCCTTAGTGGCAACTATGCTGAGCAGCATATTGCCTAGATTGGCCTCGTACACGTTCAAGTTATTGGTGATTCTCCTGCTGGGCCGTCCAAAGAAGTTCGCTATAGTCCTAGCCTTGGTCGGTGACTCCACCACTAGCAGCACTGATTTAAACGAGGTTCCCCGCCCTACTTGAGGCAACTCGCTGTTAAGCAGCTTTACTATCTCAGCACGCTCCTCATCGATTACCTTTACAGCGGCATCCACGTCATACTTCTCCAAGTCCTTGAACTCCACCTCATCCAATCTATACCGCAAGTCCCGCTGCAGCGCGGAGAACGTAGCGTTATTATCGATGATCACAATAGACAATCCATGGGTTACGCCCCCTATGTACATCCTAGACGTCCTGCCACTGGCTTGTATGTATGTGGTTGAGTCGGGCAGAACCACGTAGAAGTCTCCGTTCCTCATCTGTATGCTGACCTCGGATTTTCCTATGTTGTTGATCACCTCCTGGTTCTTGAGTAACTCATCCGCCAACTTCAATGACTCCATGGCTGTTTCAGCCACGTACCTCTGAAAACCGCTTAGCTCCTCGAGGTTTGCCTGCGCCTTTTCCAATATCTCCTTCAATTGTGCTTGGTTTAAATACGACATTTTCCTCAGCTTTCCAATTACCTTATCTATGCGTTGCTTCAATTCATCAGGTGCTATGGGTCTCATTCCCGAGAAGAATAGCAGGAATCGAATCGGCATGAACTCCTCCAAGTGCAGTCTGAACATTATCTTAGGCACCCCGGCGAACACCACATAACGTATGCGGGCCGGCATATCTATGCCGCGGACCAGTGATGATCTCGAGGTCGCCAATCCAATCAATACATCGAGCTCCCCCTCCTGAAATGCCAGCAATAACTTCTTCTTGGGCTTAAGGTAGATACCGACCTTGATGCCCTCCCCCTCAAGCCGCTGCGCAATGAGCTTGGCCTGCTCCTTATCTGCATCGGTTGGAATGAATATTATGCCCCCGCCGCCGAGCTTCTTAACTATCGTTAGAACCTCATCCACTACATCGCCCTTTGGATGCATGAATAGGTCAACCACATTCCTAAGCCCCTCAGCCCTGCCTCCTACCTCGAATCCCAGGAACTCCCTGAAGAGGAGCGCTCTTAACGTGCCGCGGGGCCTTGTGAGGACGCCGCTGACAATCAATGTACCAATGCTTCTCCCACCTATGATTTCTCTTATTCTCCTAGTCATGTCTCTTACCCTATCGTTTAATTCCGCTGAATCGGCCTCAGCTCCATTCCGGAAGGCTTGTAGCGCATCCTTGGATACCTTGATAGCCTCTAGCCCCAGCTCTATAGTCTCTTTGGGTATGCCCAGCAAAACGAGTAGTCTATCTATGTTTTTACTGGACGCCTTGAGGACGCTGTCCACGTCATCGACGAATATCAGCCCATACCTTGTCTTCTCGAGTTCATCCATGTGTTTTGAAAGGAAGGAGTTCGTAATTATCAATATATCGTACTCGCCGTTCTTTATCTTGTTCATGGCCTCATCTCTTTCTTTTTTAGTTAGGAGTGAGTTGTATGTTATTATTCTGAAATCGCCCTTCGAATACGTCAATGCCCTCTGATACAATTGATAAGCTAAGGTGGATGTAGGCGTCACTATCATTGCCTTGCTCCCGTTCTTGGCTGCATACATGGATGCTATTATTCCGAACGTCGTCTTGCCGCTGCCCGTGGGTGCTATGACTGCGAAGCTCTTTCCCCTAACTAATCGTCGTGCCCATACTCGTTGCGCTCCCCACATCTCGAAGCCCGTGGATTCCTTGAATAATTCGTTCAATTCATTATATTTCGTATACATATGTAATATGGGTTTCATTCTCTTCAGCGTTCCCAGCTTCTCCAACTCCCTCAGCGTTCCCAAGAGATCGCTGCCCTCCAACTCGTTGGGAAGACATGATTTACATGGAAGACCAGCTCCCAGTCTCCTCGAATCTATCAAGCCTCCGCAATTAGGGCATGCCCATCTATATAACGCCGGTGGGAACTCGCCATCTATCACTGCCTAATCAACAGGCGGGGACGGCTGGGTTCATATAAATGTTTTGATGGCTATGACGCTCCAATATTCTGTTTCGTCTCTTCACAATTAAGGACGGATCGAATATATGTCGCGGGAATCCCGCGAAGTTATCCCAGGTGCATTATTATTGTGATTAATATTTATAGCGGTTATTTTATCTTTTACATTTAAATATTGTATGTGTATTTTTGGCTGATGGCTATAAATACCCAAGCAAGGAGACTACAGCTAATAATATACGTCGCGGCGCTCATTACAATAATGGCCACGCTCATGGGAATGGATATAGCCATGATTCAACTATGGTTAATCGGTCGCTCTGATCTTAGTATAATAATCGTCGCGTTGGCTTCGTCTTTTACAATTTTTACCGATATAATAACATTGATCGGGATATTCCAAGCAATTCCGCTGCGTCAATTGAATAAGATGAGCTTAGCCTCCCGCGCGTTTTGGTTAATAATAATGATATTCGCAATTACATTGTCGATTTACGTGCCCTATATATCTATAAAGCATTACTTGGGTATATCGGTGCCCATAAGCGCGGAATCATTTGCTATGAATGACTTATTTGGACTAGGCATTTTATTCTATAATTCGGGTCTGGCATTGGCGACCTACATAGTATACATAACGATAAGGAGAAGGATGTTGCCCGACATGTATCAACGCATAATTAACGTTATGAACCCCAATAAGGAATTTACAGAGGATGAGAAGAACAATGATGGTAACGACATAGCGGAAATATGACACGGATGAGCGACGGGGCCCATTATGGTGAGGAAGCCATAAATAGCGGTATTAGCATTTCATCCTTGGATAACCCAGCATGATGTCCCCTGAACTTCGCTAACTTATCGTCGGATGGCTTGAGCAGGTATATCAATACCTTGGAGTCCCTGGGCACTGCCATTAAATCCCCCAACCTCTTCCGCACCTTATCGCTCACGCCTCCCAGCAGCGGCTCCATTCTTCCCACATCCAAGAGATCCACTGTGGGAAGGAATTCACTGAAGTAGCTCCTCGCCGCCTCCACGTAGCCTTTATCCGCCATCTTCAATTGAAGCGCCCGCGGCTCCCCGAACGGCGGTACCATAAGCATACCCAGTAATTGGCCATGCCTGCGCAGGTCCACCACATCCTCTTGCTGCACGTCTATCTGGCCGTGATCCGCTGTGACCAGCAGAGTCGTTTCGGGTGGTACCTTATCGGAGAACCTGCGCAGCAAGTGCATTGTCTCCACTAATGCGTATTCATAGTGTGGAGACGATGGTCCATATGTATGTTGTATGGTATCCAAGTGCGTCAAGTACAAGTAAACCAATTGATACTCATTAGATGCCGCCAATGCTGTGGTGAATGCATCGAAGAAAGTGTGATACTCCAATACATTGGCTCCTTTGTACAGTATATGGGAAATCCCGGTGCTGCCCAGCCCCTTTGGCACGACAGCCGCGCTCCTTATCCCCTCCCTTCCCAATTCGTCGAATATGGTATTGCTGTGATATATTTCTCCCAAGTCATAGCCTAGATTCAAGATATCATCGCGGAAACCCGTTGGGGCCACGCTCATGTTGAGGGTGTTAACCATGGTGCCCAACTCATTCATGAATAATATGGTGCCCAAGATACCGTGCATGCCCGGGGTGGTTCCTGTGGATAGGCTCGTCAAGGCAGTGGACGTGACTGATGGAAACACGCTGGTTATCTGGATGGATCTATCCATGAACCACCTCACGTCCTCTGCTTTGCTCATCCTCTCCAGTCCGGTCCACCCCAGCGCGTCAACTAAGATAATTATGGCTTTCTTACCGCTCAACTCCACGTTCTTGAGCTGCGCGTTCCTCTCCTTAGCGCCGAACATCTTGAGAATGGAATTTGATAGATTGACTAAGCTTTCCCCATCGTATCTAGGAGACACCAGATCCATACAATGTTAGGCTGAGATGGGATTAAAAAGCACACGCGTTGAAACGCGTGAAATTATCTATCGCTGTTCTGGCATTCATCGCGCAGCTAATCTGGACTAGCTATGTTTTTATATCCCTGCCCCACTAAGGCTGCGTGTCATTCATAGATAACTACAAGTATAGAATAGGGAGGAATTTCGCATTTCCAGAGTATGTTCCTCAATATCCAGCATCCTTCCCATTCAAAATAAAATCCATGAGGGCCACCATAGACTTGGACCCAGCTAATAAGGCTATTAGTGGAGCCGTGGAGTACGATATAACCGCCCTCAAGCCCATCAATAGAATATCCTTTAACGCCAATGAGATGAAGATAGAGAGGGTTAATCACTTCTTCGATTACGATGGTTATGTGCTTGTCGTAGATCTAGGTCAACTGTCTCCAGGCGAATCGGTCTTTGTTAAGATAGAGTACTCAGCGAAGCCCAGGAGGGGGCTTTACTTCGTGGACACGAATCCAAGCAAGGGCGATCCCGTGCTCACCATATGGACGCAGGGGGAGAGCGAGGATAACAGGTATTGGATCCCGTTGCCCGACAACCCCAACATAAAATTCCCCACGCAGTTAACGATAAGGGTACCCAGCAACTTAGTGGCGATCAGTAATGGGGTACTGGTTGGGAGGAGGGAGGAGAACGGCAAGTTGGAGTGGAGCTGGTCATTCGATAAACCTCACTCACCCTACCTAATAGCGCTGGCGGCGGGGGAGTTCGAGGTCATCGAGGAGGAGTGTAATGGAGTGAAGCTGGAGTACTACGTTCCGAAGGGCAGGGGTGCTGATTCTAGGCTTAGCTTTGCACATACTTGCGACATGGTAAAGTTCTATGAGGAATTCACCGGAGTCAAGTACCCCTACCCCATTTACAAGCAGGTAGTCGTGGAGGAATTCATCTATGGCGGCATGGAGAACACGACTGTAACCATTCTCACGGATCAGACGCTTCACGACAAGCACGCACACTGCCCATACTCGGAGTACCCGTGCAAGCACGAGGATTTCAGCTCTGACTCCTTGGTGGCGCATGAACTGGCCCATCAATGGTTTGGGGACTTGGTGACAACTAAGGACTGGGCCAATATATGGTTGAACGAAGCTTTTGCCACGTACATGGATGCATTATACTCGCTGCATAGCAAGGGAAGGGATGACTTCCTATACGTTCTACTGAACAACTTCAAGACGTACTTGGGGGAGTACGAGAGGCGGTATGCGAGGCCGATAGTGACTAGGCTGTACGGAATACCTGAGGAGATGTTTGATAGGCATACTTATGAGAAGGGCTCAGTCGTGCTTCATGCCCTGCATGAATTGGTGGGGGACTCCGTATTCAGGAAGGGAATAAAGAGGTACTTGGAGACCCATGGCTTCGGCAATGCGGATACGGAGGATCTGCGTAAGGCATTGGAGGCGGAGTACGGCGGGGATTTAAGTTGGTTCTTCGATCAATTCGTCTACTCCAGCGGCCATCCCGTGATAAAGGCTAAGTGGGAGTGGGATGCAGAGCGAAGCTACGTTAGATTAAATATACAGCAAGCCCAGGACTCCGACTCGTATCCCACGTATAGGTTGCCGCTTGACGTGAAGATAGTTGGGAAGGGTAGCTCCCAAACAATGCACATCTTAGTCACGTCCAAGGAACAATCGTTCGCAATTCACGTGGACTCCAAGCCCTTATACGTATGCATCGACCCAGGACTCAAGCTGCCCAGGACGATACAGTCGGATAAATCGCTTGAGGAGGCCAGGGCGGAACTGGGCGATGAAGATGTCATGTGCCGTATAGAGGCCGTGGAGGCACTGGCCAAGAGCTCATCATCATTATCTGTGGAGGCCCTCACCAAGGCGTTGCTAGATGATGGGTTCTGGGGAGTTAGGGCGGAGGCCGCCCGGGCGTTGGGCCGCGTTGGCACCGATGAAGCAAAGAAGGCATTGCTTAAGGCATTGGATAAGGAGGAGGCTCCCCGGGTTAGGAGAGCCATAGTAGAGGCCCTCGGTGAGTTCAAGCATGATGAAGGGGCGTTGGGTAAGTTGTTGGGAATATTGGCGGACCCCAAGGAGAGTTATTACGTGAGGTATTTGGCTGCCGTAGGCGTGGGTAAACTTGGAATTGAAAGTGCTCGACAAGCATTACTGGATGCGTTGGGCTATGGCGGTCATAACTTCATCATAACTCAAGGCGCATTGCTAGGGCTTGGAGAGCTGGGATTGATGGATACAGTGGATGTGGTACTAAGCTATGCTAGGGGAGATAAGCCGACCCCAGTCAGGGTTGCCGCAATTCAATCATTGGCTAAGTTCCCAGGCAATAGGAGGGTAATCAATGAATTAATCGCTTTAAGCAAGGATGACAACTTCAGGGTGAGAAGCGCGGTGGTTGCAGCGGCGGGGGAGTTAAGGGATGATAGGCTACTTCCAGTGCTGGATAAACTGGCATCCCAGGACCCGGATGGAAGAGTGAGGCGCGCGGCCAGGGAGACAGCCGCCAAGATCAGGCAGTTCATGGATAAGGGAGAGGAGTACAGGAAGTTGAGGGATGAGATTGAGGAGCTTAGGCGTAGGGAGATGGAGCTGGAAGAGAGGGTAGAGCGAGTAGAGCGTAAATAGGGTATGAGCAGTTTTCACGTGGAACTAAACTTCATTCATCACTCCCCTCCCTTTCCTTTGCTTCTCAACATGACGTATTTTACGCAATTATCGTCTATCTCGGACCCCATCAACAGCATATCCTTATCAGAGTCAAGCATGTACTCGCGTCCCACGGGCTTCGCGGTGCAGTGAATGCCCACATCCACTTCATCCACAGTGAATTCATCTGTTCCAACGATCTTAGCTATTGCTAGATCGCCCAGGTCAGGCACTAGCTTCGCGGGAACGGGAGTATTCACGTCAAAGCTATCGACCCCAATAGCTGTCTCCATGGGCGGAAAACCGAATAATTGCTTGTATTTATCCACGTACACTGACCTGGAGCTCCACCCGCTTAGCATTGACTGTCGGGCAGCGTCTATGAATGCCTTCGTCTCCACGCTCACCGGCTCNNGGCTCGGCTATTCCTCCGCCCGCCTCCACCAATGCCCGTCGAGCGCAGTGAAGCGTGGTTCCCTCCACTGTGACGGGCCTGCTTTCTTCGACGGCGTACATGGCAGTGCCCTTGATCGACACCGTGGGCGACCCATCATACCCAACGCCCAAACAAATCAATCCAACGGTGGATATGAGGGGATACCCGCTGGCACGTATCCCCAACCCGCTCAGCATTTGGGATAATACGCTGGGCTCCACCCTGCCTAGCTCTGCGTAGGATGATTCCAAGAATATCACCCCATCATCGTCGAAGTCCATTAATGGAGTCTCCAAGCCAAAGCCAGCCTCGAAGTGATCGAATAAGGGCTTGTACTTCGATTTTATCCTAGATAGGGATGTTGAGACATAGCTTCCTATCAAGGAAAGCATTTTATCCATTAACCGTTTTACCTCCTCCTCATCGGGGCCTCCGTTATTGTTGTTTGTAGACAATTCAAGTCCAATTAATGCGTAAGAGCCTTTTAAAATACGTTTCGCCCAGGCTGCTAAATGCTTTTATATTCCTTAAGGCAAGGGACTGTGGAGTGATGATTGACATGCCGAATGATCGGTGATTCCTCCCAGGGTAGCTGATCTTTCCTCATCCTATTATCAATGTTAAGGCCATTGCGTAAAATATGGCCAGAACCCCCGATAGGTAGATGCCATCAAAGGTTCCCATTCCCCCTATGTCTATTATGGCCGGCGCAGTATTGATCACCTCCCCCAAATGCATTAGGTCAGCACCTATCAAGCTGCCCAGCACGCCCACCATATATGACGCAGCGGGGGCTACGTTCAGGTAGGATGGGGAGACAGCGTACACTAGAAGCGTGGTGGCGGTGGCCGATATCAATGGAGGCAGGAATGCAGGGGTTACTATGCCCATGCCTGGGATTACCTTTGCAGATCTATTAACCGCTAGCACAGTGACTAGGAGGGAGACCAGTACGGCCGCCATCAATCTATGGGAGAGGATCCACATTATGTAACTCAAGGTGATGGACATTATCGCCGGAATAATGGCTCCGCCGACGTTTATGGAGACAATGCTCCTCTGTATCTGCTGCATGAAGCCGGGCAACTTGAATCGGAGGCCCATGAATTCCACCGTGAAGTAACTGGGCACCACCGCCCTCCTCCTCGTCTCGTACACAGCAACATGCACTACGCTGGTCAGTAAACTGAGTCCAGTTATCGTTAAGGCAACCAAGGCGCCGTAGTAGGCTGGGAAGCCCAGGAGCTTAAATGCAAGGGCTAGGTTTATTATCGACATTGGTATCACGAATATGGCCAGCATAGAGTACAGTATCAATCTATACCCCCCAAGCGGCGAGAATATAATTATCTTAAACATGGATGCCCAGCCAAGTACCGAATAAATGCTTTGCTCCCCAGTTAAATATTCTACCCTTGATCTTTGCCTACCTAGTATTGACTGCATCTTCACATAGCTCATGCATGGGGAATTGTTCAAGTTGAGGGATTTTCGAGGAGCATCCTGTAGCTGAGGGACGCCGCAGGCCTTAAGGACGCGATATCCAGGTTTAGTGAGAAGCCAGAATATAGAACCCTGCGCGTTCGGGGAGCAGGTCAGTTATATTCAGAATCTATTTATTTCACTGTAGAGCGCCAGTTTCGTGATGGTGATAGTGACTGGCAGCGGGAGGGGGATAGGCAGGTCCATAGCGGTGAGGCTGGCTAAGGAGGGCTTCGCCGTGGTAGTCAACGTGAAGAGACATTTGGATGAGGGGGAGGAAACATTGCGGGAGGTGGAGAGGTACTCGAGGGGGATACTTGTTCAAGCAGACGTGGCCACTCAGGAGGGAGCCGCTGCTTTAGTGGGCGAGGCGTTGAGGGCTTTCGGCTCCGTGGACGTGCTGGTCAACAATGCGGGGCTGGGAATAGCTCGGCCGCTCGTGGAGGTGGACGAGGCTCTCTGGGACAAGTTAATCGACACCAATCTGAAATCCGTCTACTTAGTCACGAAGGAGGTTCTCCCACACATGATCGAGAAGCGGCGAGGCACCATCATTAATATAACATCCATAGCCGGCGTAATGGGCTTGGCCAACCTGGCCCCCTACAGCGCGGCTAAGGCCGGCATCATAGGTCTCACCAAGGCATTGGCAGCGGAGGTCGGCCCCATGGGTATAACTGTTAACGCGATAGCCGCTGGATTAGTCAAGACTAAGATGGGCGATTCCTTGGTGAAGTACGTGGGGCAAACGGAGGATGAGTGGGCCGCTAACCACACCCTGACGGGCAGCGCGGCGGGTCCCGATGAGGTGGCGGAGTTAGTTGCCGTGCTGGCGACGGGCAGGGTTAGGAATATGACGGGGCAGGTATTGGTTCTGGACAGCGGTTCATCCCTGGTTGAGTCCCGCCGCTTCTCCAGCAGCCGTTAATCTTCCCTGGGCTCTACCCTTATGTCCACATTGTACTTCCTCTTGAGCCCCTCCAGCTTGGGCAGCACCCTCGATATGGTTATGCCCATATAGCCCTCCGGCACCCTGATCACGACGGTGTTGGGTCCCCCGTACTCTATGGATAGCTCGCTTGGGGGGACGTATTTCTTAAGGGTCCTTGCTATTCTACTTATAACTCTATAATCCCCATGCTGGGCCTTGGCTCTCTCCCTCCCTCTTATGGGCACCACGAAAGTCTCCTCCCCGAACACGTATACCTCGTACTCCGCGTCGCCGTTTATGAAGTCCCTCACCGTGACTACGGGGCGCGCCAAGTCCTGCTCCCGCATTCCCTCAGGTATCTTAACCGACATCTCCAGCGAGTAAACCTTACTCACATCCCCCCTATCCATGAATATTATAGTGTCCATTATGGACGGCAACATCCCTAACTCCACCCTCCCTATGAATCTCTGTATGGCATCTATGGGCGTTGTGGCGTGCACGACGCCCACCATGCCTATGCCCGCCAGCCTCAAGTCAACGTACACCTGGAAATCAGCGGTATCCCTCATCTCGTCGAATATGGTGTAATCTGGTCTGGAGAGGAGCAGTATATCGTGTATTTCCTCGGATGAGGCCATGGTTTTGGACAACTGCGTGACTTGAGGTGGCAGTATCATGTCCCTCGGCGATTCTATAGTCTTGACTATCCTATTCTTAGATAAATAGAACTCCGCCAACGCTTGGGCGAACGTTGTCTTACCGGCGCCAGGCGAGCCCGCTATCAGTATGCCCTCCGCCCCCTCCTCCAGCCTGGCCAGCACCTTGGGATGCAGTGAGTAATCCTCTATCCTGCGCTTGACGAGTGGCTTGACGGCGGTTATCTCTATGCCGTCGGAAACAGGTGGGAACACTGCCACCACTCTTATGTCCTTGTGCTGGATTATGAGTGAGTGATCCCGCCTCACTTCTATCATCGTATCATTGCTCCTGTGAGCCATGGATATGAGCTCCCTCACCATCTTCTCCAATTGCTCTCTCCTCATGGGTTCCGACCCCAGCGGAACCATCTCCCACGCCCCCGGTTTCCCTCTCTTGCCCAGGGGAGCCACGTCCTCCTTCAAGTGAACGGACATTAACCCGCCCTCCAGCTGGAACATTCTCTCCAGCTCCGCCGGCTTGTCCTTGCCCAAGTATAGGTACTTCACCCTCATTATCTCGCAGATGTTCTTGGTCGTTTGATCGCTGGTGACCAGCGTCGCACCCACTTCCCTAGCTACCTCCCTGGCTATTACGTCGACGTCATCCGTCCGCCCAACCTCCCTAGGCACGGTGTCTATGTACTCTATTCTCACGGAGTCAGTGAGCCCCATCTTATTCAAGGCATCGCTTATATACTCCAGCTCCTCTATCCCCAGCTTGCCGATGGATGATCCCTTCCTCTCCTCCTCCTCGAATAGCCTAACCATCAATGAATGAATCAATAGCTTCCCCCTAATCTCCCCCCTCATGACCGCCTCCCTCAAGCTGCCATCGACTATCACGCTCACGTCAGGCACGTAAACCTCATCGGATGCCAACATCAAGTTCAAGAGCCTCATAAACGAGCAGCTTAAATACCTTTACATCCAAGGCACCCCCTCCTTAATTAATGCCTTTCAAGCGAAAGATAACGCGCCAACGAATCAATGCGTGGAGCCCCGGCCGGGATTTGAATTCCCGGGCGGATTCCCGCCACCCGGGACCTCCTGCTTACGAGGCAGGCGCTCCAACCAGGCTGAGCTACCGGGGCTCTTCGTTGCCTCAATCATAATGGCTTTTAAGGATTGCGGGAGGGAGGGAGAGGGAAGGAGGACCCATTGAGTCGGCCAGCGTGGTGAGGCGAGCTACGTTTTTATGAACCGCGCCGCCAACGCCTTTATGGATAGTCAATGGAAATGTATAGCGTGCGGCAAGCCCGTCGTGGAGGGCCAGTTGTTCACGTTCGTGAAGGGCGGCCCAATACACTGGGGCTGCATGGTGAATAAAATAAAGGAGAAGATGGGAGGCAGTGTTCCAGCGGACGTGATGGCGCTGCTGGAGGTTAATAGGCACATACATGAGGGAATACTCGTCGCTAAGGATGCGGAGGCAATAAGTGGGGAGGAGGCTAGGAGCATTGTGGCGGCGAGGAGGAAAGCATTGGAGGGAGAGGCGGCCAAGATGAATAACGATTTGTTCAAGATAATAGAGGCCAAATACCAAGTCGTGGTGTTCTAAGATCTGAATGGGAACCCACCGCCCAACCATTTTTAAAGGCCGCGGAATCGAAAATACATGCCTAAATACACATTATTGACGGCCGCTGCCCCCGTACTTGGGGCTTGCGGCACTAGTAAAGCAAAGGCGTGTCCGTGGTAATCATGGCCTGGACCCTTCGCTACTCGCTGCCCAAGGTTCTGCTGGCCGCAGTAGCAGTGCTATCCGTGGCATTGATCTTCACGGCGTCGAGCGCCTTGCATCAGCGAATCGTCGACGTGCCAATCTATGTACCGGTCAACCACACGGTGTATGTCAATAAAACGATCTACCTAAATAGAACGGTGTACGTGCGGGTTCCCCTCTACATAAATCACACAATATACTTAAACAGGACAATCTACGTCGAGAAGCCCATCTACATCAACCACACCATTGTGATCAACCGCACCGTGTACGTGCAACCACCGACTAGATTCTCCAACTCCAGCGTATCCTCTATATTCGACGGCGTGGCTTGCAGCATGGAGAGCCTCGTCCTTCCCAACGGTACTATGTGGACCGTGGGTGCCGCGCTCGTGACTCCCAAGATATACAGCGACTGGATATACTTAATACTTTCCAGACTAGACGCGAACTCGGGGAGCTTCAACGAGACCAATGGCGTGCTCTATGGAGATGAGAGGGGATTCGAGATTTACCCCAGCATGGGAATGGGTGGGGAGATATACGGCGGCGTGCCGTTTAGGAGACCCGGCAATTGGTCGGATTACTGGATATTCGGCGACACGGTGGGGCTAGGGGATTTAACTGGACTGACGTACAACTTCACCTTGGGCGGCGTACAACACAGCTACCTCTTACTTCCAACGAACAGGGGTTTCTCGATGGTGCCTGACTACATCCCCTTCCCGCTGAACAGCAGCAAGACAGTTCTCCTTATCACGGGCGGGGAATTAAATGTTTTCGGGACTTGGGCCGCATTTCCGTGTAATTGGACGGTGATTGGTCCAGTAAACCCGCAAGCGGCCCTAAGCATGAATATAACAATGCCGATCTTCAAGCTGACCGACGAGGAGATGAACTATATCATTGATGGATATTTTAATGCCAAGCACCTATCGTGGGGATACTGGACTTGGAATATAGGGTTTGATCAATAAAAGAAAAAAATTAATGTTTTTATTTGTAAAGAATTATTAACTATTTAGTACTTTCTGGTCGACAAGTCAGCGTTGCATTTATTTGTATTGTGTATGAGCCTGAGCCCCCGCTGACCTGCGATTGCCCGCCCCCGCTCAACGTGAGGACGGGGTTTCCGCTTTGGCAGACGCCCTGTATGTTGTTCAGGGTGGCGGTATCGATGGCGCCGCTGGTGCTTAACTCAGCCGTTATTTTCCCAGTCCCCGCCTCATTCCCAGCCTCAACGCTCCAGCTCAGCCACTCGGCTGTTTGCGGCATTACTTGCCACGATATGGTGTAGTCATAGGTGCCGCTGTTGGTTATGGTTTGCGGCCCGCTTATCTTGAAGTAGTTCTGCACATAGTTAGCCGTGGCGGTCAGCGTGGCCGTCACGTTCTGCGTGAGTCCTGAGGGGCATGAGAAGGAACCACCGGTTTGAGAAAAGCCCGCCGTGTACCCGCTGATTGAGCCTATATTTACCGAGAACGACCAGCCAGTGAAGCCCCACTTACCGTTGGGGGTCGTCGAGACGCTCCAGCCCGCATCGCCCCCGCTCTTCACGAAGACCCCGGATGGAAAGCCAGAGGCCATCCCAGCCCCACTTGGATTTACTCCGGCCGAGACATTGAAGAAGCACCCACCCACGGAAGGCGGCGGGNNGACGTAATCACCGCCTCCCCTCCCACCCCCGCCACCTCCGCCGCCCCCGCTCGGCGAGTTGGTGCAGTTAACAGTGAAGCTGAGGGATTCATAGTTCTGGTTTACGGCGACGGTGCTAGGCGTGATGCTGCACTTTCCTCCCAAGGGGCTTGAAGTGATTCCAGCCGTCACGGTGGCGGGCAGGCTTCCCAGCTTGAGTGTCTGCGATGTGATCGTCGTGGTGTTCCCCGATATGGATTGGACAGGGGAGGAGACGACCCACTCAGCCCCCGCTGTGTCGGAGACGGTGAAGTATAGGACGTAATCACCGCCTCCCCTCCCGCCCCCGCCGCCTCCGGTGTTGGGCCTCCCCACGTATACGTAGATCGTGCTCCCGTTCTCCACGGGTATGGGGTTCTGGATGGGGAGCCCTATCTCTTCCTCGGCGTTGCTCCAATAAACTTGGTACCCTTGGGGGACCGTGAGCGTCACATCATCGACTTCCCCCCTCAGCGGGATGGCCTCCGGGTAGGGAGCATTCACGTACTGCCCCGTCCACGTCCTCGAGGCAATCGAGCTGGAGGCGGTTATGGGCTCGCCGACGGTTCCCGACCCGAACCACGCCGTGATTATTGCTTGATAAGGCCACCCCGAGGCGGATGGTTTGACTATAGGTTTGCCATTAACGTCCAACCAACCCAGTAAAACCAGCAAGTACTCCCCCCGCGACACGTTAGTCGTCGGCAGGGTTGGGGATTGGAACGTGACTGAGGTTACGTATAATCCACCCCCCACGCGCTGGGACTCCCCCCACCTCCCCGCCTCGCCATAGATCGTGCCGTTCCAATCCACCACGTAGGTCAGGTTAGGCAGCGCCCAGCTCGCCACGTCTTGTGCGGGTACCGTGGACTCAAGGTAGAGAGTCCCCACCTGCGCCTCAACCCCCGTCTCCCCCCTCGCCAACTCCCCCGAATTCCACCCGCTTCTCAGCGGAATCGCGTGGTTCAACCATGAATCAATGATCATGGGCTTCAAGACCGTGAATAGGGAGGAGATGGTGTAACTGCGCGGGGGACTGGTCGCGTTGAAGTAGATGTAGTAATGGGGAGCATTTGTGCAATTTACTTGGAAGAGGATCACGCCCCCCGCCTCCAACTCTCCAGACGATGGGATGGAGCTGCAGCTTCCTCCATTGTAGCTCGCCATTAATGAAATGGCCACTCCAGTCCCCGCCTCTATCGGTACCACCGCCGAGCCTGTGCTCGAGTAGCTCCCATCGCTGTACCCAGTCCATGCCAGGCTCCATGCAGCGTCGACGACGTCATCTATAATAGCGGTTCCCGTGGCGTTGTAATCTATTATGAATGTTCCCGATTGACCCGCCCCTATCGCTTGGTTAGCCGGGACGGAGTAGTATGGCTTCTCCGTGCTCAGCGATGCAGTTATGCTGGATGCGCTTGTGGGCAGCGTTATGGCCACGGTCCTAGATGAGTTGCCTGACATACTGCCCGAGGCGCCTCCCGTCCACGTCAGTGACCATTGAGCGCCGTAGGGATCCTCTATCACTACCCCCGCCTCATTGGGCCCCGCCGAGGATCCAGTGGGCCCGGCCTGCGATCTATTCCTCACGGTGTAGTTTATGTAGGTCCATATCACCACGCAGGCCTTGGGGTAGGACGTTGCGCAGAGCTGGGCTTGAGCGATTGTCCCAGCGGCGCTAGCGTAGAGTTCCTCGTATTGATCGGGCCCCAGTCCCGGCCCGTTGTACTCGCCTCTCCCCAAGTACCCCCTCTCCCCCTCGGTGGCTGGAACTGCCTTGCCGTCTATGAATGATTTATTCACGAAGAAGGCCTGTCTGCCTATGTTCTCCACTATAATGACTGTCCTGCCGCCCTCCTCATACGCTATTATGGCTCCCCATATATTGCTTCTTACTAAATGGATGCTAGCATAACTGTTCAATTCATAGCCGACGTAGATGCCCAACGCGATCGCCATCAATCCAAACGCTATTGCAATCACTGCAGCGTAGGATTCACTGATTGATCCCCGTCTATTCCCAATCATGTGGGCCCCTATGGTTTCCTATAAAAAGGCTTAGCTGTAGCTTGGTTCCCATAGGGTATTGGGATCGATTTAAAAGGGAGTATATACTAACGTATCTCATGTTGATATACGCCGAGATACATCCATTTCCCCGCAGGAGTGATCTTGAGCCCCTATTGGAGGAGCTGGGCGGCTTCCATGGCTTCGACGTGCCTGATGCCCCCATGGGTCGCCCCGCGCCCATACCCATTTCTATTGCTTGTATGGCCAGAGGCATGTATCCCTCCAAACCCATAATAATAAATCAACGATTAATGGACGTCAACGAGCTTCACGTGAGGAGCTTGATAAAGGGCGCCAAGATGCTTGGATTGGATGTTGCCTTCACGCAGGGAGATCAACCCAAGATAGGGAGGGCAGTGGGCTATCTCCAGACAGAGGACGCTGTTAGGTTAGCCAGGGATGAGGGAGTCAGGGCAGGCATGATGCTAAGCATGCTTTACCCTCGCCAAGACGTGGAGAAACGAATGAGGTCGGCGGCGGATTTCTTCCTCGTCTTGAACCTAACCGACCCACGGCAATTAACGGGTCTCGACACCGCACCCTTGATCCCCTACCTGTTAGTTGAGACTGAGCGGAACAGGGAGTGGATGAGGAAGCTGGGGCAGCCCTTGATTCGGGAGGAGGAATTGCCGAGCATAGTGGAGAGGCTGGAGGAGGTGGGCGTGAGAGTGGTCCTGCTCTCCATTCCTCGAGACGCCAAGGCGTTTTCCAGGTTAGCCAAGGCGCTCAAGCTTTAATTATCCCGCCTCATCCCGTCATATATGGATGAGGAGAAATTAGTTGAGTTAGCTAAATCTAAGCTGCGTAATTCCTACGCGCCCTACTCAGGCTTCAGGGTGGCGGCCCTAGCAGTAACCCCAGATGGGAAGATATACCATGGAAATAACGTGGAGAATGCATCCTATGGCCTATCTATTTGCGCGGAGCGCGTGGCCATATTCAAGGCTGTGAGCGAGGGGGAGAGGATCATAGACACCGTGGTGGTGGTCAGCGATGAGGGCACGCCGTACCCATGCGGCGCCTGCCTTCAAGTGATGGCCGAATTCGGCGTGAGGAGGGTGATAGTGGCGGGGCCGGGGGATCGCGAGATGCATGAGTTGAGGGACTTACTTCCCCGCCCGTTCAGTTCAGCTAACCTACCCCATCAACCCGAGCTGTAGTACAGCGGTGTCTGAGTGGCTAGGTTGTGGAGCGTCGTGAGGAGCGGTGGCAAGTAGCCCACGGTATACTCGTTAAGCACGGCCAAGCTCCTCTGCACGTTTATCGCCACCAGCACCACGGGCGTGGGCGGTATCTCCACCAGATTATCGCCGGCCCAGGTCAATGCCTTGCTCTCCAATTGGTTGGAGTTGGTGGTCATGATTGCCAGCTCATTCTTGCACTGAGTTATATTTATCATTGATGCATTCACCCCATACTTATCCAGCTGCTGCGCTAGTTGTGAGTAGGTCATGTTGCCGATCGCCGATCCCTTGACTGCAACGGTATTCTCGAACCACAGCATGTAGTCCAGCGCCGCCGATTTATTCACGTGGTAGAGGCAGAGATCCAATGCCATGAAGTCGTTATCAACTGAATTTATCGCTGTGGAGTTCCCGGTAGGCGCGTATAATGCGGGGTTGGGGAGAACTATAAACTGTAGAGATCCATTATTTATCATGTTAACCACTGTGGAGTTTATGTTTGAAGCAGTATAGTTGGCCCCATCATATGGGTTGAGGAAGTACAGCACGACGTAGCTGGAGCTGTTTTGTCCAAAGATAAGCCCCATGGATCTGGCCCCGCTCAACAGCTCAGGTATGTGCTGGTTTAGGACGTAGTACGTGGAGTTAAAGACTGGATGGGAAGCCGTCGGTCTGTACGCCGCGAATAGCGCAAGGAATACCACAACGGCGGCCGCCGCCAGCACCGTTATGTTCTTGTATGAGGCCATGCGAGACCCGCCCTTGTGTCTTTAAAAGCGTTATTCCAATAATACAGCAGCAGTCCAACGTGGGACAAGTGGTTCGAAACGCAAGGATTAAATTTCAGCGCTCAACGTTCAACTATGCAGCTGCCCGAGCCCATGGATATAAAGGAGGACATGTCCAAGAGGATTAAGCTGTGCGGCGACGACGATGTATGCATCAAGATGGCTGTGTGGTTCGGGAATCGATTGCCCGCATATTTATGGTCGCACTTTAAGGAGCAATTGACAGGTAAGGGAGTGTCGTGGCAGGGCCTGCTCAGCGTTTTCAGCAATCACGTGCAGAACGCGGCTAGATGGGCCATGGGCCAGGCAGCTTGGGAGGATTTCATAGATGGAATATTAAAGGAGATAGACACGAAGTATAGGACTCGGTCGATAATGGATTATATAAAATGAATGATGCCAATCCCGTCTCCATAATTCAATGAGAGAGGTCAATCCTAGAGGACCCTCAATAAAACGGTGACTATTATGGTAGCTAGTATGCCGCCCATGAAGCCGAAGAAGTAGGTGCGCATGTCCGCTCTCAATTCATTCATCCTATCATTCATCAAGTCGATTCTCTTGTTTGTGTCTTCTATCTTTCCGTTTAATTCGTTTCTTAGGTCGTCGATTCTCTTGTAGAGATCCGTCTTGAGATCATTTAGGTCCCGTTTCGTGGCAGCTTCCCCCAAGAGAGCTTGAAGCAATACTAGCCTGAGGCTTGGTTCCCCTGCTATCCTGGCCACGCCCTCTCCCCAGAATCGCTTGGCCTTCTCCTCGTCTCTCAACTCATCCAAGAGTGTATCAACTATGGACACGCCTTAGTGAAACGACCGGGCAGTAATAAGGCTTGCGGAGATGAGAGAGGAAAAGATCGGAGTGGACTTAATCAGTATCTGATCCAATAATTGGATTAGTGTTTTCTCATTTTTCCAGGACTTCTCTGATCTTGCTTGTGCCTATCCTGAATTGATCGGGAGCGGCTTGTCTCCCGGATGCTCTCAGCAGCTCCATTGCCTGTCCATATGATCGTATGCCCCCCGATGCCTTTATTCCTATTCTAGGATTATATTGTTTGGAGAGCTCGGCCATGAGTCTCACGTTCTCCACCTGCGCGCCTATACTGTTTCCCAGAAGGGCTGCATATTGTACATCCTCGAAGCCAGTGTTGGTCTTTATGAAATCTGCGCCGGACCTCATTATGATTTTATATAGTATCAATTTTTCGCTGCTAGTGGTGTGGGCGTCCTCCGCTATTATCTTTATTATCTTGCCCAACGAATGAGCTGTCTCGACGAGCTCCGCAATATCGCGCTCCGCATCCTCCACTAGGCCTGACTTGATCAATCCAATGGGAGCTACTGCGTCTAATTCATCAGCGAATGCCGCGTATTGCTTTATCATGTCAACCCGCGCCTCCGTTGTGGAACTGCCGAAGGGGAAGTCAACCACCACGGCTATTCGTAGATTAAGCCCATCCTCCTTTACGCGGTTCCGGGCAAACTCGGCATAAATTGGATTTATACAAATGGCATAGGCGCCGAATTGGGCGGCCTCCCTTATCAGCTTCTCAATGTCTATTAGAGAGGCGTATGGTTTGAGGTTTGTGTGGTCTATCAATCCAGCTATGTTAACATGCATTTAATCCCCCGCCTCCGCATTCCTTTAATAAATTTACTATTTCCCGCCGTCATTGATTGGTTCTCCGTATGTGTTGCAGTGAGATAGTTATGGGAACCAACGATGATGCATCCATTATTTCCAGCCTGGCTGCTCCATTTTTCCTATTGATATCTATTACCCTGGCCTTGAATCCCTTAAATGGGCCTGATATTATCTCCACCACGTCGCCCACGCTCACCTCCACCTCCTTCTCGAAGGACTTGGTCAGCTCGCCCAAGCTTATCTTGCCCTTCACAACGCCGCGGGCATGCTTTATTCCTTGGGACAGCGAGGTAGCCAGATACGGCAGCTCCGTCTCTATCAGAACTATTCCAGGCATGTCGGGCATCACTACAACTGACGGCACGTTGAAGTTCGGCGATTGAGAGGAGCCCCTCATGGCTTCTATCCTGGATTTTATTATCATGGCAACATTATATTCTTGCCCCGTCACCGTGCGTATGGCCACGAAATGGCACTCCTCGGTCTCGCTCATGTCTTGCCCCCCTTCCGGCTCTGTTTACCCATGTTTCGGGTGGATATTATCAATACTATGGATAAGGCCGCTATTATTGCGACTATTGTTGAGAAGACTATGATATTCTCAGGATATGATATTGAAAAATGAGGGGTCACCAACACATAAAATATAAAATTGAATATTAATGAATACGCTCCTAATATCACCACCAGTAATCCCCCTATCTTCACGATCGACATGTAATCTTCCCTATCAGGCTTTTTAGCTACCTTGAAAACCCACAGCATCAGGTTTATGTATTCCCTCATCTTCTTGCCGATGCCCTTATTCGCCTTAGCAGCAGTCGACATTAATTGAAGCCTATGCCGCCCAGATTTAAAGCTTACTAGACCAAGGAACGCTGACCCTTCTCCACACTTAAATGGCGGGGCCTTCTAATGATTTTCGTGAATAACTCTATAACGGACGGCAACTGATAAAAGAAAAGACAAACCTCGCCCTTTAGGGCGGGGAGGAGGTTAGTTACGGTAATCAGCACCACATTAACTAAGTTATTGCCTTGACGAGTTTTCGATCTATGAGACTGTAGCTTCATGGAAATCAAGGTCTACATCTAATTTAGAGAGCATCATAAATTTATAGGTGAACTACCCCAATCCGCAAGGATGGTGTCCTCCACCTCCTTAACTCTCGTAAGGTTAAAAGTTTTTAAGTGGGATGAGGTGTCCGGTATTTCATGAGCGTTGATTACGACGATGATTCGGGGAATTACGGCGAGGATGAGGATATAGAGGCTATTAGGCAGAGGAAGATGGCTGAGATGCAGAAGAAGGCCGCTGAGGAGGAGAGGCAGCGGGAGGCCGAGGCTCAAAAGAGGGCCTTGTTAAGGACAATATTGACACCGGAGGCCAGGAGTAGGCTGGACAATTTGAGGTTGGTGAAGCCCGATCTTGTTCAAGCCTTGGAATCCCAAATAATAGCTTTGGCCCAGACCAATAGGGTTAGGATACCCATAACCGACGAGGATTTGAAGAGGATGCTGGAGGCCATATACCAACAAACTAAAAAAGAGTATAAAATAAGGTTTAGGTGAGCAACATGGCCAGCCACAAGCCGCTTGGAAGAAAGCTTAGGCTATCTGCAGCAGCCAGGAGGAACAGGAACCCGCCCAGCTGGGTGGTGGTGAAGACCAACAGGAGAGTAACGCTCTCCTACACTAAAAGGAACTGGAGAAGAAATAAATTAGGAATCTAGGGGGGTGAATTGCATGAGCGAACAGCAAGAGAAGAAATCGGTCAATGAAATGACCATGAACGTGAACCTGCGCAGGACGAGGGAGGTGTCCAGAACCAAGAGGACTCCATACGCAATAAGGATGTTAAAAACCCTTGCATCCAAGCATCTTCACGTAGATGCAGATAAGGTAGGCATTTCACAGTCCTTAAACGAGGCGGTGTGGAGCCGCGGCATGCAGAAGCCTCCCCGCAAAATAAAGGTGAAACTCATTAAGTACGAGGACGGGAGCGCCTTGGTTGATTTGGCCGCCGAGCAATGATGTTTGATGGGCCAGCTTATGGGTAAGTTCGAGGTAGTTCCCCTCGCCGTTTACGGAACCAATGCCATCGGGGTGTATGTGTTTGCCAATAATGAGTATGCCCTCATCCCGCAGGACGCTCCTCAGCGACTAATCCAGGGAGTTAGGGATGCCTTATCCGTAGAGGTCATTCAAGTAAGTATAGCTAAATCCCCCTTGGTAGGCATATTCGTCGCTGGCAACGATAATGGGATAATATTGCCAAGCATAGTCACCGACGATGAATTGCAGCGGATAAGGTTGGGAACCAGGAAGGACTTAAATGTGGAGGTAGTGCCTAGCAAATACACCGCCATATCTAACCTGGTATTGACTAATAACAAGGTCTCGTTGATCTCCAACATAATGGAGACGGAGCTCCTGCACAACATATCCAATACATTAGGCACTGAAGCGGTTTCTGGGGATTTATGTGGTTCCTACATAGTGGGCTCCATCGCTATAATCAACGATAATGGGGTATTGATGACTCCCGATGCCAGCGATGAGGATGTGAAGAAAGTCAAGGATCTATTCAAGATAAGGGTTAATGTGGGCACCATTAATAGGGGTATAGGGTTCGTGAGGAGCGGCGCCGTTGCAAACAATAGAGGAGCCATAGTGGGAAGCAGCACGACTGGATTCGAGATAATGAGACTGATAGAGACCCTTGGTTAGTCCTCCAAGCGGAATGGCCTGGTATTATCCTTTCCTCGATGCGGCAAGGTTTTTAACCATCTTGGTCCATCTATGTGCGTGGAGGAGCCCGAGGTAGAGGAAGAGGAGGAGGAACGCTTTAGGGAGTCGGAGGAAGAGGAGGAGATACAAGTAACGTTGGTAGGAGAGACACCGTCTAATTCCCCTCCATCCATGCTGCTCTCGGTTATTTATGATGGGAAGAGTGGCAAGGCCCTTGCAAAGCTATATGATTTTGTCAACGATAAGATCTATTTCTGGTACGATAATACAGGTCATCGATCGTATTTGTTGACGGATATCCCCCCCAGAGAGATAATAGCGAGACACAAGGAGATAATCGGACACAAGGGCTTCAGTCACATGGAGGTGGTCAAGAAATTCGATCCTCTAGAGTTGAAGGAGAAAACATTCACCAAGATATATGCGAAGGATCCATTGAGCATAGGTGGAAGGGGTAACTCGATAAGGGAGCGACTGCAGCGGACTTGGGAGGCCAAGATAAAGTACCATCTGTCTTACATGTTCGACAGGAGCCTGGTTCCCGGCATGTTCTATAGAATAGAGAATGGAAAGCTAGTTCAAGTGGAGACGACCATACCGAATGAAATATTAGAGCAGGGGCAACTGATCTATAAGGACGACGAGGAGTTCTTGAGAGCATTCAATGAGTGGCTCCCGCTGTTCCAGACCCCCGTGCCCGACTTGAAGAGGGTCGCGATAGACATAGAGGTGTTCACTCCAGAGGAGAACAAGATACCCAATCCAAAGACGGCGCCCTACGAGATAATAGCCATAGGCCTGGCTGGCAGCGACGGATTGAGGAGGGTCCTCGTATTGAGGAGAAAGGATATGGGGCTCAACGATGGCAACTTGAATCAATTCATGTCGAACGACGTGGAGGTCATGTTCTTCGACTCTGAGAGGGAACTCCTCAAGGAGTTCTTCAAGGAAATGTTAATGTATCCCATCGTAATTACGTTCAACGGAGACAACTTCGACTTCACGTACATATATAATAGGGCCTTGAAGCTGGGGTTCCAGAAGGAGGAAATACCCATTGCTCTCACCATGAATGGCGAGGCGAAGTATATCTTGGGGATACACATAGATCTCTATAAATTTTTCAACTCAAGGGCAATAGAGACCTATGCATTCAATGGAAAATACAAGGGAGGCGAGAAGTCGCTCGACATAATAGCTAGCTCGCTGCTCGGCATATCTAAGGTGTCCAGGGAGAAGCCCATCAGCGAGATGAATTATGTGGAGCTCGTCAACTATAACTTCAGGGATGCCCTATTGACGCTTCACCTTACCACGTATAATAACAACTTAGTCATGAAATTGATAGTATTGATGGCGAGGATATCCAAGACCCCCATCGATGATCTTGTCAGGTCCCAAGTATCGGCTTGGATCCGCAACATGCTCTACTTTGAGCATAGGAGGAGGGGTTGGTTGATACCGAATAAGGAGGATATACAGAGGGCAAAGGGAACCACGTCTACCAAGGCCATAATAAAGGGCAAGAAATACTTGGGAGCCATAGTTATAGATCCGGTTCCCGGCGTGTTCCCCAACGTCCAAGTGCTGGACTTCGCTAGTCTATATCCATCCATAATAAAGCGCTGGAACCTATCCTACGAGACTGTAAGGTGTCCCGAGAAGGAGCAGGAGGTCAATAAGCCATACCCTGACATGGATCATTGGGTATGCATGGATAGGAGAGGAATGACTGCCCTACTCGTTGGCTTGCTGCGCGACATGAGGGTTCAAGTATATAAGCGGCTCGCGAAGACGGAGCAAAACCCCGTCTTGAGGGATTACTACAATGTGATACAAGCGGCTCTGAAGGTATTCATAAACGCCTCCTACGGCGTGTTCGGGGCTGAGATATTTCCATTATACTGTCCACCACTGGCTGAGCTCGTGACGGCGTTGGGCAGGCTATCCATAACCTCAACTTTGGTTAGAGCCATGGAGCTAGGGCTCTCGCCCATTTATGGTGACACGGATAGTCTCTTCATATTCAACCCCGATAAGGCAAAGATGGAGGAATTGATAGGTTGGGTCAGGGATAGCTTGGGAATAGACATAGAGCTGGACAAGACTTATAGGATAATAGCGATGAGTAGTAGAAAGAAGAATTACGCCGGGATTCTGAGCGATGGCTCGCTCGACGTAAAGGGATTGCTTGGAAAGAAACGCAACACGCCGGACTTCGCAAAGATGGCCTTCAACGACGTCCTAAAGCTCTTCGCTAAAATAGAGTCAATAAATGATGTGCAGGCCGTGACAGGCATGATACAAGAAAAGGTTAAGGAGTACTATGCCAAGCTGAAGAACAAGGAGCTGCCGTTGAATATGCTGATGATAAAGGTAACGCTATCCAAGGGAATAGAGGATTACACGGCCAATAAGCCGCAACACGTGAAGGCCGCCCTTCAATTGGCCCCCTATGGATATAAGATAGGGCCGGGGGATATAATATTCTATGTTAAGACAAAGACAAAGGAGGGGGTTAAGCCCGTCCAGCTGGCCAGGATAGATGAAATAGACGTGGATAAGTACGTGGAGTACTTGGAGTCATCTCTGGAGCAAGTCCTAGATGCCTTGGACATACCGTTCGAATCGATAATTGGATCCAAACTGTTTTGAGTCTTATTAGATAAATAACGGCGTTCGTCCTTCGAGAACCGTATATTTATTACTCTATATCCTCCTCTTCCCCGTCCTCCTCTTCTCCCTCCTCGTTTAGGGCATTTATCACGGCATCGGTTATTTGTGAAGTGACTTCATCGTTTATTAATGGTGAAATAACTATTAGGCGTTCCGCCTTGAATGTCTCCTCCTCCCATTTATTGCTATAAGTTATTTCGTAGACCGGGAGGGAGGCCTCGGCCTCATTGCCGACTCTCTTTATATCGAAGCGGGATAGTTTATCCATTAATTCCTTGGATAAGGGCAATGGTAACTTAATGGGGTATTGATCCTTCAATACTATGAAATCGCTGGCATTGGGATCCCACTCCTCTATTAATTTCTTAGCCAAGTCCTTCACCACAGATGCAGTATCACCCTTGGCAGTCTCCTTCTTGGATACATTATTATTCTCCACGTATATTATTATGCTCTCGCTCAATGCAGTCACTGCAAGGCTCAATGCGTTGCTGCTTAAAAATACTACTCCAGAGACTAAGCTTGAGCTTAATGGCGCACCTATGCCGTTTCCACTCGCTCATCTAGATCTTATTGGAGGCTCATCCTTTCCTTCCTGTCCCCCGCATCGTGTAGGTTTTATTGGCTGTTTCCTTGGCTCCAAGCAATGGAATCAACGCGGATGATTGGACCACCTAAACCACCTAAAAATACATCCCCCTACCATAAACTAAGAAGTGGAGTTTCCAAGACCGCAAGCACTTACGCCATGATAGGAAAAGGACAAACCTCGCCCTTTAGGGCGGGGAGGAGGTCAGAATTCATGGAGTTGCATTGGTGTGAACTACATACAGCTAAATTGCAGTTAATTTACCTTCATTCTCTCCGCGCCCTTCAGCTCGTGGGCCACTATGATGCCTCTCTGAATTGCCGTTAGATTGGTCAATGCAGCGAATATAGTCATTCCATAGAGCAATGCCTTGCTGCCCACAATGGCCGTTATCAAGAGCAGAGCCATCATGTATAGCATTCGTTCAGGCCTCTCCAAGAGCCCCCTGCCGCTCATCTTCAATCCAAGCGACTCCCCCCTGGCCCTTATGTAGCTGGTCATCACAGCGCCAAGATACGATACGAATCCGATCAGCATGAGATTCATTGATGGCTCGAGCATCACTGCATCCATTACCAAGATGAAATCAACGTATCTGTCCAAGGTGGAGTCCAGGAATGCCCCGAACGCCGAGGTCATTTTATGCTTTCTGGCGGCCAGCCCATCCAACCCATCCATTAGGCCTGACAATGCCACCAACACCAATGTGAGGAGGGGTTTGTCGTATATTGAGGGTACGATTGAGATTATAGCGAATGCTAATCCAGCCATTGTTATCGCGTTTGGGTTTCTGGGCAGCAGCGATGCTAGCGGTTCTATCCTCTTCTCTATTTCATCCTTTATTTTCCCAATCATGATACACACCGCAGCTCGCAGCCAAGCTTCTCCAGCAGGGAGTCCAGAAATTGCAATGCGTTATTGAACGTAGTTACGCCCAGCTGTGTGTTCTCGTAGTACTTGCCGTCGCTGCGTTCATCAGACTTAATCAATCCATCCCTCTCCATCTTGTATAGGACCATGTAAACATTGACCGTTGATGTGGATATCCCCAACGACTTCACTGACTTGACTATTTCATACCCCGTCTTCTCTCCATCCATCAGCGTTTTTACAACGTATATCCATAGGTTCTCCTTGGTTAGCTTATCCACGAATCTCTTAAATGCCCTTGGCTCCATGTAAGGCATTGCTCACTCAAAATCTATTAAGCATTTCTGCCGGGCTGTTCGATCTTGACAGCAATGCTGGCTCAAGCGAGGAGGATCCGCCCATCAAGCATTGCATTGATTATGGCCACGCACTCCCAAGTCATGTAGGGCAACGGGCCCAGCGATACCTTCCTCACGCCTCGCTTCCTCATCATAGACTCGTCGGAGATGGGCATCCCGTTCTGATTGCCCAGTATGAATGCCATGTTTTCCCGTGGACGGATGGATTTAATGGGCGCCCCATCCTCGTGGAGGTATATCGGGAAGTAGCCGCGGGATTGCAACTCATTTAGCAGTGAATCGAGGCTTCCATGCATTCCCCTCACCCCCCGCTCCCTTCCTCTCAGCCCGCTCAGCAGCAGCGATAGCATGTCCTCCTCATTTATGGGCGCCCTCGTTATTGTAGAGGCATTTATGTGAATTATTGGGGGATCGTTCAGCGGCATTACCATGAAGAACTCCACATCCCGCCTGATTTCCTGGGCATTGCCGTGTGTGATCGCCGAGATGGCCGAGTTCAACATCACGTCTAGCCTACCTGCCTTGAATGGAGGCTCCCCTTCATCTATGTATGCCGTGTCCGATCTCACTATGAAGGCCCTCATTGAATGAAGTCCAAGTTACTGGGGTATAAATAGGGCTCGTGAATGGAGGGTCTCAAGCCAATTAGTGAATCGATTGTTGGGTCTCGATATATTTATAAACATTGCATGCAAGATCGCCTATGCCAAAGAAGAGGAAGAATCGTGGGCGACATAAGGGTGATAAAGGAAAGGAATCCGTTGTCTACTGCGATAACTGCGGCAGACGCGTTCCGCGTTCTAAGGCAGTGAGAGTCACCGTGCCATACTCCCCAGTTCCAGGGGATTTGGCCAAGGATTTGGAGAAGCAGGGCGCGTTGATAACGCGATATTACGTAACCAAGACTTACTGCGTTAACTGTGCGATATACATGGGAATATTGAAGGTTAGGTCGGAGACGGAGAGGAAGGTGGAGCGCAAGTCAGCGCCTAAAGTCCCCACAGTGCCTAGGGCTCCTCAATCTCAAGGCCCTCAGCAATCCAATGCATCTCAATCTGGGGCTCAGAAGCAGTAAGCCCTAAAGGGCGGCTAGGGCTGCCCTCAGGTTTCTTATCAAGTCATCCAGGGTATTGTAGGCGGTGAGTATAGAAGATGGTTCATCAATGGATGCGCTCACCTCATATATCAATACTCCATCTTGGCACCTCATTGACGTGGAAATACCGCTCGGCAGGTCCCTCTCGTCCACCATTAAGGACTTAACCACAACCTCGCACTCGCTTCCCACCTCTATGTAGAGTGACACTCTCATTGTCGACTGTCTCACGGCCCTCCCCAGTCCATCTATTCCTGCACCCATCGTTGATTGAGTTAGGAGTGCATTTATTTTTTGGTTTTTCTTGAATGGGATTCTCAGCCGTGTTGGAATCAATAGATTTGCAATTAATTTGCAAAAATTATTTTAATTCGTGGTGATAATAAACGCGTTGATGGTTCAAGTCGGTGTTTTTAAAAGGGAAACTGGAAGAGTGGCCGTGATGTTTAGTGACGCCAAGGATTGGAGGAGGATGCTCATATGGCTGCTCGGCGGTTCTAGGGGTGGTTGGATGAGGTTTCAGATAATGCTGTCATTGAAGGAGAAGCCCATGAATCCCAATCAATTAGCCAAGCACCTCGGCGTCAATTATAGAACCATTATATACCATCTCGAGATATTGGAGAGGCATGGCTTGGTGACTAGGACGAGTAAGGCATACGGGGTTCCCTACTTCTTAAGCGATTACGCTGAGAAAAACTGGGAAATAGTTATTAATGCAGTTAAGGCATCGAGGGGAGAGAAATGATAGGGATTTATTGGTTGGTGGATATAGCGTTGGTGATTGGGGACGTGGTGTTGGCTGGATTGATATCCCGCAATTACTACTCCATAGGCTTCACCAAGATAGGAAAACTGCTCTTGTTCTTGTCCATAATCTTCCTAGTGCAGGGAATTGCAATGCTCATAGCGTACTCCAAATGGGCCATGATGGGCTACGATGAAACCATTGCCTTGCCGTCCCTGGTGATCACGGCAAGCAGTTTAATAGGAATGGTGCTCCTATACTACATATCAAGGATGTAACTTCACTCGTTTTAATTATTTGGATTACCGCGTCCTCTGAGCGGCTTGCCGCTGCTGTTGCTGCATCTGCGCCCTTACTCTCCTGCACCCCCTCCCGGTGCACATGGGCGCTATGAAGCCTACCTTCTGGCCAGGCGGTGCATTCCTGGGCACCGGGGTTCCGCCATGCTGGTGAGATCCGCCGCCGTGCGGGTGCGCGTACGCGCTCATTGCCTTGCCCCTCACCAGTGGGTACTTCCATGACTTGCTCTTGGCCAGGTGGTACTTTGCCCCTGCCTTTACCATGGGCTTCTCAGTCCTTCCGCCGCCGGCCACTATGCCCACAGTGGCTCTGGACCTGGAGTCCACGTCCACTATTATGCCGCTGGGTAACTGAATGCTGGTGAAGTTACCCTTATGCACCAACACCACAGCATATGATCCATTGGATCTGGCATACTTACCGCCGTCTCCCGGCCGCTTCTCTATATTGGATATCATGGTGCCCTCCGGTATGAACTGCACTGGCATTATATTGCCCGTCTCTACCCTGGCTCCAGCCCCGAACTCTATTATCTTGCCTACGTATAATCCCTCCACGGCCGGCAGATACATATCCTTACCATCTTGGAGCACTACATGTGCCGCCGGCGAGAAGACGCCGCTTATGTGAATTAACTCCTTCACTACCCCGCGCTTGGCTTCCTTAAGCTGGGCCTCCTCATACCTAATATATCTTAGAGGAGCCTCGCGCCTCCATATGGGATTCCTAAACTGAGACCCTCCCCGTCCCCTTCTTTGCACCAGTATTCGCTTGCCCACTTGTCCTCATAAGCCGATGCTGTGCATGGTTTAAAAAATTTGCCCTAATGGGCATTCGCCGCCTAGTTCGCCGCCCTTGCTTCCCCGCTTTAACACTATCCTGCAAATATATGTTAGTGTTAATATGCGATATTATTTATAAGCAATCAAGTGGTGAGCTTTTTTCCATGGCTTCCTCTCAGGTCCAGAGGCAGGTAGTGGCGGTCGCCGCTATGGACGCGAGAAACATAAAAATATATGTACTGCAAGTCATGAAGGACTTAGTGGTAAACTCGCGGGGCCGCCTGGTCACCTTGAGGCCCAGCAAGTTAGCTCAGGACATCAGCATGAGGAGCAGGAAATCGCCCAGGGCAGAGAGCGTCGTGATAAGGAATTTCCTGGAGGAGTTAGTGGAGAAGGGCTTGATAAAGGTGGTGAAGCGCAGCGCGAGGGGAAAGGTTTACGGCGTGTACAGGGAGTCTGATCTATGGAAGATGCTGATTGGATATCAACCACGAAGCATATTGAGCATAGTGGAGTCGGTGGAGAGCGAGGAGGAAGCGGCTGGGCAAGCATAGCTCCAGCGCTGGCATTTTAAGAACAATAAAAACCAATCATGGCAGTTTGAAGATAATGGAATTATGGAAACATTTAAATTTCAGCTTCCATAACGGCATCAATGCTGACCATTCCGAAATGGATGGATCCACTCATTGATTCATGTGCGGAGGGATCTTGGATCCACTGCCTGAATCATCATTATTCTTTCCGGATCGCCATGTGGCGAGATTTCCCTCGTTGCGCAGCCATGGATCATGTTATGGCGATCCATGTGGCGGGTCTCTAAGTGAGCGGTGATCATCACGTCATTAGACACTGGGTTGGAATTTCTATCGGATCACGTCTTGAGGGTGGTCAAGGGCGAAGTGGCTTGGAGGCTATATAGGGCTGGCTATACTCAGCTCAACATATCCAGGTTATTGGGGGTCACCCAGCCCATGGTTAACAAGATAATATCCAGCCATGACGAGCTACGCAATAGGGCGGCTGCGGAGGGCTTGGATTTAATGGATATAGACTCCATGGCGGGCATAGCGGTGTCCTTGGTTATTGACGGCAAGGTTCAAGAGGCTCTGGAGTACCTCACCAATAAATCATTGCTGAATCTATCTCGCTTGGATTATTGCAGCTCGCATAGGCAGGTGAACCCCAGGATACCGTCCAATTGCAGGGCCTGTGAGTTAATACTAAGCCCTAGGGACGTCGTGATAAGGAACCTAGTTTCGGCTATCAGCGAGATAGAGGGTAATGAGGCGTTCGCCAGGCTAGTGCCTAGGGTTTTGATGAACATAGCGGAGTCTATTCCGAATCCTAGGAATGAGATGGACATAGCTGCCGTGCCGGGCAGGATAGGCTTGGAGCGAGGCAGGCCTAGGGCATGGGGCGTTCCAGCGTATGGGGTAAGCACTCATCTGGGTAGGGTGATGCTAGAGGTGGGTAGGCATAGGTCTAGGATTAGGGCCGTTGCATCGATAAGATACGACAAAGAAATAGAGGAGTCTTTGAGGATGGCCAGTCTCAAGTACTCAGTCATAGCCCACCCATCAGCCCCGAACGAGGATGAGGTGATAAAGTCAGTTGCGGAGGAGGCGTCATCTAAGGATATCGATGCCGTGGTGGATCTGGGGGGTTTCGGTATGGAGCCGATAACTTACGTGTTTGGCGGGGATTCACTGGATGTGATCTATAAGCTGAAGAGGATCTTGGATAATCTCGCTAAACCCCCCAGTTCCTAATCCCCACAGCTATGCATTGCCTGCTTGATTATGCCTGTCGGTCTCCAGCCGTAGGAACGATATCAGCTCCACGAATTCGCCATTATTTGATGCGAATATGCTCTTCGCCAGCTCAATGCTTTCATCTAAGTATTTGTTCAGTATGGCAATGGCCTCCCCCGCCCCCTTGCCCAGCAGCTCCACTATATTGAGGCCCGTGCCCGTGGCCTCGGGGTTCTGCTCGTCAAGGCCTAGGTTATCTATTATATCGTCTCTGATCTGGTATGCTATTCCCATGAGGTTCCCGAGCTTCCTTAGCTTGGTTATGGAGTCCTTATCGGCGTTAGCCATGTATCCCCCTATTACTAACGCGGCCTCTATTAGGGATGATGTTTTATAGGAAACCATCTTGAGGTAGTCATTTATTGTTGCTTTCTTGGCGTATTTATACTCCACTTCATATGATTGGCCGATGGATAGCTTTATCGATGCATTCACTAACTCGAACACCACTTTCTTGTCGGACATTATTGCATACTCTATTGATTTCGCTATCACTAAATCGCTTGCAAGCATGGTGTTCTCGAGACCGAACATGTGGAAGGGAGTGCTCGTTCCTCTCCTCATGATATGGCCATCCATTATGTCGTCCTGCAACAGGGATGCTATGTGGACCAGTTCCACAGCTATGGCTGGCTTTATGGCGTTGGAGACGTTTCCCCCTAATGAGTGGGTCGTCAGCATTGTTAACATGGGCCTTATCATCTTACCCCTGTTCATCAAGTAATGCCGCACCGTGTTCTTCAACGCCTCCGGCATGTCTATTTCTGAGAATACTCTTTCTAATTCGTCTGACACGGCGTTTAATCCATTTAACACGGTTTCCGGCAATGATATCATTACTATTGGCTACCCTACTTTCGTCAATGGTAAATAAGCTTTTCCACGTAACCCAACTATAGCAGCGCTTCATGGATAGATAATTAGGATTGAGCAGATGTCTTGGGCGTCAAGTCCCGCTTCTCCAAAAGCTGAATAATGTTTATTTAGATACCCGGTTGGGCTGTATGGCCAATGAAGCACAGGTGGCTGCTTTACTTGGCGGCGCCGTTGATGGACATGATAATGGGCTCGGCGTTAACAGCAGGCCTTGTATCGGTGCACGTTACCTACGTTCCATCGGGTCCCCCATTCAAACAAAGCAACACAGTTCAATCCGGGATATATAATATTTTGATAATTGTGATATTGATGGTGACCATGACGGCAATAATATATGCATTGATAAGATATGGCAAGATCAAGCTATTCACCGCTATGAAGGCCGCGCTGATAACCATTATGGTCTTCTCCATGGTTACATTCTTCACCAGCGTGTTCGGCTACTTGTACGACATACCACTGCTTAACAACGCGTATGCCCTATATGTACTCATAACTATCTTGTCTGCATTAATGGTATATTGCGCCTTAGCCAGGGAGGGCTTGTGCAGCACGGTTAGCATAACACTATATAGCGCAATGGCAGGAACGATACTGTCCATAACATTCCCGCCTCTTACCTTGCTGATACTACCAATAGCCCTGATAGTATACGATATAGTGATGGTATACAAGGGCCTGCTCGGCAAGTTAGTCTCATCCAGTGGGGAAGAGGAGAGGCGGGAAAAAAGGAACGTGTTGAAGGGGTTAATGGTGGACATCGGGGATCTAGGTCTGGGAGTGGGCGATTTAGTGATTTACTCCATGATAGCCAGCTTGGATGTACTGGTCTCGTCCGGCCTGGGTCCCTTAGTGACTGCCGCTGCCGTGCTGGGATCCATGGCATGCGTCTCGTCCGGCTTGATCATAACAATAGAGGTATTACTACCAAAGAAGGGATACGCGCCGGCCCTCCCGATACCGGTGGCGTTGGGCCTAATCCCGTTTATAATCGTTATACTCCTTGGATGATAATAACGAATTGAAGTACTCCAAGCGCTCTTTGTTGAGGGGGTGACTCCGTATTATGGGGATCCAAGGGTTGTCTCCGAAACTTTCGATTTTCATTATCCCCAATACCAAGCAAGCTAATATTTATCCATAATGGTTAAAATAGATGTGTGTATTATAAACAGTAATGGCAAGCAGAAAACATGGAGATGGGAACAAGCTACGTATGCCCTTCATGCGGAAAAGCCAACTTAGTGCTGGCCGAGAACCCCATTTCCCTCACCCTATACTGCCCACGCTGCGGCGCTCACTCATCCATCAGCAAGAGAAGCGTGATAAGGGGATACGTGGACTACGAGAACGGCGTATTCAAGTGGACGGAGGCCATGAGTTACATATATGCCTCAATAGCTACCATAGGACAAAAAGGCTAGGGAAAAACCAAGCTAACGCTCCTCAACCTGCCCGTATCAAGTAAAGGTGCGCTGGACACCAAGTTAAAGCCTCTCCTCGCCTCAATTGGGGATAACAACACGTAGAGCCTCTCCACGGGGTAATCAAGCAAATCTAAGTTAGGGGACATGGATGAGATGAATAATCCATCCACGACCAAGGACGAAGCCTCCCCTTTCATTAGGTGAATCGCCACCCTATCCACGTACCTTTTTACGTTAGACAGCGTAAACAAGGATACCCCCGAGGGAATTATTACCTCCACGCCGTTAGAGTTAATGAACCTAAGCAGGCCGGAGCTGTAAAGCAAGTTCCTGATGAACTTAGCATCGACGTAGACCGCCTTCACGCAGTCCCGCATAGTGTTCAATAAGTGCTCGTTCATGATAGACAGGAAATTCGTTGCAACACCATCGAAGCCAGGACTACACTCAATGCCCAGCTTCAATCGCTTGACATCCATGCAATCAATCCCCGCTCATTTTCGGAAGGTACTTGAGGAGGTGGAAGCAATCTGCTGCATCTATGTATGGATCGGGCCCGGGGATCCACGAACGCAGCGGAGCGGATCACCTCGATCTTGGCCTCCTCACTGCGCGAAGATAATCTTGCCCAGCTCATCTAGGTTCACCTCGAATGCACCCGCGGGATTTTCGAGACCCAGCTTGGTCAATATATCTGGGTTTACCTCGAATGCCTTGCCCACCGGGACTCCGTTAACCATCACCCTAACCGTT
Organism: Thermocladium sp. UBA166; assembly: GCA_002508315.1. Lineage (GTDB taxonomy): Archaea > Thermoproteota > Thermoprotei > Thermoproteales > Thermocladiaceae > Thermocladium. The sequence goes on from DAHE01000044.1 coordinate 42,874, forward strand.
CTCCCATTAATCCCATTCCTATCCTGTATGGATGAGTAGTCGGGCTTGACGTTTAATTGGCGAAGCAAGGAACCCAGAATCACCAGCACGTCGGTCAGCGTCACCTCGTCGCCTGCAACAGCGAATCCCAAGTGATTCTCCTCAATCACGGAGTTCCTTGCCACGAAGGCCACTCTTCCCACCTCGAACACCTTGGGTTTCCTGGCGGTCAGCGTCTTGTTCCTAGCAAGCGTTGAGATTAACTGGGGCCATATGCCTGTCCTAACCATGGAGTAAAGCTCGCTTATTGGGTTCAGGATTTTCACTGGAGCCCCATCCAGCGATGCCAGGAAGGGATCCGTCAATGCGTAGTTCATCACCTCCTGCACACCTAGGCCAACCATGGCCTCCCTAACTAGCGAGCTCAGCTTGGTTAAGGGATGCAGTTTTCCCCCGGATGGGCTTGGGGGATTAATGCCTCCCACGTTGTGATATCCGTGTAATATAGCCACATCCTCTATCAAATCCACCGAGTGAATCACGCTCAGCCGGTAGGGAGCAACGCTTACCTCTACATCCACTTCATCCAGCGAATAGACTCCATGCCTGGCCCTAAGCAACGCGCTCGCCACGCTGGCCTTATCAAGCTCTGTTCCAAGCAAGTCATTGACGGAGTTAACGCTTAGCATCCACTTCCTAATCGATATGTCGGCGGGCGTTAAGGCATTCGTCCCTATTATCTCCACACTGTGGTCCTTGGTTCTCTCCCGCAGGCCATATATGAATATTGTGAAGATCTCCCGAAGCGATTTGGAGTCGACGGCCGTGACATCCACTAAGACATCCCTGGTTCCCGCGTCCACCTTAGAGGTCTCGCTGCCGAGCACTGGGGCAACCGCCAGCACATTGCCATCAGAGTCCATTATCACGGGTACCTTGCCGTCCAACAATGCGTACTCGCCGTACATCTTACCCTTCTCGGTCTCAAGGAGCTGAATCCCTTGCACAGCCTCCTTAGAGTCGAGGGGTACGTAATTTACCTCGTCTAGACTCACTTGCTTATACTCTATGGGTAGCTTCACCTTGGCTAAGTCGTATATACCTATTGACGCCCTCCTCCTATTCCTGCCATAAACAGAGGATAACTTCTCCTGCAACTGTATCAACTGCTTAAGCGCTTCTTCGCTCAGGGAGAGTCCGCGCACAATGGCGAAAACAGCGTACCTCCTGTTGGGTACCTCACGTATCGCCGCGCTATCGCTCCACTTGAACTCCAACTGCGCCAATCCAGTCTCAATTCCCAACACACCCCTGAGGGTCCTGGATAATCCCTCAGCTGAGAAGTGGTCTGGCCTATCGTGTGTCACCTCAAGCTCCACCTCCTCATCCCTCACCCCCTCTATTTCTGCCTTAACGAATTTAATGAGTTCCCGCAAGTCATCTATGGAGAGCTTACGGCCTATTAACTCCTCTAAATCGCTCAGATTTACGGACACGCTCACGCGCTTGGTCGTCCAACCGCCTCATTTTAACATTTCGTGGCGCGAATCCAATGCCGGGTTTAGTAGCTCGCGGNNAAGGATGGTCGGCATGCCCAGCAAGAAAGCAGCCAACGACGTGAATACGGGAATCGTCAAGTTATCCTCCACTCCATAAGCCTCGGATAGCACTGCCACTATGCCCAGCACTATCAAGTCCAAAATGTTGAGGTAGAATATAGCCAGCACCGCCGCGTACACCAGCAATCCGCCGATAGCCCCCTCTACCGTGGAACTGGAGTAGGGCAGTTTATGCTTTCCGAACGCGGTTCCAATTAATGCACTGAATGTATCATAAAATATCAGTGCAAGTATGCCGTAGACGGCTAGCTGGCCGAACGCGGTATAGGATGCATAGACCCCCACGGACCCCATTAACACCCCCAAGTAACCCCCTCTCTTCTCGTAATCCCTCTCTATGCTGTTTAAGGTCTCGTTGAACACGCTCTCCAACTTGTTGAATGTGAAAATAACCTCGCCCTCCTCGCTTCGCTGTATTGTACTTAGCACCCTCACCAACTGTTCCCTGATGGATTTCCGCGCATCATCCAACGCCTGGCTTATAACCATGGATATTATGGGTTTCTTCAATTGAGTTGCATAGAGCATCGCTGCCAATATGAGCAGTACAAGGTAGTAATACGTGATTATTTGAAGCTGTAACTCTGCTACGAATGGAACTATAAGTAAAACGGAGAGAACCAAGTGAAAGAGCTTCCTATAAAGCAATGACTTGATCCTAGCCGCCGTGCTCACGGTACTCCACTTTTATTCCCCATATTTAAGCTCTATTTAAGCCCATTAATGAGCATCCCAACATCCCCTCGCCGCCTCTCGACATTTATGGATACTACCGCCCGACAGCGGCAATAAATGCAGGCAATAGCTGGATGCAGGGGATTTACTGGCGCTTGAGCGTGGGAAGGGGGAATGGGAATTCATGGAGTATTTTATATCGCTTTTCTAGCGTTGGTCGTGGAGAGGGTTACGTATGCTACCATCTCTAGTACCTCCATTTTGTTGAATGCTTCCTGTATTGATGCGGCGGCGGCCACGGCTCCGTGTTTTTCCAGCATCACCAAGTCAGCTCCCCCAGCCATGGCTTCCGCAACTCTGTCCGCCAACTCCTGCGTGCCCGGCTCTATGTAGGGCACCACGGCCACGCCGTGGGCATACGACTTGAGCTCGCTGAACGATTCATCCAGCGAGATTCCCGCATTCATTATTGCCAGGACATTAGGTGGATGAGCGTGGAACACTGCGCCGTAAATGGTCGACTTGTATATGGCCACGTGCATCCTCCACTCACTAGATGGCCGTTTACTGCTTGAAGTGGCATTGCCTTCCAAGTCGATCTCCACTAAGTCCTCCTCCGTCAGCTCAGCCTTCGGAGCATTTGTTGGAGTAATCAACACGCGGCTCCCAATTCTAATGCTGGCGTTTCCCCCCATCAAGGTATTCAGCCCAACCTCGTGGCTGAGCTTGAAGTACTTGATGAGGGCCCTGCGTTGCTCCAATGCATCCACGCGCTCGGTTAATTAACAGGCTTAAAACTATTCCCGAGGCTCTCCTCTTCACGAGAGCGATGCATCCATGCTTAAGCTTAACTGGTTATGTTTCTTCAGCAATCTTTATAAACGCATCATCTTTCATGACCTCATGGCTCAAGTCGATAATGAGGAGCATACGTGGGCATTGATAGCTTGGGTGATACCGTTGGTGGGAGGAATACTGGGTCTCATAATGAAGCCTAACTCCAATTACGTGAAGCACTGGTCCTACCTCAGCATCTCCTTCGGGTTATTGATAATAGTGGTTGAGGTCGTGCTCGGCATCATATCGATTCCATTCATGTTCATACCAATCCTGCACTTGATAATAGTATCTGTGCTTGGCACTTTAATAGGGCTTGGCTTCCTCGTAATTTGGATAATCGGGATACTCAGGGAGCGCAGCGTCCTCTATTGGAAGCCGGCCGTAATATACGATATAGCTAGGATGATGGGGGCCCAGTGAGTCGTTTGAGTGGATCCAGGACCCCGGCATTTATCTGGACGATATAGGCTCTCAACCATGGTTAATCCTCTCCCAGACCGCGAGCAGTGAGGAGTAAGCCACCTCGCCCGCGTTAATGGGCCACGCTCTCAATTCCTGGACCGGCTCCCCTGTCTTGACCACGTACATTGCCTTCCCGCTCTTGGAGAGGATCATGTATGATGGAAGGCAGAGCGATCCATGCGGCGCCACAACGACTTGCGCGCCCAGCTCCATGCATCGCTTAGCCACGGCCGGCCTCCTCTCCTTCGCGTGGAGGGCTGGGTTTTCCTCCTTGTATACTATTTTACCATCCTTGATTAAAACTACGTAATCCGCCCTTGAGAATATCTCGGTTTCATACTTGACGTTAACCGTGGTGCAGATCATTGAGCGATTCGCGCCCGCTTAATTAAATGCGTTTCTCGGGAAAGCTTTAAAGCGAATGCAGCGCCATTATTCCATGAAGCTGGCAGGCCAGCGTCCGATGGATATAGGGTCAAACGATATGTGGAAATTAATAATTGAAAGGTTAGATGATGTGGTTAAGTGCGTCCCTGACGTCAAGGAGGTGAAGAAGGTGGGCCAAGATTACGAGATGAAATTGTTCGTCCACATGGGTCCAGTGAGGGGGGACTTCAATACATCGATCTCAATAGTTCAAGTGGACAACGAGGCCCGCTCCATTAAGTTAAGGCTGAGGAGTAAGGGACCTGGAACCACGTTGGACGCCAACATAGTGGCCAAGATAGGCGATGGCAATGTATCGTACGATGCGGATCTAAGCATGAGCGGGATAATGGCTGCAGTGGGCCAAAGAATAATAGAGGGTTACATAGAAAGCAAGTTAAATCAATTCCTGGATAATTTAGTGAAGCTGGCCAAGACGGGCTCCTGCATCCAGTGAACGGGGGGTTCTATATCGTTGGTCACCTAATCGAGGCGCTCAACTTTTTAAAGCATTTAGGCTGGGCCATGTCGTGCAGCAGCAGTTGGCGAACATGGTAACGGAGTATGTTTATAAGAGGATAACCATAGAGTACGATAATCCTGAGCTGGGCAAGCTGGCCGTGGCCATAGTAAACACGCTGTTAAGCAAGGATGAGGCGATGCCTGACGAGAAGATAGCATCCACTTTGGGCGTCAATGCTATAGAGGTGCGTAGGGTGCTTCATCTATTGAACGGGGTTGGCTTGGTGGTGAAGGGCAAGGAGACCATGGAGTACGGCGGAATGCAGGAGATACGGTGGAGCATAAACTATGAAAGCATGAGTAAATTCATAAAGTGGGTCATAAAGGAGACTAGGGGTAAGCTGGAGCAAGTGGTCAAGTCGCTGCACGATTCATCATTTTACGTTTGCCCCATGTGTTTCAGGAGGTACCCGGACAGCGAGGCCTCGCAGCATGGCTTCGCCTGTCTGGTGGATGGCTCGGCGCTGGAGATGGTGAACGCGGACACGGAGATACCTGCGTTGCTAAACGTTATAGAGAGACTGCGGAGGCTAGAGGAGATGCCCAATGCCTAGTATAATCCTCAATAAACCCATATTCGATATAGACTTCTTCATCACTGGGTTCCACGGAATAGGGCTGGTGGGTTACCTAGCTGTCCGCCACTTGGTGACCACTATGCCGTGCGAGAGGATAGGGTTCATGGGAGTATCCATGCCCTACACGTCATATATGAAGGGGATCCTATCGTCGCCGGGCGACATCTATAATTGTCCAGACCATGGAATCACCATCGCATTATTCAATTACGGGATACCGGATAGGCAGTTATTCTCGGCGTCCAAGGAATTGGCCAAGTGGGTCATCACATCGCGATTCAGGAACGTAGTATTGTTCGGGGGCCTCGACGTCTCCCTAAGGGATCCACGCGACGAGCTGGGGGTGAAGGTGATCTCCACGAGGAGGGACGCTGCGGAGAACTTATTGAATGATAACTACTTAGTGCTGGGTCCCCTTGCCATAATGATGAATGAGTTCACATCCAAGTCGTACCCCGCCATGGCTATACTGCCGTACGCCAACCCATCCCTCGCCGATCCCAGGGCCGCCGCGACTGGTCTCTCCTACTTCTCCAGTAAGTTCAATATAAAGTTAGATCTGGCCAAGCTATATGAGGACGCCCAGGTGCTGGAAGAGGAGATCCAGAAGCAGATGAAGCAGATGGAGGGCCGCAAGGATACCTCGCTCTACATATGATGCTCCTCAACGCATGAAATGCTCCTCAGCAGTTCATCGGCGTAGGAGTAGATGGCCTTATAGCTGGGAATTACGAAGAGTCTCTTTCTTCCGCTGGTCATCACTAGCTCCGCCTTCTTCCTAGCCCCCTCAGTCGTAACGACCACAACATCGCTCTCCACCACCTCCGCCCTCGCCATACCGCAGCTAATTATCTGTGGCACTGGGTATACGTCGCTTAATTCAAGGGGCACAGCCCCCAGTGCTCCGTCGTAGACGTAGACCCTGACGCCGCACCTAGCTATTCTCTCCAGGAGGGGCGCCAGGGGGGATCGTATGATAGGCTTCTCGTCGTATCCAACGATAATGATCGCCCTTTCGCCCGTCCCCATTCTCCTAGCCTTTTCCTTGAACAGAATCACCTCGGGGCGGCCGGCATCCACCGCGTCGAAGATGGCCAGCTCATGGGTGTTGGCCTTGGTCTCGCTGCCTAGCTTGGCAATCAATTTTCTAAATCCCCAGCTCCTTATCAGCCTATAAGCCTTGTAGAGCTTTATGTTCTGCCTTGCCTTGCCCTCCACGTAATCCCAGAGAGAGCCCTCGCGTATTCGTTGCCTAATCTCTTGTAGCTCCTCCGCTATGGTATACAAGTTATGGAGGGCCAGCAATCGTTCCTGCTCGTCCTTGGGCAATTCCCTAACCTCCCCAACCGACCTCTCGCACTCCCCGCAGGAGTGGAGGATATAATCATCATCCAACTCATCGAGTCTCACGGTCCTGTCCCTCATAATTAACCGACCATCCCTGGCAAACAGCACGTAGGACGCCGAGTCGAAGAGATCCACCCCCAGCAGTACAGCCAGCGGCATTATCAATGGGTGACCCGCGCCGAAGAGGTGTATGGGCTTCCCAGCTGGCACGTTCAGCTTAGCCGTTATTATCATCTTCGCTATACCATCTAGTTCATACTCCTCCAGTAGAGTGGTTGGACTGCCTATTGCGTATAAGTCGAAGTCGAGCCTACCCATTACCCGGGAGGAGCGGGCCAGCAGGTCCAGGTAGGTACCGCCTTGGAGGGGGCCCACCCTGAGCATTTTGTGATTTGGGTCCTCATCCTCCAACTGCAGCAATGCCCGCCGTGCCCTCCTCATCGTCTCCTCCACCTCAATGGATACTACGTCCTTGGGAGTTCCAATGCTGGTAGGCAGGTCTAATATAACCCCGATATCCGTCCCCAGCCTTACTTGGTACGATATTATCTCATCCGGGTCGACATCTATGTAGCCGTACTGCATTAATTGATACGCGCCTGAATCCGTCATTATCGGCCCATCCCAGTTAAACAAGCCATGAATCCCGGTCTCCGCCGCCACGTCCCCGTAATTGTTTCGTATCAAGTATGCATTGGTTATGAAGTGGTGGAACCCGGCCCGTCTCAAGCGGTCCAGCGGTATGACTTGCTTTGATGGATTTATCACGGGAAACATAGTGGGCGTTTGTATGGCACCGTGGGACGTGTGGAGCAACCCCATCCGTGCTGCATCGTCCTTATCGATTATCTCGAACATCCCAGCCCACAATGCCTCCAATTATTGCCGCCGCTTTAGGTAGTTATCGAACAATTCCTTCACGCGCTTGGCGGTCAGCCCAGACCCCTCCACCCCGTTCTGCGTCACCCTAACGCTCTCGCCTACCTGTATTAGGTTTGCCTCCTCCACGTATTTTATCATTCCTGGGAAGTACTTCTCCAATTCCTTGGCGAAGTCCGCTAAGTCGAGGTATTGCTCGGTCATTATGATCTCCCTCCAATTACTTGTTGAGAGGAGAACCTTACTGGCTCTCTCCCCCTTATCGTTTATTGCGTCCGTCAGCACTATGTTTAGATTATTATCCATTCCAGCCAGAACGCCCTTGTAGTGGCCTGTAGCCGTGGTCACCATTACCTTCTTGCCAAGCATGGAGGCAACTTCCACCAGGAATCGCCTATTGCTCTCGGCCAGAGACATGAAAGTGCAGCGAGGGAATGCTTTTAAGTGCTTTGGTGCATTGAAAATCATGTACTCCTTCGAAGCGGATCTAGATGTAGTTAAGGTTGAAACGGAGGGCGGGGTAGCCAGGCTATTCCTTAGCGGCAATGCCGTGGTGGAGGTGCCTTCAAGATTCGCGGCGGGGGTGGGAAGGAAGGTTCACCTCAAGATATCAGAGGAGCGGGATGAACCCAGCAATTGGAGCGTGTACATGTGGGGGGTGGTGTACGCCTCTGGAGGGAACTCTTACAAGGTGTCGGCGGGCGGGTTCATAATAGGCCTGGATAACGTGGATAAACCACCGCAAGTGGGCACGAAATTATATATAGGGATTAAATATTGAAATTGATCATTTAAAAATGCCGTTTTCCTAGTCAAAGCTAGGCGGGTTACCGCCCATTCCCTCGCTTCCTCCTTCCCCGGACTTGCCTCCCGTTGTCTCTATCTTGCTTGCGGCAATTATCTCATCTATCCTCATTATCATAGTCATGGCCTCCACGGCTGCCTTCATTGCCTGTATCTTGACTGACAGAGGCTCAACCACGTTGGTCTCCGTCATGTCGGTTACCTTGCTGGAGAACGCGTTGACCCCGTACTTCCACCCATCATCCTTGCTCTCGTGGACGTGCCTAAGCTCTGTAAGGATATCGATTGCATCGAGTCCAGCGTTCTCGGCCAAGGTCTTCGGTACCGTCTCTATGGCTGAAGCGAAGCTCTCGACCGCGTACTGCTCCCTCCCACTCACCTTGGAGGCGTACTGCCTGACTACCTTTGCTACCTCCATTTCCGCCGCGCCGCCGCCTGGAACTATATATGGGTCCTCTATTACATCGGAGACCACGCTTAATGCATCGACTAGGTTCCTCTCCGCCTCATCGACCAGCCTCTCGAATCCTCCCCTTATCAATATGCTGACCGCCTTGGGGTTCTTGCACTTCTCCACGAACACCATCTTCTCGTCGCCCACCCTCTCCTCCTTCACCAATCCGGCGAATCCCAAGTCGTTCGAGGTCAAGTCCTCTATGTTGGTGACGAGCTTGCCTCCGGTTGCCTTGACCAGCTTCTCTATGTCGCTTCTCTTAACTCTCCTGACCGCCATTATCCCCGCCTTGGCTAGGTAGTATTGGGCAATATCATCTATGCCCTTCGTCGTGAACACCACGTTAGCGCCTATGGACTTCAGCTTGTCGACGTAGGACTTCAATATGTTCTCCTCCTCGTCTAGAAATGTCTTTATTTGGTCTGGGCTGTTGATCCTTATCTCAGCATCTATCTCCGGCTTCTCCACCTCCAGCGGCGCGTCCAGTAGAGCTATCTTGGCGTTCTCCACCTTCTTTGGCATTGATGCATGGACAACCTCCTTGTCGATTACGATGCCATCTATGAGCTGGGTATCGAAGAGACTGCCGCCGTGCTTCTTGACTATCTGGACGTTGTCCAAGTCCGCCACCCACTCATTACCCCTCTGCTCCGCTACTTGCATCATGGCCTTGGCAGCCAACTCCGCGAAGTAGTCCTTCACGGTCTCGCTTATCTTGCCGTGCATGGATGTGGCCGCCACCTTCTTAAGGACCTCCACGTCATCGCGTTTAACCGGTATGGCTATCTTCCGTAGATGATCTATCCCTATATCCAAGGCCTTCTTATATCCCGTTATTATTACCGTCGGATGTATGTTCTTATCTATAAGCTTCTCGGCCTCATCCAGCAATCCCCCCGTCAATATGACGGACGTGGTAGTTCCATCCCCAACCTCGTCGTCTTGGGTCTTGGCTATCTCCACTAACAGCTTGCCCACCGGGTGCTGGACATCCATCTCATTTAATATGGTAGCTCCATCGTTTGTTATCGTTATATCCCCAAGGCTGTCTATCAGCATCTTATCCATGCCCTTCGGACCCAGCGTGGATTTCATTACCTCAGTGATGGCCTTGGCCACCATTATGTTAACCCTAAGCGCCTCCTTGCCGAATGCCCTTTGCGTTCCCTCCTTCAGTACCAATACGGGTACTCCTCCTATTTGCGTTAAGTAGGCTTGCGAGCTCATATCAAGCATCGCCTTCAGACCGCTTCTATATAAACTTTTTCCATATGTAGAGGTGAATGGCCAGGCAATGTATCCAGGCAATGCACAAAGTAATAAAATGAGAGATAGGTCTCGCCCTTTTGGGTTGGGGTGTTTTTAGTCGGCATGCATTGTCTTTCGTGGTTGGCGGTTGATTCAGGGTGAGGGGTGGGGTTGATTCGCTTCCTCTATACGCCAACAGCGAGGGGCGGTCCAGCAGCCCTCATTAAGGAATGCCCCCTGAGGTCCCCGGGAAGCCCTCTTGCCATCCATAACATCAAGGGCAGAGGAGATCAGTAATCTGCGAGGCGAGGACTTAAGTGGCGCCTCTCCCGAATCACGCGAGGGGCTGTGGACTCCATAGTACTTGCCTTCAACCATGGAAATGGTCCCTACACAAGGGCGTATCAATTAGCTAGGTTAGTTAGGCTATATGCGGGGACAAGCGCGCCTATAGTGGTGCCGTGGATATACGAAGGACAGGCAAGCATATTGAATCAATTCGGGGATGATTACTTGCTGAGCAGGGAATTAGGGGATGCGTTGAAGCCAGCCCTATATTGGGGAGGATCGTTCCTGGACTACGCGAAGGAGTTACCTAATGTGGGGGATGCTGTGGAGCGTAGGTTCATGGATCTCTCCATGGGGAAATTAAAGGTAAGGGATGCAATGGGCAGGCAATTTGAGGTGAGAATAGAGGATCCATTATACATAAATGCATATCCGGCCATAATGCTTCCAGCCTACGTATTATCCCTCCACGAACACGTAATACTGAGGAGGTACGCTGATGAGTTTGGGATAGACGTGGGCAGTGAAGTAATCGATTGGTTCAGCAGAGTGGAGAAGGGGGCACTCACGTTCATCTCTGCGCCAGCCGGTGCGTGCTCCAGCGGGTTCAAGCCCGTGGATGAGATAGTAATACCGCCCGCCGTTCATAAATATAGGAGGGAAGTATACAGGTTCAGGGGAGTTAGGGTGATTGGGTCAGGCGTTGAGGCTGCGAACGCCTCGCTTATGTCCCGCAAATACGGGAGGGGCAGGAAAGTTATAGTTACCAGGGGGGGACTGGCCACCGTCTGGGAAGCATGGCTGCAAGGAATACCTGTGCTCATACCGCCTCCCAGGCCAGGGGAGGATCCCGAGATCACCTATAACATCCGCGTGTTCGAGGGATGGAGAATGGCGCACCTATTAATGGATTGGAAGAGGGACTTGAATACAGCGATTAGGTACGCGGCGGAGCGCACTGATAAGCTGATTCCGCGTCCCTTGGGGATATCCGTGGCCGCTGCCACAATCGTGCGGCACATGAAAGGCAAGCGCGTGGACTTGGCGGGAAGATATGATTGGTTATGCAAGGAAGAGCCGCCGAGGCTCCATTAAATTACCTCCACGTTAATGCCTCTCGCATCAACTCGAGTCCCCGGCTCCGGCGTGGCCAGTATTATCCGCCCATCCGGCGGCAGGCTCCTCGAGAGCAGTATTAGCGAGGCTATGTCTACGCATTCCATGGATGTGATCACCACCGTCCGCCTCGCCGCAACGGCGCCCAGGAACCTGGAGATGGCCGGTGCCGCCGAGTAAGCTCTCTCCACCTCGTATAGATCCCACTTGACCTTGATGCACCCCTCCTCCCCGGCTAGGCAAAGGGAGTTCACCTCCATGGAGCTCAACAACATCAACGCCTTATCTATCCTCCTCCTCTCCGTTCCCTCAACCATGCACTTACTCCACTCCAGCACGGCATTGATCCCGCCGGGTCTACGGCCGGCCGCCCTCCTCGGTGACCTAACCATCAACTCGTTGAGCCTTGCGCTGGTGGGCCAGTGTATCCACGTGGCCGGCTCGGAGTAATCGTATGGCCTAAGCGATTCCAGGAAGTCCTCCCCCCGCTCGCCCCCGCTCCTGACCCTGGGCGGCTCTATAGTTAAGCGAACGCCCGATAAGTGCGTCCTGGATACGCGCACCAGGCCAAGCCTATCCCTGGCGCTCACCTCTACCGTAACTGCATTGATTATATCCCCGATCCATTTTGCGCGGGCCTTGATCACTGCACCCCCATTGTCGTGATCGATGGAGATGATCCCCACGTGTGGATCCAGCTGGAAGGACATGCTGGCCTCCCTGCACGGATGGCTCACTGCCAGCTCCACTTCCTTCCCAACCTTGGTTCGCAACGCTATGGGATTAATCGTGGGGGGCGTTGAGGCGCACTTGGAAAGCCGCGCGTGTTCCTCTGAAAAGTAGAGCGACAAGCCTATGGCCGCGCCGGCCATCGCGAATGCCGCTGAGTAGTTGGACGTGAACAATGCCAAGTACATCAATGACGTGATGGCCAACACCAGGTAGGCCAGGTGCACCTCCATTACATCCTCCCCAGGAACGGGGTCTCGGTTTCATCTATTATTTTCTTTATTATATCGCGGGGATTACCGCGGACCGCGAACACCCTGTGGGGCAGTACGAAGGTGGCCAGGAACTTGACGTCGTCGATGGTGACCACGTCCCTATCATGGATTGCAGCCCATGCCCTGGACAGCTTGGCCAGCGTCTGGGTCGCGCGGGGACTGGCTCCCAGCCTGATGGCTGGGTTCCTCCTGGTAGCCTCGCTTAGCCTAAGCATGTACTCCTTGACGTCGCTAGCCACTCGAACCCCAGCGGCCCTGGATTGCAACGCCTCTATATCGTCCTTGGAGAGCACTTGATCCACAGCGTCCGCGGTCAATGCGTGATCGTCTATCAACTGCGCCTCCACCTCTCGGCTGGGGTACGTCATTTCGATCTTTATGGTGAATCTATCAAGCTCCGCCTCCGGGAGGGGGTATGTTCCCTCGGTGTCGGCGGGGTCCTGCGTGGCTATCACCATGAACGGCTTCGGCAGGGCATGAGTTTCAGCCCCTATAGTTACTTGCCCCTCCTGCATTGCCTCCAGCAGCGCGGATTGAGTGCGAGGCGGCGCCCTATTTATCTCGTCGACAAGGACTATGTTTGCGAACACGGGCCCCAGCCTGGTCTCCATTTCATTGGTCTTAGGGTTATATATTAAGGTCCCCGTCACGTCGCTGGGAAACATGTCGGGCGTGAACTGAATCCTGCTGAACTTGAGGGACAATGCCTTGGCGAATGCCTTGGCCAGCGTCGTCTTGGCGAGGCCGGGCGGCCCCTCTATCAACGCATGCCCCCCAGATACCAGCGTGGATAGCAACAGCTTCACCTCCACCTCCCGCCCCAGCACTGCCTTGGATACCTCCTCCACGGCTAGTTCGGTTAATCGCTTGCCGAGAGGCACTTGGGGAAGGAAATCCCCAAACTTAAAAATCAGTCGCGCTTTGCTCATAGAGTGCGCCATATATTAACTTCAAGCCTCCTCGCGTCAATTCATTACCTTATACTGAAAAAATTTATACTGAAAAAATTTAAACGCTTAATTAGTTCCACGGGCAGGATATAATGTCAGTGGCTGCGATTAACCTCAGGAAGAGATTCGGCTCCATAGTGGCCATAGATGGAGTTGACTTCTCGGCAGAGAAGGGCGAGACTATAGCGTTGGTGGGTCCCAACGGCGCCGGCAAGACGACTTTGTTGAAATTGATGGCCGGCATACTTAGGCCAGATGAGGGGAGGGTGTTGGTTAATGGACTCGATGCGGTCGAGGCAAAGGCTAGGAGGAACGTGGGCTTCATGACCCCCATGGATAGGGGGGTATATTGGAGATTGACCGCGATGGATAACTTGATCTTCTTCGGCACATTGTATGGCCTCTCCATAAGGGATGCGAAGCGGCGGGCCGGGGAGGTGCTGGAATTGATGGGCTTGGAGGACAGGGCGAATCACAGGGTGGCCACCTTCAGCACGGGCATGATGCGCCGCCTAGAGCTTGCGCGGGCGTTGATGCATGACCCCGACGTCTTGCTGCTGGATGAGCCCACAAGCGGTATAGACGTGGATGGGAGGCGGAAGATACTGAACTATATAAGGAAGTTAAGGGATAGATTGGTAATAATGGCCAGCCACGATCCCCAGGAAATATCGCTGGCCACCAGGGTTTTATACTTCAACAAGAAGATAGTGGATGAATCGGGCCCGCTCAAGATAGTCAGGATGCTGGTTAAGGGCAGGATTCGCTTGAGTGGGGACGGCATAAAGGTAACTAAGATAAATGGCGATGAATTCATTTTGGAGATGGATATCAACAAGTTCTCCGACCTCATGCACGAGGCCCCCAATTACTTGGAGGGAGATGTACTGGACGTGGAGGTGGAGGTGGCGAGCGAGGGGAGGGTAATGAGTAGGAGGTGGAGGCAATGGGAGTGATGGATAGGCTATATTCATTCATTGTAATACGTGGGTTCAAGGTGTGGATAAGCTATAGGACCCAGGTCGCGCTAAACCTGGCCAGCTGGTCGTTGCCAGTATTCATATACTACTTCATAGGCATAGCGCTGGGGCCCGGCGCGGCTAGCTTGAGGGGAAGCTACGTGGCGTTCGTCACAGTTGGCCTGGCGTTTCAGGGCTACTTCTCGTCATCAATAACCACCCTGGCGGGCAGGATAAGAAATGAAGAATTAATAGGAACACTGGAGTATGACATAGCTGCCCCATTGAACCCCATATCGTTCATGATGTACTCCTCCACGTGGGGCCTCGCCATAAACTCCATAAATGCCTTGATGACCTTACTGATAGGGTTGGGGCTCGGCGTCAGGTACCACGTAGATTGGATATCCTGGTTGTTAGTGATGCTTCTCTACTTGGTCTCCATAATAGGACTGAATCTAATAGCGGGGGCCACGGTTCTCATAGTAAAGCAAGGAAACCCCGTTGCGCTGTTTGCCTCAGTGGCCAGCAACTTATTGGGAGGCACTGTGTTCCCAGTCACCGTACTGCCCAAGGCCTTGACGGACATTAGCTACGCGATCCCCCTCACTTGGGCCTTGGATGGATTTAGATCATCCATGCTCGACGCCGCGGCGCCCGTCTCATTGATTAAGGACTTGGTTTCCTTGGCGTTGTTATCAGTCATATATCTCGCAGTGGGGGTGTATCTGACTTACTTTGCCTTCAGCAGAATAATGCGTGAGGGCTCGGTTCAGCAATATTGAGTCGCGCTTCGAGCTATTCGACTTTCGAGGCTAAGTTTTTAAGCGAATCGATGTCGGGGATCTTATGAGCGATAGGTGGGTCATAACCAATATAAGGGATTTCATGGAAAAAGCCGCTCAGTGCGGGATGGTCTTTAAGGCTGTTGGCAATTCCAAGGGCTCCATAATAATATTCTACGACATGTATTGCCCCGGCTGCGCCTTGATGGAGACTGACCTAGGCGATTATTTCAAGGAGCTCAGAAATAAGGGGATAGATATAGTATATGTTGACTTTCCAGTTCATAAGGTGGACATGCTTCACGCTAAGGCGCGGGTGATATATAAGAGGAACCCCGATGATTTCCTGAAGCTGATCGACTCCGTCTATGGAGACATGATAAACAAGGGCAATTTAGCTAAGGACTTCAATGTGAACGACGCCGAGGCCAAGCTGGAGCTGGAGAACGTGAAGAATTGCAAGCTGGCGGCGCAATCCATTGGAGTGAAGGGAACCCCCACCGTCGTCATCGCCAAGTACGGCAGAGAAACCGCGACGGCCGTGTTCGGCTATCTAGGCCCCCAGGAAATAATGGACCTGGTAACGCGGGAACTGTTTTAGCATATAAATGGACTACACCTATTGAAGGGAGGCGCATTGCGGCCCCGTCGATAATGTTTAAAAATTGCCCCGTGAAAAGCAAGGAGATGCCGGGGTGGCCGAGCGGCCCAAGGCGTGGGACTGGAGTCCCCATGGCTTGACATCCCATCCCCGAAAGGGGGCCCGGGTTCAAATCCCGGCCCCGGCGCCAATTTTCACGCTAACCATGCCCAAGAATTATGGGATCAACCACCGTCGGTCCCTCTCGGTTAAGCTAATAATTCATTGATACAAAATAGGCCTCTTCGCTTATCAATATGGGGCCGGCCTCCATTGAGCGATGGCGGAGACATGGCGTCCCTACTAATAGTGTCTATTTAATTCGCATGCGTAGCCATGCATTTGCGGGAGGTGGCTCTATAGAAAAGTATTAATAACGTCTAGTTGATACAAAGTATTATGAGGAAGAATTTGTTGATAGCTGGGTTGATAATCTTAGTTATAGGCGTGGCGTTGGTGGGCATTGCTTTCTATTATATACCAAGGACGCTGGGTCCATTGCTTAGCTCCGTCAATAAGACGATGCTGGGCTCCCCATCATCGCTCGGCATCGGTGAGTCAATCAACATAAGTAAAACTATAACCAAGGCGCCTGCCCTAGTCATTTTGCTGTACAACGACTCAATCGGAAAACCTCTTTCCGTCATAGGCGCTCCCTCCCAGTCAGAATCCGTGTCAGGAATGTATATATTGTCATTTGTTGCAAACACCAACTCCACGTTGACGATCGGATTAGTCAATAACTACTCATCCCCCGTGGTGGTCAGGTACGGCTACTCCGAGATTCCCGCCAGTTCCTTATCAGGCGCAACTCCCTTCGTATTCATGCTATTCATAGGTGGCGGCGTATTCATAGTTGGATTAATAGTGGCGGTGATAGGGGCTCTCATGAAGCCACGCCCAAGGCCATCCCCAACCAATCAAGCAAGTTAACCCTATAGGGGGTTAGGGGCGGCCCCTACGGGGATTTATGAGAAGCGCCCATTCCCGCAGCCTATCTAGGAAAATACTCCTACCGTACTCTCGATTGGGGGAGTAACGCCGCAACGCCTGTGAGGGGAAGAAACCCCGTAACCCCAGTCATGGATTGGTGACGCCAACGCCCGCAAGGGCGGGGTAGTTCGTGCAGTGAAGCGGTGAGTTAATAGGGAGGCGGGGGGTCGGCAAA
>DAHE01000002.1:0-16476 GCA_002508315.1 Thermocladium sp. UBA166
GGTTTGTCTTTTCTTGTATCAAGTAATTCAAAGATGTAGGGCCTAGAGTTCATCGATAAAACAAGAGGAAGAAGCTACCTCTCCTCCGTCCTTGAGGCGGTGCCTCCCAAGACCTTGACCACCCTACATAACTGGGATGCAGGGAGCGTTACTCGCCCCCATGAAATTGGCAAAATGAGGGCAAGCCTTGCCTCTTTGAGGCGATATTGCTGTATTTCTATTACACTGAGAGGGGCACGCACCTTATTATCCTCACCACTGCCCTCACGTCCTCAGCCGTTATTGTTTTCCTGTTCGCGTGCTTCGACATCTCTATGCTCCTATTGGCCAGATCATAGGCTATGGATTCCAATATATCGCGCAGGGCCTGCACTGCATCCTCCCCAACGCGCTCGGCGCCGGCCTTCTTGAATATCCTGTCCACGGGCGCAAGCGGTATTTCCGGCATGGCGAGCATTGATCAATGCAATGCTTTAAACCTATTCTTTAGCCTCGCAAAGTAATTCCTATCCAGGCCCCCAAGACATCTAGGATAAACAATTATGAGAGGGCGGGCAGCGACCCTATTATTCAGTCGCCCAAGCCATAATGCAAAGAACTACTCAGCAGCACTAAGCTATTATTTTCAAGGCCCACGCTAACCTTCAGTAGAGTTGATTCCGCCACCATGCACACCAGATGAGACTCGGGCCAGATCCACGTCCTCCAGCCTATAGGTTATCGACCTTAGCCTGGTCTTTGCGAGGTAAAACATCTTACCGCAATTATCGCACCTGCACAGAATCACGTGAGTCGTGAAGAACCTAGGATTGTTCATGAACCTATCGCTAACGAACTCAACCATGCTCCAAGTGGGCAATCCACAGTATGGGCATGCCACAGCGGCAGTCATTCCGAGAACCTGGAGACGCCGATTTATAAAACTTAGTGAACCTCCTCCACGGGGTACGGCAGGCTTGAGCGAGTTAAATGCCTAATTGGACCTGCTATTAATGCTCGCCTGGTTTAATCGCGGCTGGGATTAAACCAGAATCGCAATGCAGCGGGGGAATCCAATGCGAGCCTCCGCTCAATGCCCGCGCTCACCTAGCCCTCAACGATGTAGAAATCAAGGGAGGCGCCAAGGGCAAGCAATTAGTGGCTCGCCGAGCTGAGCTCAATAGACGAGGCGACTCGCGGAGCGGCGGCTCAATGCAGTCGCGATAATTGCCTTCCCTTCCTCCCATCCACTCGCGGTGGATGCCGTCGCCGTGCAGCGAGCGATTCCTGCTCCCTCGCACGGTGCGTCCCTTAATCCTAAAACATTAAACCAAGTAATGTATGGATATGGATATGTTGGAGATAGATGGATCCATGGGTGAGGGAGGGGGGCAAGTGCTCAGAACCGCCGTGTCCCTATCCGCAGCCATGGGGATCCCGGTGAGGATAATAAACATACGGGCTAAGCGCGGAAACCCAGGGCTCGGCATGCAGCACTTCACTGCGGTGGCGGCCGCGGCAGAGGTAAGCAACGCGGAGGTTAGCGGGCTTCGGGTTGGATCCACAGAGTTAACATTCAAGCCAGGCAACATATCGTGCAGGAATCAATCATTCGATGTGGGAACGGCTGGAAGCGTTTCCCTGGTAATACAGACTGTTTTGCCCATACTGGCCGCCGCTGGGTGTGAATCCACGATTGAGATCAAGGGGGGAACCGATGTCCCCATGGCTCCCCCCATAGATTACATGGCGAGCGTCGTAGTCCCCAACCTTCGGTTGATGGGCATAGAGGCTTCAATAGGCGTGAGGCGGAGAGGCCATTACCCCAGGGGTGGGGGTTTGGTGGAGCTATCAATACGTTCATCCAAGCCACGCGGTTTATCGCTTGGGGACTCCCAACTGGAGCAGGTAGGGGGGATCTCGCATGCAACGGAGCTGCCGAGGCATGTAGCTGTCAGGCAAGCAAACGCAGCCTCCCGCACCTTGGCGGAGCTGGGCACGCGAGTGAATATAGGCGTGGAGGTGAGCGGGGGACTTGGGCAGGGGAGCGGGGCGGTGGTGTGGGCATTGTTCAGCGACGGCCACAGAATGGGAGGCGACTCCTTGGGGGAGCGGGGAAAACCAGCGGAGCAAGTGGGGATGGAGGCGGCGAGAAGATTGATCGAGGCCGTGAGAAGCGGCGCTGATTTTGATCCAAACATGGGGGATATGCTACCCACCTACGCCGCGTTGACCAGCGAGGAGAGCAGGTACACCGTGTCCAAAGCTACCACTCACCTGATTACAAACGTGGAGGTGGTGAAGTTAATGGGAGTAAATGCGCGGCTTAATGTAGGACGTGGAGTTACCGATGTTATCATTTTGCCTCATCTATGAAGCCCATTATTCCATCGCCATTGCCCCCAAGCCTTTCCTCGCTGGATTTATCATCATACTTAGTGGTCAACACTTTCCTGACTGATGATATAGTCTTCTCGCTTATGCCATTTATCCGGCTCCAGGCCTCGAAGTTATTCAATGCATAAAGCGGGGAGCCGAATTCCATCAATATCTTCTCGGCCCGCTTCCCACCTATCCCCGGCAGCGATCCAAGTAATTGAGCTTGAAGTTCACGGATCGTCTCTCCCTTCCGCGTCGTCACGGTCTTTATGGGCTTATTCTCATCCACCTTAGCCAGCGAGAATATCATGTAGGCGCTCAGCGAGCCGTTGGGAGAGTAGAGGAGCCGGATCCCCATCTTGTTCAGCGCCACCATGGCGCCAGCGACAGAGTGAGCGTGGATTTTTCTCTTGGAGGCGGCACGCCATGGATCGCCCTCTATCAGTATTATGGGGTTCTGGTAGTTCTCCACCAACCTCCTTGCTTGGTCGAACAGCCTCCCATCTATTATGGAGTTAATGAAGTCCATGGCCTTCTTCCGCTCTATCACGGTTGTGTCGGAGACCACGTAGTCCCCTGCCTCTATGGTTTTCTCGATCACCGTGCAGCCGAGCCTCTTCAGTTCATCAACTACGTCCACCGCCGTCGCATGCTCCCTCGAATCCACCACGACCCTGCACTGCATGTGAACCAATTGGAGGCCGAGAAATAATAAATGAATCGCTTAGCCGCTATGGGCTTAGGTGCTGGAAAGTTTCAAGCAGCTTAGGGTAGGTGCACTTCGGGCAGCCATAGATATAAAAGTTTTTAACGCTAGATGCGATAGATAGACAATGGAGGTTCAAGAGGAGCGGCTTAGGTATCATGAAGTCATAGATGGCAAGCTCAGGATAAGGGTAGACACCAGGGCGGATTTACTTAGGTCGAAATACGGCGTGTATGGCCATGCCACAGTGGAGCTATGCCATTGGAGTAAGTCCGCCCTATCGGGGGGGCCCAGTTGCTATAAGTATAAATTCTACGGAGCCCCGGTGGGCGGCTCGCATAGATGCGTTGAGTTCGGGCCAATGGGGATGACTTGCAGCAATAGATGCGTTTATTGCTGGAGACCCACGGATTCATTCGACACCCTGTCGCCGCGGGAGGAGGAGGTAATGGACCCCGAGGAACTCTTGAATGGAGTTATGGCGGAAAGGAGGAGGCTGTTGTCGGGCTACTTCGGTCACCCGGAGGGGCGGAAGAGAATCAAGGAGGCGCTGGAGCCCACTCACTTCGCCATATCCCTCTCAGGCGAGCCCACCTTGTATCCCAAGTTAGCTGGCTTGATAAAGCTGATCAAATCCATGCCCAACACGCGATCCATATTCGTGGTTACTAATGGGGAGCACCCAGATGCAGTGGAGAAGCTGGTTGAGGAGAACGCATTGCCCACTCAGCTCTACCTTTCCTGCAACGCGCCCAACAAGCAGTTATTCAATAAAATAAACGTGCCCGTAATGAAGGGCGAAGATGCTTGGGAGGCTTGGCTCAAGACCTTGGACATGCTGCCGAAGCTGAACACCAGAACAGTGGTTAGGATAACCTTGATAAAGGGGTGGAACACTGAGCCGAAGCACATACCCGAATTCGCCGAGTTAATGAGGCGGGGAAGCCCGCACTTCATAGAGGTGAAGTCTTACATGCATCTAGGCCACTCCATATATAGATTGAGCAGGGATAACATGCTGGGCCACGATGAGGTCAAGGAGTGGGCTATGAATCTGTTGAAGGAGGTGGGGGACATGTATGAATACATGGATGAGGATGCGAACTCCAGAATAGTCGTGCTTCAAAATAGGAAGAGGAAAGTAGATAGGTGGATAGAGAGACCCGCCTCATCTCCGTAATAAAGAGAGGGATCAAGCCTTAGGGGCGGGAGGGAGATCAGAGCCTGGCTGGTTGTGCTATGGGCACTGTTTCCTCGCGTATTCCCTCCTTGGTTATTGTCATCAAATCAACGCCATCGCCGGAGACAGCGTCCCTATAGCTTGCCTCCCTTATCGCATTTATCGCTATCATCCTTGCATCGTTTACGCTCAATCCCTGCTTATAGCTGGTCTCTATTATTCCTATGGCGGTCCTAGCGCCTGTGCCCAGCGACGCGAAGTCGTCCTCTATCAACGCGCCCGCAGCGTCTAGTACTATTAAGTGGGGGCCCGATTCATCCACTCCGCCAACCATGGCCTCCACCAAGAACGGCATGTATCTATTCTGGAACAGGACTTGGCTGAGGAACTTCGCCACCGCCCTGGTGCTTGCCGGCCTCTTTGACTCCATTTCGTGTATGGATATGTTAGCTCTGACTAGCTTCGAAATCACCTGCATGTCCGCCAATACTCCAGAGGACACTAAGCCAACGTTATCCGTTACCTTGAATAACTTCTTACCTGACTTGCTGAGTAGGTAAAATCCATACGCAACCCTCTTCTCCGATGCCAGCACGACGCCGTCCATTGCCTTTATGCCCACCGATGTTCCCGTTATTATCTCGTACTCGCTCATGCTTAAACCTAATTAAGTAAATGTATTTAAATTTAGGCTCCTGGTTCACTTTCGATGTCGATCAACATACCCTCATCGAAGGAATTAATAAAGGCATTCATGGATAGATACAAGACGGCGGAAGCCAGGTACAGGCGGCGCGGCGTTGAAGCGATGCGGAACCTGGAGGCCGTTAGAATCAAGAAATCCTCCGACTACGTGGCTAGGAAGCTGAGGGAGGCGGCCACGTCCATGCCATTCCTGAACGATTTGCACGAATTCCATAAGGAACTGCTGCTCCTCAATATAAGCGAGGCAGAGTATAGGAGGGCCACGTCCAAGGTATTCAATGCGTCGAGGGCCGTCAAGTCGATACGAAGGGAGGCTCTCATGATGATAAAGGGAGCTGCGGGCAAGGGCGACGTAATAAAGGCGAGGCGGCGATTCATGGCCAGGATGGTGGATCTATTGAGCGATCTATCCCAAGAGCTGGACGAGCTCAGGATGCTGGGGCCCAACATAAGACACATGCCCAGCATAGATGTGGGGCTCCCCACCATAGTGGTCGCAGGAATGCCCAACACGGGGAAGAGCAGCTTCGTGGCATGCGTGTCCACAGCCAAGCCGGAGATCGCCGACTACCCCTTCACCACGAAGAAGATAATAGTGGGGCACGTGAAGCTCTTTGGTGACTTCGCCGTGCAAGTGCTGGACACGCCTGGCCTGCTGGACAGGCCGTTGAGCGAGAGAAACAAGATAGAGCTGCAAACCGTATTAGCCCTGAGACACTTGGCTCACGTGATAATCATGATAATCGACCCAACCCCCCACAGTGGAAACTCCTTGGAGGAGCAATTGAGGTTGTTGGAGGAGATACGTGGGGCGTTTAAGTCGCCCGTAATGGTTGTGCTGAATAAGGTGGATATAGCTGCTGGCGACGAGGTGGAGAGGGCGGAGGCAGCGTTGGGGGGAACCCCATATAAGGCCGCCGCGGCCAAGTGCTTGGGAACCAACGACGTCATTCGCGATGCCATCGATAAGTACGTAATGCCCAGGCTGGCTCAGGGCACCACCGTGTAATACATTCTCTTCCTTCCCCTTCCCCTGTTCTCCACCTTAATCAATTCTATCCTGCCTATCTCCCCCGTGTTCTTCACGTGGGGACCCCCGTCTGCCTGTATATCTATTCCAGGTATCTCCACTACTCTCAATTTATCCTCCCTCCCCGGTGGTAACCTGTTGGCCAGCTTCACTATCCCCGGTATCCTGCTGGCCTCCTCCCTGGATAGCCAGTAAACCTTTACCTCTAGTTCTCGGGACACGATTATATTGGCAGCCCTGATTACCTCCTCCGCCTCCTCCTTGTCCAACTTATCCACGCCGAAATCATCCTTAGCATAATCGGGCTGTATATCGCCGCCGGTGACTAAGGCATTGTGCTTGCTGTACATTATGGAAGCTATTATATGGGAGGCCGTGTGCAGCCTCATCAATCTATGCCTCCGCTCCCAATCCAGCCTCACCACCACCTTATCCAGGCGCGATAGGTTGGGCTCCCTATCCAGGACGTGTATCACGTCGCCGCTCTCCTTATCCTGAACGGCATCGACTATCGAGTACTCCTCCCTTCCCATTATCTTGCCTGTATCGTGAACGACGCCGCCGCCCGTTGGATGTATCACCGTGGAGTCCAGAACCACGTTCCTCCCATCGACTTTAACCACCCTAGCCTCGGCCTCCCGCAAATAGCTATCCACTTGATATAAGTGGACGGTCATATATTTACTTATGCCGAAGCATATATATACTTAGCGCCATTAATTTATTAATATAATTAGCATAAAAATTAATCCTTAGTCTTTACCATTCAGGGAAAGAATCCTCTGAACTATTCTGGTTGTGCTGCATAAATCGCATTTCGCCTCCTCCTTGGCTCTAAGCACCCTCACATTAATTCCCCTCTTCTCTAGCTCACGTGTTACCTGCGACTCATCAAAGGGTTGATTAGGGCCCAGCAGTACTATATCCGGTTTTTCCTCCTCAACTACCTTGAACATATCCCCCTCATAACCCACCCTAGCCCTCTCCACGTATTCTATGGAGCCAACCATGAAGGCTCTCTGATCCTCCGGTATTATTGGTTTCCTCTTCTTTATCCTCTCCACTGTTGAATCCCTCGACACCACAGCAATCACCCTACCCAACTCCCAGGCCTGCCTCAAGTAGAGGACGTGACCAGGGTGAAGCAGATCAAACGTGCCCGCGACGAATACCTTAGATTTAGCCGGCGCAGCCAATTGGCTTGGGGCCAACCACCTAATATCCATGATGCCCATCATCCGTAGCGCATCCAATAGTCCCTCGGCGTAGGAGGCCGTGGAGATGGCCGTGGCGTAATCGCCTTCCTTAAAGTAATGCTTGCTGTCTTTTAAGTATGCCTTAGCTGCCTCCACTACCTCCACTACTCTCTCATCGGCCGGAGCTCCTATTTGATCCAATGCTTGTTCGACATTTCTTATGTATATTGATGCTCTCGATGCAAGATCATTTACATTCATTTAAGCTGGCTTCAATGCTATGTGTTTTAAACTTGACCCTATTCCTTTATTACTTCCAGCGATATGAATGTCTTTGTATCCTCTACTCCCTCCATGGTGCTGAGCACTCGCAGCAAGTCATTCACATGCGCCTCCCGGGTTATCAGTATCAAGTCGTACTCCCCTGAGACCCTATAGGCTTTCTCAACTGGCAATTCCTTTACTTTCTCGTAGACTTGGGGCCTATACTTCGGGGTTGCCTTTATCATGACTACAGCCTCAGCCGTGCTTAGCTTCAAAACCTTAAGGGTCTTTTCAGTTATATCGACAAATTCTCTTCCCGTCCTTATCAAGCCCAAATCCTTCAATTTCTTCAAGTGAACGCTCAGCGCTTGCCTAGTCATGCCCAAATCCCTCGCTATCTCGTCTTGATCGGCATACACTGTGTACACTTTCAGCGGCTGAGCCCTCTTTAACAGATACTGAAGTATTTGTATCTGCCTTTCCGTGAGTTCCCTCTCTATTTCGGCCGGAGTTAATTCATACGTTCTCTGCACTGCCATACTTACCTTGAAAAATAACATAATTAACCAGTATAAATACTTATTGTTTCTAGTAATCCATAAGACCGACTAATTGCAATACCTTTTATAAGATGACTATATTATTTTTCCTTAGAATGTAGTTCACTCCTACTCCCGATCAAATTAAAATTCCCGAAGTGAATCCCTTAAAAACGTTGCGTAAAGACGGAGATAATCCATCGACGCATTCAAGGAATTGCATTCAACGCCATGCATTAGATCTAGGCACGCCTAGATGCATAGTTGATGCCCCAATATCGTGGATTCAAATATAGTAATGGCGTAACTTCATTTCTCTGCTCTCGATTGGTAAAGTCTGAGTGGGGATTCCATTATATATCTTGAAATATGGATAAACTTTAATAATTATTATTTTATTATATTATGCAATGAAAATATGGAAACCCAGCAAGGAAAACCTATCTGAAAGCAATGTGGCCAGGTTCATGGTTGAGGAGGAACAGAAGAACCTCGATGAATTCATAGAATCAACCCACTCTCGACCGGAGTGGTTTTGGGATAAATTCGTTAACATTATTGGGATAAAATGGAGTGGGGGATATAGTAAGGTGCTCGATCTCTCCAAGGGCAAGCCATGGGCTCGTTGGTTCATTGATGGGAAGCTCAACATAGCGAATCAATTGATGGATGGATCGGATATATTGATCAAGTGGGAAAATGAGCTTGGCGATTCAATCCAATGGTCATATTCGTATGTTCTCTACAGAGCCAAGGCAGTTAGCAGTTGGCTTCATAGAAATGGCCTCAGAAGGGGGGATAGGGTCGCCGTGTATATGCCCATGATCCCCGAGATAGTGCCGGTATTCCTGGGAATCATAAGGGCTGGAGGGGTGGTGGTTCCACTCTTCAGCGGCTTCGGCCGCGGCGCAATAAGGACCAGGCTGGAGGACTCCGAGGCTAAATTCATCTTTGCCTCAGACTCATCGGTAAGGAAGGGGAGGCAAGTCGATATGCTGGGCGAATTGGAGAACGGCATTCCATCCACAATTAGAAACACCGTAGTCCTAAACAGGACTGGCAGGCGACTGGATGATTACGTCGATGCCGGGGACGTAATGAGAACGGGAGGCGATCACGTGGAGGACACGGATTCCGAGGATCCATTGATGATACTCTACACCTCAGGCACTACCGGAAAACCCAAGGGAACGGTTCACACGCATGATGGGTTCCCCATAAAGGCAGCCGCCGATATTTACTTTCAATTCGACATGAAGAGGGGAGATACATTGATGTGGGTAACGGATCTGGGCTGGATGATGGGGCCATGGATGATCTTCGGCGGCTATCTACTGCGGGGATCCATCGCACTGTTCGAGGGCGTGCCCGACTACCCCAGCCCCGATAGGCTGTGGGAATTCGTGAAAGATAATGAAGTGAATATATTGGGCCTGTCTGCCACGTTAATACGGCTGTTGAGATCTGAAGGATCCAAGCCAGCGGTTGACTCCGTCAAGGCTTTTGGAAACACAGGGGAAGCGATAGATCTGGAGAGCTGGGAGTGGCTTTATGATGCTGGGAGTGGCAACATACCTATTATAAATTACAGCGGCGGCACTGAGGTGTCGGGCGGCTTGGTTGGGTGCTACGTGGTGAAGCCGATAAAGCCATCCTCCTTCAACGGGGCCAGCCCAGGCATAAGGGTGGCTATACTGGATGCAAACGGTAAGCCGGTGCCCCCCAACACTGAGGGGGAACTCTCCGTGCTCTCCGTATGGCCTGGAATGACAAGGGGATTCTGGCGGGATCCCGATAGGTACTTGGAGACCTATTGGAGCAAGGTTGAAGGCGTGTGGAGCCATGGGGATGGAGCCATGTACGACGACGATGGATACATCTATATAGTGGGCAGGATTGATGATACCATAAAGGTCGCAGGCAAGAGACTTGGGCCGGCCGAGATAGAGACCATTATAAATTCAAATCCAAACGTGACCGAATCCGCCTGCGTAGGTATTCCGGATGAGCTCAAGGGAGAGACAGTTATGTGCTTCGTCGTTCCTCGCCAATGGAGTGGACTAGAGGAGCTCAGGGTAAGGCTTATTGAGGAGGTGGCCAATTCTATGGGTAAGGCATTCGCTCCCCGTGGAGTGGTGTTCGTGAAAGCCTTGCCCAAGACCCGAAACGCCAAGATAATGAGGAGAGTGATCAGGTCTATCTATCTAGGCAAGGATCCGGGCGATCTATCGTCTCTTGATAACCCCGACGCCGTGGAAGAGATAAGGAAAGCATTGAGATCGACCTAAATCTTATTGCAATTATTTGGAAAAATATTATCCGCGCTTTTTAAATGAATGTTTATATGAGCCGCTTACCAGAGTTCATGGAAGTACTCCTGCCCAACCCCCAGCGTCGCGGTGTAACTACTTCCTGAATCGCTGGTTCCATACACGTTCTCTGCAGTGTTCGCCCCATAATCGAACGCATGAGGCACGGAGACCAGTTTCCCGCCGCTAACGTATTGAAGCGTGTAAGTGGCATTATACGACACCGGCATCGCGCTGCTGCCTCCCCCGGGTCCCCCAGTGACTAGCTCCGCATCCGCATAGAGCCCGCTTGGGAGGAGGTTGTATCCTTCAACCGTGTATGTCGCTGACGTGGATGGCACCTTAATTGTAACTGAGTCGTACTTCACCACGCTTCCACCATAGACGAAATAGAAATTAATGACGGGATATCCCCTCGATGATGTGCCCACGGTAACGAAGAGAGATACAGAAAGCGGATAACTGTACGTTATGGTTGATGGGTATTCATACGCATAATAAGTATATCCCTGGTACGTATATACCCTGCCATTACCGCTCACCAACCTTCTATTCAAGTTAGCGCTGCTAGTGGTTAAGTTCCATATGTTGTCCACTATGTTCAATTGATTCGTCGCCGTATTTATAACGGCAACATCTTGAACCCATAAATATCTACTGGAACCTCCCGAGGTGTAGTTCAGCACCACATTAAGCTGAATTGAGTAGCTATGCGGGTCTGTGGAGCTATTCGAATTGAAGTTGGCATCATAGATGGTAAAGTTTCCCATGAATTCATTGCTTGCATAGGAGTAGGCCACTACTGTGGAACCACTCTTGTAAGCTCCGTAATCCGTGACCCCCACAGGCGCGTGGTCACCACTATACCAGCTGGGAGGCAGAGTGACTTGATAAACAACGTGGTGGGGCCTCACCGGCGGAAATGCAGCGGGGACTTGACCCACCCCGCCTATTTGCATTGATACTACCAGCGTCGCCACCATGGCGATCACCGATAGTATATAGATATGCTTTACCGACATACAAGAACCCCCGCCTTTAAAACTTTTTAAGCATTATCTTAAAAATATAAAAGCGAGCTATATAGTTCCATCCACATTGCGAAGCTCGAAACGATGGATCGAAAAATGATGAAACCAGCCGCGCAGCATGACATGCCTCTAATCAATCCCTTCCCTGCCCCTAAAGGGCAAGGCTCATCATTGATTTCACCAACGCCCCAGGGGACAAACGGTTCCGTGTTAGATTATTCCGATCAGTATATAGATTTGCATTGCATCATCAATAACCCATGCCATAGGACGCATACTTTATATAGGCTAGCCCGCTGGGGTTGCTGGTGGGGATCTGTTGAATCCCTTAATTGAACTAACAAATCGCTTAGAGGCGTTCAAATCAGCGGGCACGAGAGATCCTGGACGCTTGCTCAATCGAGCACGATGATGAGGAGGTGCCCTCGGGGCCGCGTTGGCTATCTTCGCCTGGAGGATGGTACCGTATTGATGGGATGCGGCTTCGGCGCCGAGGGAACTAGGATCGGCGAGGTGGTGTTCACCACCGCAATGAATGGTTACGTGGAGGCCCTCACGGATCCATCATATAAAGGGCAGATACTGGTCTTCTCGCATCCATTGATGGGGAATTATGGAGTGCCCGAACCACTTTGGGAGGATGGCGTGCTGCTGAACATGGAATCGGAACACGTGCAAGTAGAGGGGGTGGTGGTAGCCGAGGAGACCATCCCAAGCAAATGGAACTCCAGGGCATCGCTTCATGAATGGCTATCGGAGGAGAAGGTGCCTGCAATATCCGGGATCGATACCAGGATGTTAATTAAGAAATTGAGAGAGAACGGAAGCATGATGGGTATCATATCGTCTAACGGAGATGACGAGGCATCCCTTGACTGGAGGTACGACGAGGTGGACTTCACCGACTCAGTCTCTCCCCGCAGCACCATAGTGCACGGAAGAGGCGGGAACCGCTTGACAGTGGTCGACTGTGGAGTCAAGCATGGCATACTCCGCGAGCTGGTGAGCCGGGGCTTCACGGTGGTTAGGGTGCCCTGCAAATCCTCCGTGGATGAAGTACTGGCCGTTGAGCCACAGGGAGTGATCTTCAGCAACGGGCCCGGCAATCCCAATTTGCTTCCAGGCTTGGTTAGGACCTTCATGTCCATCGCTGAAGAGAGGTTGCCCATACTTGGAATATGCTTGGGCCACCAAGTGGCGGCCCTGGCTATGGGAGGCAGGGTGAGGAAGATGAAGTTCGGCCATAGGGCTGTGAATAAGCCAGTCGTTGAGGCAAGGACCGGCTCATGCTTCGTGACAACCCATAATCACGGCTATGGAGTATATGATGATGATGTGCCGCCCAACATGAAGGTATGGTTCCGTAATCCCGATGATGGGGTAGTTGAGGGATTAATCCATGAGGAGCTGCCCATATTCACAACGCAATTCCACCCCGAGGCTAGGGCTGGGCCACGCGATGCTTCCTGGATCTTCGATAAATTCGCTAAGGTGGTGCGGAGTGGATGACGTAAGGAAGGTATTGGTGATTGGATCCGGTCCCATTAAGATAGCTGAGGCCGCCGAGTTCGATTACAGCGGCTCTCAAGCCCTGAAGGCGTTCAAGGAAGAGGGAATAGAAACCGTGCTGGTGAACCCCAATGTGGCCACCGTGCAGACAAGCAAGAAATTCGCTGATAGGCTATACATGGTTCCAATAACATCGGAGTACGCGGTTAAGGTAATAGAGCGCGAAAGGCCCGATGCAATAGCTATAGGATTTGGTGGGCAAACTGCATTGACCGTGGGAGTAGAGCTAGGCAAGGCGGGAGTGCTCCGCAAGTATGGGATAGGCGTTCTAGGCACGCCAATAGATGGGATAGAGAGAGCATTGAGCCGTGAGAAATTCAGGGAAACCATGATGGCCGTGGGCATTCCCGTGCCTCCCAGCGCTGCTGCTAGGACGGAGGAGGAGGCATTGGCCGTGGCGCGCCGCATTGGTTTTCCAGTTATGATGCGCGTTAGCTTCAATTTGGGTGGGCGTGGTTCCACCGTGGCGTGGAGCGAGGAGGAGCTCTACCGTAGCTTGGGGAGGGCCTTCTCGCAGAGCCACATACATGAGGTTTTAATAGAGAGGTACTTGCATCATTGGAGGGAGTTGGAGTACGAGGTGGTCAGGGACTCCCGCGGCAATTCCGTGGTGGTGGCTTGCTTGGAGAACTTGGATCCAATGGGTGTTCACACGGGGGAGTCTGTGGTGATAGCTCCATGCCAGACGCTGGATGATTATGAGTATCAGGAGATGAGGAGCAGCGCCATTAGGGTGGCCGAGTCCATAAACTTGATCGGCGAGTGCAATGTTCAATTCGCTCGCGATCCAGCGAGTTACTCGTATTACGCCATAGAGACCAATCCAAGGATGTCCAGGTCAAGCGCGTTGGCCAGTAAAGCAACGGGATACCCGTTGGCGTACATAGCGGCCAAGCTCTCGCTAGGCTATTCCCTAGATGAGGTGATAAATAAGGTAACAGGCACCACTTGCTCATGCTTTGAGCCGAGCCTGGATTACGTGGCGATAAAGATGCCTCGCTGGGACTTGGGGAAGTTCGACCACGTCGATGAATCGCTGGGCAGCGAGATGAAGAGCATCGGGGAGGTGATGAGCCTTGGCCGGTCCTTCGAGGAAGCCATGCAGAAAGCGGTCAGGATGCTCGACATCGGGGAGCCCGGCATAGTTGGTGGCTCCATCTATGAATCCAATATGTCGATGGAGGATGCCTTGAATTCACTGAGAGCTAGAAAACCATATTGGTTCCTCTATGCCGCTAAGGCATTCAAGGAGGGGGCCTCCATAAGGGACGTGGCGAGTGCATGCGGTGTCAGCGAGTTCTTCCTATTCAAGATAAAGGGACTCGTGGATTTTTACGAGAAAATGAGGGGAAATGGCTTGGATGAGGCGGAATTGATTGAGGCCAAGCGACTTGGATTCAGCGATGGCCAGATAGCCAAGGCAACCGGCATCGAGGAGGACGACGTGAGGCGGATTAGAAGGAAACTAGGCGTGATGCCCAGCATAAAACAAATAGATACGGTGGCAGGGGAGCAGCCAGCCTCCACAAACTATCTTTACTTGACATACAATGGGGATGAAGATGACGTAAAACCAAGCGGCGGCCTCCTCATATTGGGGGCGGGCGTCTTCAGGATAGGGGTCTCCGTGGAGTTCGATTGGGGAGTCGTATCGCTGCTGGAAGCCGCGCGCGAATTTCTGGGCGAGGCAGCCATACTCAACAATAACCCAGAGACTGTCTCGACTGATTGGGATGTGGCGAGGCTTCTCTTCTTCGACGAGGCGACTGTTGAAAGAATAATCGACATAGTTGAGAAGGGCGGATTTAAGGAGGTGGCGACGCTAGTCGGGGGGCAGTTGGGAAACGACGTGGCAAAGCCGTTGGAGGATAGGGGAGTCAAGCTTCTAGGCACGGCCGGCCACAGCGTCGACGTCGCGGAGGATAGGGAGAAGTTCTCCAATCTACTTGACTCTCTTGGTCTCAAGCAGCCGGAGTGGGTGTCCGCGTCCTCCGAAGCTGCCGTGCGTAAATTCGTGGACCTAGTGGGATTCCCCGTATTGGTGAGGCCCAGCTACGTGATCAGCGGGTCCTGGATGAAGGTTATCCATAATGAGGCGGAATTGATGAACTTGATCAAGAGGATTAGATTATCAACTGCTAGGCCCATAATAATCTCCAAATTCATGGAAGACGCAGATGAGGCTGAGATAGATGGAGTCAGCGATGGAAAGGGAGCAATAGGAGTGGTGTTGGAGCACGTTGATGAGGCTGGAATTCACAGCGGGGATTCAACCATGACTATTCCCAACAGATCCCTGGGGGTAACCACCATAGATGGAATGAAGCGGGCAGCCATAATGCTGGCCAGAGAGATCGGCATTCATGGTCCCTTCAATCTACAATTCATTGTGAAGAACGATGATCCCCACATAATAGAACTGAATCTCAGGGCCAGCAGATCAATGCCGTTCTCCAGCAAGGCCGTCGGCGTCAATCTCATACGTAAGTCCATGGAGGCTATAGTAAGGGGACTACCCCTTGATGAGTTCGTAGAGCTACGGTCAAAGGCATGGGCAGTGAAGTCGCCGCAATTCTCCTGGTCTCAACTGCGCGGCGCGTATCCAGCATTGGGTCCAGAGATGAGAAGCACGGGAGAGGCCGCTGCTCTCGGCCTTAGCTTCGCCGATGCACTCTTAAAGAGCTGGCTATCCACACCGCCCAATAGGGTGCCCCGCAAGAATGGGCGAGTATTAATTTATGGAGAGGGAACGGAGGAGGCCGCCCGGTCTATGGCTAGGGCCGGCTACGAGGTGGCCACGCTGCGGGGAGCCAATGCTTCTGGTGAGGCGGTGGGACTGGAGATTGATGAGGCGGTTAACGCGATCAAGGAAGGCGGGGTAGAGCTTGTCATGACGAGCGGCGACATGCACGGGCTGGATTATTGGATTAGACGCACGGCCGCCGACCTCAATGTACCCCTGGTGTTAAGCAGTAGACTCGGCCGTGAGCTGGCCAATGCACTTGAGCTGGGCGGGTGCACCAGCGTTAAGGAAATCGATGAATACTCGCAGTGAACGCGTTCCACATCATGGGAATTCATTCCATTGCATTCTATGAACGCCCCCCGTATTGGGGACTATGCATTGGTAACTATTATCGCCGCGGTTATGAATAATATGGCATCGGTGGTTATACAGTACATGCAGTAAGCGCCGTGCTTTACTTGGAGGGCCAGGCCATATAAGCCTATGGCTATTCCTACTATCGACAGCGCCAATGCGGGTTCCGCGTAATTCATGACTATCAATAAGGCCATTATCGCCAATGCAGTTGCAGCACCTATTGCAACTGCCAATCGAGTGCGCCTCGGCACAATGAAATTGAATATCTCGCAGTGAAATATGCCCGGCAAGCAAGCGTTTACATGCTTCATGTTTTGATACGTGTAATATATCATCAATGCAGAGCCGAAGGCCGGCACCAGGGCCAGTAACTGCTGCATGGATTGCTTCAAGGAGAGCGCATTTAATATTGAAGTGATGAGCGCATTTTTTGCATGATAAAAATAAACAAGAATAAACCTCTGAGAACTGACGGCTCCCCGCCCT
>DAHE01000002.1:16541-16739 GCA_002508315.1 Thermocladium sp. UBA166
TGTAGCTCATCGTCTGTTAGACTCACTACATACCAACTCTAATAATAACATTCACCAAAAAGTTTAAAAGCTTTTTGCTCCAGTTTTTAATTATGGGATTGGAATTCGTCTTCAGAGGTAAGGTATCCAGTCATGGAGGAGGCAAGTATATTTTTTATGTACCGAAAGAGTTCTCTGAAAAGGCAAGGGAACTTTACG
>DAHE01000014.1:0-1545 GCA_002508315.1 Thermocladium sp. UBA166
AGGCCCCCTCTTGGTTTGTGAGGGCGTGGGTTGGAGATCGAGGGGCGGGAGGTAAAAAATAAAAATGCTCGAGCACCGGCGACATTGAGGCCCCGGTAGCTTAGACTGGGTGAGCACCCGGCTGAAGACCGGGGGNNCTGGGTTCAAATCCCAGCCGGGGCACCACCTATCATTAATATCGCCCTGACCAACTCAGCATGGCTCCAAGTGAGGGGGGCCACGCTTATTGGCCTTCCCTCCCCATCCACTTGCTCTGGCAGCAGGCCCGTGGGCGTTGCCTTGGATATGGCCCAATCCACCAACTCCCTCGCCCTCTTGGTGTTGCCCGTCAATGCATGCCACTGGGCCAGCCACAGCGTGGTTATTAACCATGGATTGCCGGGCCCATTGACCGCGCGTTGATACTGGTCGCCGGAGTACCTGGCCAGCCCGCCCACTCCGTTCACCCACAGTTTATCCTCTATTGCCTTGACAGTATTCACCATGAGGGGATCGCCGGCGTCGACCGCGCCCAGCACCGCTAGGCCCAGCGCGCTGGAGTCCAGCTCGTCGTCTATAGCCAGCCCGCCATCTCTGTACAGCAGCCCCCTCGTGTAGAGACCGCGTTCCTTCATGATTTCCCTGAAGCGGTTCAGCATTGCGTTGGCGGCCGCCTCGTACTCGTCCCTCTTATCGTCCTCGCCGAACAAGTCGGCGAACTTGGCGGCGGCCCGTAGGCCGGACACAACGGAGGCCACTGTCCACGAGTGAATGCCGCNNCCTCTCCTCCCATAAATCGTGGGAGGGAAGCGGGAGGCCGTCCCTGGCGTACCTCACCATGAAGTCCCCCGCCCCCTTCACCAACGGCTTGTAGAAGTCCTTCACGAAGTCCATGTCCCTGTACTTCTCGTAGTGGCGCCAGAGCGCGTAGACCACCAACGCCGTCTCATCCTCCTGGATGGGAAGCGAGCCGCACCTGGAGACCCAGGAGTGCCAAGTGGATCCCCACCTCCCATCCGCCTTATACCTATGAAACATGTAGCCGTTCTTGACGGTGGATAGCGCGAATTCGTAGTACCTGCGGGTCACGTCGCCGTATCCCGCCGCGTCGAGGGCGAGGGCCGTTAAGGCAGCATCCCTGTGCCAGACGTACGCGTATGTGTCGCGCGTGAAGTACCTAAGCACGTGCGTGTCCCCGCTGGCTATTATGCTGCCGTTCCAATTCACGTGAGTCACCATTGCCAAGATGCCCCGCTTGAAGTGGACCAGCAAATCGCTGGGAATTGATGAGAGGAGGCGTGGGTCCTTGTTGGAGAAGGCACGCCAATAATCCACGTTGCGCTTAAGCAGCTTATCCGGCCCCCTCTCCCGCACGAATTTGCTCAGCTTCTCCAGGTCGCCGTAGGATTGGCCTGCTATCAACCAGTAATACACGTCCTCCCCAGCCTCCGCGTCGACAGCCATTGCTGAATCCACGGATCCCTGCGCCACGCTGTTGCCGCTGAGCTCCCCGTCCTCGCAGTCCCTCCAAGTCCCCTCGAAGCCCGCGCCCCTGTACCCCACCGC
>DAHE01000014.1:1605-2035 GCA_002508315.1 Thermocladium sp. UBA166
TCGTTCTCCTTTATGGTGAAGTCATGGGTGAAGAACAGCCTTACCTTGCCCTTCCCCCCAATCGATACTCGCCTGATCAGCATTGGCACCACGAAATCCACGACGTCGTTTATGTGGAGATCGATTCCCCTCACATTGATCCTCACGTCGCTCACCAATGTATCGCCTAGGTACGCCATGGATGGATTGAAGTCATGCACCCACGAGAACCCATCTCTCCAAANNCCCCAACCTGAAGTACTGCTGGAGGGAGTGGTTCTCCTTGCCCATCAATGGGTAGTAAAGCTCCCTGAGGTAGTACTTGCCATCGAAGAACGCGCTGAGCCTGCCGTTACTGAGGACTAAGTGTCGTACCATGAATTAATGGCTTCGATCAATTTATAAAGTTACCTTGGGAAATTACAGGCTGGTCTCCTCCCCACCCTAAAGG
>DAHE01000014.1:2062-2842 GCA_002508315.1 Thermocladium sp. UBA166
GGGGGGGGGGGGGGGGGGGGGGGACCGCGGTTCCCAACAGCATTTAGGCAAGCAAGCCCTAAGTCCTGGGAAGCAACTCCTCGGCGAGGGGGCTTAACTAGTATCAATTCTTGGTCCTGAATGAGAGCCACGTGGGAATGGTCATTATTCTCCTAATTTAGAATAGAATTATATTTGATCAACCCCGCGGCTCAACGCAAAAAATTAAAACCCATAAATGATTGGCGGCGAGGCCGCCGTAGCTCAGCTTGGTGGAGCGATGGGCTGTTAACCCATAGGTCCCGGGTTCAAGTCCCGGCGGCGGCGCCAATCACTAGGCGAGATAACCGCATTGGGCGGGCACGATAATATTTTGTTTGTATTATTCATTGTGTTTTTGGGTATTAGTAGTCTCCCAGGGATCTATTATTTTTATTTCCNNATGTCGGACCTAGGAGAAGCAAAACGCGCTCGGAGCTTGGGCGGCGCTCATTGATTCGCATCACATGTTTTCCAAGTCCTCCAGACTTCTTCCCTCGCTGTTGGGCGCCATGAATAGGCAGGCCAGGGCCAGTGGGGTAATCATGATGGCTAGGGACAACATAATGCCGCTTAATCCCGTTGAAACCATCATAGATGGAAGGATCAGNNGTGCTGATGTAACCGCCCAGCCTTCCCATTGAGAAGCTGATGCCGTTGGACGTTCCCCTAAGCAGGGTTGGAAACAGCTCCGCGGAATATATGCTGTTTACTATATAGCCGACGCCGCCGAGGATCCACAATGCAATGAGGGCTAGGGAC
>DAHE01000014.1:2986-3128 GCA_002508315.1 Thermocladium sp. UBA166
GTGCTCACCAAGATGGATGGAGCGTAGTTGGCGAATATGGCTAGAATGAATGTCCATGCAAAGAGCGAGACCGCGGTGAATGCAAGAATTGAGGAGTACTTACCGCGATTCCTCACCTCGTATTCGCTGGCCCTCTTAACCC
>DAHE01000014.1:3154-8493 GCA_002508315.1 Thermocladium sp. UBA166
CGGCGCCTAGCCCCAGCAATGCGCGCCACGATATATTGCCCAGCAAGGCGAGCAGCGGCAACGCCGCCAATACGGCCACGGCTCCCCCCGCTCCCCATAGAATGCTTTGAATCGAGATTAATCTACCCCTATCGCCTCCGTTGGATGCCTCGGCGATTAAGCTGGCGCCGGAGGGTATATCCCCTCCAATTCCAATCCCCACGAGTAATCGACCAATAATTAATTGAATAATAGAAAAGGAGAGGGCACTCATCAGGGAACCGAGAACGAAGAACGCCAGCACATTCACGAACACCGCCCTTCTGCCCAGCGCATCAGTCAACCTGCCGAAGATGAGGGAACCCGCCGCTGATCCAAGAAAGGCGATGAAACTATCAACCCCTCAGCGCCGGCGGTCAACTTGAAGTACTGGCTCAGCGAAAGCAACGCGGCACCCCCTAGAAGCAATGCAAAACCATCGGAGAACCCACCCATCCCAGCCAGTACTGACGCTAAGGTGCTCTTGTTAACCATAATCGCCCATTTCAAAGAATATATTTTTAGAGAATACAATCAAGGCTAAAAATGCATCCTACCATCGCTGCAATGTCATCAAGTTGTTCACCCCAGCATTGGGCACGGTGATTAGGCCGGCGCCAACAGCGGCCGCCTCACCCATAATGTCCATCAATAGATGTACTACAACTAGCTAGGGAACTCACGATGGGGCATCACGCTGCCCGCACGCTGGCCCCGCTGGTCCCCTATTATATTCCTTACGTGGGAAAAACGTTATTAACGTCATTATGATAAGCCCTCGCATGAGGGACGCATTTGATTTTTACAAAAGTAAACCATGGGTGCGGAGCTACGACGAAGGTATACCGGCCGAGTTAGACATAAGGGCGTTCCCGCTCTACGAGATTCTGGACAAGCATGCTAGGGAGGACGCCGGCAACGATGCCTTGATATTCATGGGAAGGAGGATGACTTACGGAGAGCTGGGGGAATTAAGCGATAGATTCGCCGGCGGCCTGCGATCGATTGGCGTGAAGAGGGGGGACGTCATTGCGCTGTTCCTCCCCAATTCGCCTCAATTCGCCATAGCTTACTTCGGCGCGTTGAAGCTGGGAGCCGTTATAACGCCCATGAATCCCCTATACACTCAGAGGGAGGTGGAGCACCAAATACGCGACTCGGGGGCTAAGGTTATAGTCGCGCTGGATCAATTCTACAACAAGATAGAAAACACGGATGCCGAGGTAATAGTGACCAGCATAGCGGATTACCTGCCCAAGCACTTGGCCATAGCGTACTCCCTAGCCAATAGGAGGCCCAGGATCGAGGCGCGAAGGTTCCGGGACTTAATTAAGGCGGATCCCTTGGCGGAGCGGCCGGCAGTGAACCCTGAAGAGGAGTTGGCGGTAATAATGTACACGGGGGGCACGACGGGAGTGCCCAAGGGAGCCGAGATAACGCATGCCAACATAGCCGCCAATCTACAACAGTTATCAGCAATAATCCAGAACGTGGAGAGGAAATCAAATGTGGAGAGGGGAGTGTGGGTGGGGATACTTCCGTGGTTCCACATATACGGAATGATAACCGTGCTGCTGGACGCGATATACGAGGGGGGAGCCATAATAACCATGCCTAGGTTCAATCCCAAGGAGGCCATGGAGGCCATAGAGAAGTACAAGGCGACGCTCTTCCACGGCGTGCCGACCCTCTACATTGCTCTCCTCAACAGCCCGCATGTCTCCAAGTACGACATGTCATCCTTGATCGCCTGCATCTCCGGCGCGGCTCCCCTCCCGAGGGAGGTGGAGGAGGGGTTCGAGAAGATTACCGGGGCTAGGCTGAGGGAGGGGTACGGCATGACGGAGACCGCCGTCGTGACGCACGTCAATCCAATACTGGGCAAGCACAAGGTGGGGAGCATAGGAGTGCCCATACCCAACACCGTGGCCGCCGTAGCGGATCCAGACAAGCCCCAACTGCTCCCCCCTGGGGAGACGGGGGAATTAGTCATCTCGGGCCCACAAGTAATGAAGGGGTACCACAACATGCCGGCCGACAACGAGCTGGCGTTCTTCCAGTGCTGTGGGTATAGGTGGTTGAGGACGGGGGACTTGGCTTACATGGATGAAGATGGATTCTTCTTCATAGTGGATAGGAAGAAGGACATNNTTCCCCAGGGAGATAGAGGAGGTGCTCTACCAGAACCCATGCGTCAAGGAGGCCGCCGTGGTGGGGATACCGGATCCAGCGGCTGGGGAGATACCTAAGGCATTCGTCGTGCTTAAGGATGAATGCAAGGGAAGGGTGAGCGAGGACGATATAAGGGAGTACCTAAAGGATAAGGTGGCCCACTACAAGATGCCGCGTCAAGTCGAGTTCAGGAACGAGCTTCCCAAGACGGCGGTTGGGAAAGTGCTTCGCAGGGCATTGAGGGAGGAACCCAGTAAGCAGGAATCCACCACCCGCTAGCCGTCCCTGGACTGGCTGGCGGATGCCTTCTCCAGCATCTTAAGGGCCTCCTCCTCCAAGTACCTCCTGCCCCTCCAATTTATCTCCCTCGTGGCCAGCGTTGCGTACATCACGATGGCTGAGAAGTAGAGGTTGGGGATGGAGAACGCTGCGTGGAGGAGTGGCTTAATCAGGCGGGCGTGGCCTGGGTTTCTCCTGGCTATGTTTACTGCCCTGACGTACTCCTTGGCTACCCCCATTGGAAATATTAGGAGGGAGATCAGGGCGGGCCAC
This sequence comes from Thermocladium sp. UBA166, assembly GCA_002508315.1. Taxonomy (GTDB): domain Archaea; phylum Thermoproteota; class Thermoprotei; order Thermoproteales; family Thermocladiaceae; genus Thermocladium. The sequence continues at coordinate 5,897 of DAHE01000014.1, forward strand.
CCCGCCAGGGGTAAGGCGAGGAATGTGAGGCTGGCCAGGGCCATCACTGTATAGGAGACCAGCGATGCCTGGAAGGCCCGCTTCCCGTACACCTTTACGTACCACATCTGCCTAACGGCCCAATTGAAGACGGCCCTAATATCGTCCTCCGCCAGGGATAACACCACTGCGCTCGGCTCGAACTCTATCTTCATGCGCAGCTCATGAATTTTCCTGGTAATCAAGTAATCATCGCTTAGGTAGAGGGGAAGCAAGCCAATCACTCCGCTTCTCTTTATGAAGTCCATGTGCAGCGCCGTGGATCCGCCCCAAGTGAACCTGCTCGCCTCCGTCTGCATCCCTGTCAATCCCAGCGAGCTGAAGTTGGCCATCAGGAGAGCAGGGGCGCTCCTGCCTATATACCACCTATAGGTGGTTACAGCCGTCGTAGGGGAGACGCGCGACGCGAGCCTTCGCAGCCACTCATCATGGGGCTTCACGTCGCTATCGCATAGAACCACGACGTCCGTGTCCACCGCCCTCAACGCGCTGGATAGCGCGGAGCCCTTGCCGGAGGCATTGCCTGGATCACTCATCACCACTGTAAGGTTGGGGAGAGCCCTCCGAGCCACCTGCAGTGCCGGGTCGTTGGGTGAGTCCACGGCCACCACGTACTTCACCTTACCGCCGTACCTCTGCCCGGCTATCCTGGCCAGATTATCGTCAAGCCCTGGATCCACGCCTCGCATCGGTATTATCACCGTCACGTCGGGCTCCCTCCCATTGCCGCCAGCCCCCGTCCTGGACCAATACGCCACCTCGCGGGCCAGGGAGGCGGCGGAGGCCAACGTGCCCAGCACCGCCACCAGCGTTAAAATAATAGATGCGGGGCCCATGCAGCTCGATGCGTCTCGTCCATGCTTGAATTTAAATTATCCGGCCGCCGTCACTTGCTGGGCCGTCCTCGTGCTGGTTAAATTGCGTATACACTAACGTAAGATTTATAATCAGTGTCACGCAGACCAGTTGGTGCATTTGCTTTGAGCACTAGGTTGGAAACCAGGGATCTGCACGTGTCTGTGGATGGAAAGGAGATACTGAACGGGATAGACATAGCCGTGAGCGGCGGAGAGGTCGTCGCATTGATGGGGCCAAATGGAAGCGGTAAGACGACATTGTTCATGGCGTTGATGGGCCATCCGAGGTACTCCATCACGGGGGGATCCATATTGTTGAATGGGATAGACATAACCAAGACGCCGCCGGAGGAGCGCAGCATTTTGGGCATAATGATGGCGTTCCAAAACCCCGTGCCTGTGCCCGAGGTCAGGTTGACCACCTTGATAACTGCCATGGTTAATAAGAGATTGAATAGGAAAATAACGGACTCCCCGCCCCCTCAAGTGGTCGCGGAGCTCGTGAAGTCAGTGGGCGAGGTTGGGTTGACGCAGTCCCACCTATCCAGGGGAGCAAATCACGGCTTCAGCGGTGGGGAGGCCAAGAGGAGCGAGGTGCTTCAATTATTGATGGCTAAACCCAAGGTGGCGCTGCTGGATGAACCGGACTCGGGCCTTGACGTGGATGGAGTGGCGGCGGTNNGGGCAAAGCCGTGTCCAAGCTGGCGGAGAGGGGAACCGCGGTTCTCCTCACGACTCATCAAGCGAGGATACTCCACTACGTCTCCCCCAAGCGTGTCCTCGTGTTGAGGGGAGGAAAGATAGCNNGTTCAAGGCGGGCTTGAGGTGGTGGAGGAGATAGAGAAGATGGGCTACGAGGCGTTCCTGAGGAGGTGATGGGCATGGAGAAGATAACCATAACCGACATACTCGGGGAGAAAACAATGGAGGACGCGCTGGCCCACACCAAGCCCGTGGAGTGGGCCGCCACGATTAGGGGGAGGCTGACTAAGGATGCGGTGGAGGAGATATCCAAGCTTAAGGGGGAGCCCGAGTGGATGAGGCAGCTCAGGGTGAGGAATTTGGAGCTATTCAATAAGCTGCCGATGCCCAACTGGGTCGCCGCTGTCAACGAGATCGACTTGGAGGAGTTGATAAACTACGCAAAGCCGTCCACGCATCAAGCCAGCGATTGGGATCAGCTTCCCAACGACATAAAGGGTTACTACGACTCCATAGGGCTGCCTGAGCTTGAGGCCAAGGCCTTGAGCGGCTTGGGGGCCCAGCTTGACTCCGAGATAATTTACTTGAACGTCAAGAAGCAGTTGAACGAGAAGGGAGTCATATTGATGTCCATGGAGGAGGCGGTGCAGAAGTACCCCGACATGGTTAGGCAGTACTTCATGAAGATATTTCCGCCAGAGCATAAATTCGCGGCGCTTCACGGAGCCCTGTGGAGCGGGGGGGTGTTCGTCTACGTGCCGCCCGGCGTCAAGATAGAGGCCCCCCTGGAGGCGTTCTTCCTGATAAGCAATGCATTGGAGGGGCAGTTCGAGCACACGCTATTGGTGGCGGATAAGAACAGCTACATACACTTCATAGAGGGGTGCTCCGCGCCTAGGTTCAGCAAGACGAGCTTCCATGATGGAATGGTGGAGCTGTACGCCCACGAGGGCGCTCACATAAAGTTCACCACTGTCCAGAACTGGAGCAAGAACGTGA
>DAHE01000015.1 GCA_002508315.1 Thermocladium sp. UBA166
GGCTTGGGCGTACACAGGGTGGGCGGGGAGGGGGAGGGGCGCGTCCGTGATTGTCTTGATGATTGCAGCCGCGGCCGCCGTGTACCCGGCCAGCGGGGTCGTCCTTAGCCTCATAGCATTGATTTACTTGGCTGTTGGGGGGACGCGGGGGGNNTACTCGTTAGGGCGGGGAGGGGGTCAGTTAGATGGTGTACGTCTGCTGTGGCTTGCGCTCTGGCTGATCCTTCGCTGTCCTCACCTTGTCCTTGAGCTTCTCGAATTTCCTTCCTATTATGAGTATCTTAACGCTGTCAAGGGATGCGGACCTGTTGGGTAAATTGATGGTGTACTGCTTAGTGACAAGCACTCCGCCGTACATGTCTATTATGTAGAGGGGCGATATGAATTTGGTGGATCCCTGCTCGTATTGAACAGTGATCGGGGGGTGATCATAGGCCTCGTTGGAATCGTTCAAGTACATGGCCTCCACGAGCTTCATGTCTCCGCCATCCATGAATTGGCCCACCATCACGTTGAGGGGCTTCTTCAGCTCATCCATGTACTCCACGTCTATGTGAACGTCGAATTTCCTGTACCTAGCTAATTCCTCCATCAACACGTTCTCTATGTTGTCGAGGGGCTCCAACCTCTTGACGAGGGGTATGGGGAGCATCTGCTTGGTCTCTATTCCCCCTATAAAAGCTTTGCAGGTGAGCAGATCGGGGCCAGTGGTGGCTAAAATCGATGGCATGGTTTCTGTGACCGCCATGAATATTCATGGGAGGCCCCTCATCGCCGCGGCTTCCAGCCACGTCCTTGCCTCCTCGATTCAATTAATTGCGGGGATGTTTCACGCCTATTCGAGGCAATACTTTCGATCAACACCGCCCCAATTAAAATATATGTCATGTTTATATACATTAATAGCGGCATTATGGCATGGATGTTGAGTCGATGCTGGGCAGGTGCTGCGTGGAGGTGGGGATAACCGTCAGCGGCGCCTCCTCCCTGGCCATACCCATACAGTTCTATAGGAGGATGGAGGATAACGCGGTGGAGGAGCAGTTGGCGTTGGTTAGGGATCCATCACTGAAGGGGCAGTTGTTCTTCGGGGTGGTGAGGAGGATAACGAAGCTGGAGCCCCTCGTCAGGGATAGGGTTAGGAATCCATTCGTGGATAGGCCGGAGATAATGGATCAATCGATACTGATGCCCTTCACCAATGGAATTGTGAGGCTGTATGGAATGATAGGGGCCGGGGGTCTATCAACAGAGGTCAGCCACGTGGCCACTCCTGGATCCAAGGTGTTCCTGGTGAGGGACGGCACAGTCCTCAACGAGTTCGCGGGGGGCGGGGGCGGCATTCACGTGGGGGATCATAAGTACAGCAATTGGTCGATCAGGCTGGATCACTCATTCGTGAATTACCACATGGGCGTGTTCGGCGCCACGGGGGTGGGCAAGTCGAGGTTGATAAGGGGGTTAATAGGGGAGTTGAGGAGGGTTGGGTATAGGGTAGTGGTGTTCGACCACAGCGGGGTGGATTACGCTCCCCACATGAAGGATCACGCCGTATCCTCCAAGCAGATAAGGATAAGCCCGCCGACTATAGCCTCCGTAATAGCGAGCAAGGCCAGGCTGGGGTGGCAGAGCTATGGGGAGTACATGGAGGTCGCCACAATAACGTACACCATGCCGGAGGAGCCCAGGAGGAGGGGGACGCTGCTGGAGGAGCCGGCGAAGCGGGAGGTTAAGTGGAGCAAGCAGGGCTTCATTAAGCACTTAGTGGAGAAAATGCGGGAGGTCGGCGCGAGGGACTCCTCCGTGGAGAAGGCGAAGCTATTCATAGAGTACTTCGTCGATGATTTGTTCTTCGACGAGTTGAACAGGAGGAACCTGGAGCCAGGCGAAGTGGTGAGGAGGGCCATCAGCGATGGGTTGACTGCGATAGACTTGAGCGCGGACACGGACCTCACCGTGAAGCAGGCCATAATGGCAGACGTCATAGAGGCGGCTTGGGACATGGTTAAGAGGGGGGCCATGGAGATACCGGCCAACCTGGTCTTCGTTATAGACGAGGCGCAGAACTACGTTCCGGAGGATGAGTGGACGATCTGCAAGGACCCCATAGAGACCACGGTGAGGGAGGGGAGAAAGTGGGGCCTCTCGCTCCTTCTGGCAAGCCAGAGAATAGCGAGGGACATAAAGTCCAGCGTTAGGGCTAATCTGGGCACGGTCTTCTTCTCCCGCCTCTCCGCCCAGGCGGATCTGAAGGAGATAGGCGCGTACCTCGACATAGCGGACATAAGCGAGGGCACCCTGTCCCAGCTGGGGACTAGGGAGTTCTTCGTTGCTGGCCTAATGAATCCCCTGAGAAAGCCCCTCCTGCTCAAGGTCAGGGAGGTGAGGTGAAGGTGGGCGAGGATTACTCCATTGATTTCTGGATCGACCCCCCGCTCCTCCTATCCATAGTGGCCGACGTTAAGGAAATCGTGAAGAAATTGAATAAGGCCGAATCATCGAAGATTGTGGAGGAGGTCAAGGCAGTCCTGGGAAGCAGGGCCAGGAGGATAGGCGAGGCAAGCGAGTTGAGGGCGTACGCCATAGACTCCAGCTACGCGGATCCAGCCCTCGAGCTGGTGGGCGGGGTGCTCACGGTAGTCGCGTACGGCTACGTGGGGAACGGGGGAGGCGAGACGGATAAGTTCGTGACGGGCACGGTCTTCTTCGAGGACACAAACGAGGTGGACAGGAACGTGTCGATCTATTCATCGATCAAGGAGCGCGAGCTAGCCGTAAAGCTGCTGGGTGAGAAGAGGAGGGGGAGCAGGAAGGTGGATTTAATAGTGCTGGACGGCGACATAGCGCTGCACCCGCTTCCCTACAACCTGCCCAGCAGGAGAAGCGAGAGGAGCCTAGTGGAGAAGACGATGAAGCGGCTCCTCAGGGAGGCGGAGGCCACGGGCACCACGCTGGTGGGGGTGGTGAAGAGGGTTAGGTCCAGGTACGTGTCCGCCGTGATGGATAAGTGCCTCCCCGTCAATGATAAGCTGCTCATGAGCATGATGCTGGAGAGGGGGGAGTACCTGGAACTCGGCACCTTTGGAGAAATACTGCCCAAGTGGGTCGACGTGAACTACGTGAAGTGCTGGGAGGATGAGGATCACGTCAAGAGGAGGAGGGCGGAGGAGGGCAGGAGTAACCTGGAGGCCGTGTTCAACTCAGAGCTGGGCGCGCTCAAGGACGTGGTGGTCGCGTTTTACAAGGCGCTCAACTCATCAATAGCCACTAAGGTGGAGGTGCTCGACTTCGGGGGGCTCGGCGTGGATAGGGTGATAGGGTTCCTTGCCGGGCAGACCACGGACACAGGCTATCCCTACATACTGGACACGGTCGATACTGTGGTGAGGATAGACTCGCGGCTCCTCGATTACGTGAGAACGCTCCTAATAAAGAACGCAAACGAGGTGAGCAGCGACTTGATAAACGCGCTGCTTCAATTAACTAACCCCCAGAAGGCGTACCTGTACAAACAGTTGGAGGCGTAGGCCTTAGTTGGGGGCGGAAGGGAAGAAGGGAGGGGAGGGGGTGGGCAATATTTTTAAGTTCATTTCACGGGCTCAGAGACGGTGTCCGTTATTGATTTTGGACTGGATGGGTCATTCAACTCAAAATCAATAGAGAGCAAGGTACTTGAGCACTGGAGAGCCAATAAGGTGAAGCGAAAGTGGCTCGACGCCGCCGGCCCCAGGGGGAGGTTCGCTTTCCTCGAGGGGCCGCCCACAGTTAATGGTTTTCCCCACGTCGGGCACGCGAGGGGGCGGACGTATAAGGACGTCGTGCTCCGCTTCAAGCACATGACTGGGTACTCCCTGTGGGCCCAGGGGGGGTGGGACGAGCAGGGACTGCCCGTTGAGTTGGAGGCGGAGAAGGCGCTCGGGGTATCTAGCAAGAAGGAGATAGAGCAGGTCGGGCTGGATAAGTTCTCAGATAAGTGCAATGAGTTGGTGGATTACTACTTGAGCCGGTGGGTGGAGATAGGCACGGATAGGCTCGGCATTTGGCTGGACACTGAGAATGCCTACGAGACGCGGAGGCCGCATTACATAGAGCACGTGTGGTCCCTCGTGAAGATGGCATGGGAGAAGGGGCTTCTCTTCGAGGATTACAGGGTACTGCCGTTCTGCCCCAGGTGCGAGACCGCGCTGAGCGATGCCGAGGTGGATCAGGGGTATAAGGAGAGGAGGGACCCCGCCATATTCGTTAAGTTCAAGGTAGTGGGCGAGGAGAACACGTACTTGGTGATATGGACCACCACGCCGTGGACATTGATAGATAATGAGGCCGTGGCCGTGAATCCATCATTCAAGTATGCCTACGTGGATGCGGGGAAGGAGGTGCTGGTGGTGGCCGAGAATCTAGTGGAGCAGCTGATGCACAAGTTCGGCGTGGGGAGTTACAGGGTGTTGAGGACCGTCGGCGGGAGGGAGTTGGAGGGGCTTCAATACGAGCACGTGTACGACGGGAAAGCGCGCAGGGTAATAACGGCGGACTTCGTGACGCTGGAGGACGGGTCCGGCCTTGTCCACATAGCCCCAGCCCACGGCCCGGAGGACTTCGAGGCCGCGAGGAAGCATGGAGTGCCGGTCACCAACACCGTCGAGATAAACGGCGTGTTCAGCTCCGGCCCGTTCAGGGGAAGGTACTTCCTTGACGTCAATTCCCTAGTGATCAAGGACCTCAAGGCAAGGGGCTTGCTGCTGCATAGGGACGAGGTGTCCCACCAATACCCCCACTGCTGGAGGTGCGGCACCCCATTGATCTACAGGGCGGACAGGCAGTGGTTCCTCGGCATATCATCGCTGAGGGACGCCATGTCGAGGGAACTGGGCAAGGTGGCCGTGTACCCGGAGTCTCTGAGGAATAGGTTCGATGATTGGATAGCTAACATAAGGGACTGGACGATATCCAGATCAAGGGTGTGGGGCACTCCCCTCCCCATATGGCGGTGCAAGGGCGATCCAAGCAAGTTAATGGCTATTGGGTCCCTTGAGGAGCTGAGGAGCGTCGCTAAGCAGCTGCCCGACGTGCCCCCCGAGAAGCTGGTTCACAGGCCCTGGATCGACATGGTGAGGATAGAGACTGAGTGCGGGGAGTGGGTGAGGGAGCCCTTCGTAATGGATGTGTGGCTGGACAGCGGGGTCGCCTGGATAGCGGGGCCCGATGGGTTGCGGAACCCAGAGTGGAGGGAGCTCTACCCATTCGATTGGGTAACGGAGGCGGTGGACCAGACCAGGGGGTGGTTCTACTCCCTCCTCGCCACATCCGTCCTGTGGATGGGCAGGGCGCCCTACAAGTCGATGCTGATCCAGGGGCATATACTGGATAAGTACGGCCACAAGATGAGCAAGAGCAAGGGAAACGTGGTTTGGGTGAGCGACATGCTGGATAAGTACGGCGCCGATGCATTGAGGCTTTACCTGCTTACCAAGGCCGCTCCCGGGGACGCGTTGGCGTTTAACCCGGACGAGGTGAAGCTAACCCTAAACGCGTTGGGGGTTCTGTGGAACTCCGTTAAATTCGCCAAGACCTACATGGAGCTGGACGGCTTCACCCCGGCTAAGGCGGTGAGGAACCCCCGCTCAGCGAGGCCTGAGGATCTTTGGCTGCTCTCCGCAACTAATAGGATGATTAAATCGGTGAGGGAGGGCGTGGAGAGGATGGAGCTGCACCACGCCGCGAGGGAGTGGATGGATTTCGTCGTGGAGGACATCAGCCATAGATACATAAGGCTCATGAGGAGGAGGGCGTGGATGGAGGGGGAGAACGAGGATAAGCTGGCCGCCTACACGGCCCTCTACCACGCCCTCAGGGCGGCGATAGTGGTTGGCGCAATGTTCGTCCCCTTCACGGCAGAGTACCTCTACCAAGCCTTCCTGAGGGGCATGGAGGGGGGACCCGAGAGCGTTCACTTAATGATGCTGCCGGAACCAGATGAGGCGGCAATAAACGGCGACTTGGAGGCTGCGTTCGACTTGGTGTTCGAGATAGCGTCCCAAGTGGCCAACATTAGGAACAAGGCGGGAGTGAAGCTGAGGTGGCCGCTCAGGGAGTTAGTCATCTCGGGCAGCGGCTCGGGTGCTTTGAAGCAGCACGAGGAGGTGCTGGCGTTCCTGGCCAACGTGAAGACAGTGAGGTTCTCCGAGGAGGCGTGCGGGGAGGGCTACGAGTCGGCCGAGGCGGGTGGGTTAAAGATATGCCTAAGCACGCGCATAGATGAATCGCTGCTGCACGAGGCGCTAGCGCGGGAGTTGATACGCAGGATACAGGTGATGCGGAGCAAGTTGAATCTACAGATGGAGGAGAGGGCCAGGGTCAGGATAAGCACGAAGGATGAGGAACTGCTGGCTGCCATAACCAAGATGAGGGAGTACATAGAGGGCGAGACGCGTGCGGAGGTGTCCGTGGATCAGCCGAGCGGGGTCGGTTTGTCGCAGGAATGGGATATAGATGGGAAGAAGGTTGTGATAGAGCTGGCCAAGCAGGAAGCGGCCAACGCTCCCTAACACAATGAGCAGCAAGCCAAGCCCCTTTAGGAGGGGAAGTGGAGACCGCTTGCCCCTCAAATTCACAATTAATATAATACTCAATTTATTAATGTTTAATTATATTCTAAACCCTTATTGGGTGTCCAGGTCTCCCTGGACAGCGCCACGCCTATCAACATTGCAATTGATGAGGCGTATATTGAGGCAGCCCAGGCTGGGAGGAGGCCCATGGAGCCGCTCAGCGAGAGTATAATGGACACGGCGGTGCTCCCCACTATGGCTCCCCCGTTATAGGTGAAGCCAACCGCCGTAGCCCTGTACCGCTCGCTGAAGCTCTCGGCTAGGAAGGAGGGAAGCACGGAGAATATGGCCGCCTCCAGGAATGCCTGTGCGCTGAAGGCTGCTAATGCCTGCACGGCCCCCTCGCTGGCCAAGTAAAGCAATGGCCCCGCGGCCACGGTGAACGCGGCCCCGTAGACGAGCATGCTCCTCCGCCTGCCGCCCACGGCGTTTGACAAGGCGCCGCCGATCCACACCCCCACCAGGGAGGCCAGGTTAATGATGGCTACGTAGGTCCCCACCAAGTCATTGGGGTACTTGCTGAGCTCCATAAACGCGGGGTAGAAGCTAAGCGTGGCCGTGTTGACGAATAGGAGGCCAGTGGTTATTAGGAGGCCCGTCGCCACGGTCCCCGCGGACTCGCGAATCATTGAGAGGAGGGGGGTCTTCTCCACCGCCCGACTCCTAAGCAGCTCCTCGAATGCGGGGCTCTCGTAGGCTGCTCTCCTGACCAGGAAGGCCAGGGCTCCCGGTATGAACAGCGTCAGGAACAGCGCTCTCCACCCATACACTTGAAACCCCGGGCCGAATGACTTGCTGAGCACCGTGAACACCGCCGCCATTAGGAAGTAACCCACGCCGAACCCGCTTTGTATGAAGGAGCCTATGAAGCCTCTCCTCTCTGGAGGCACGCTCTCCATGGCCAGCGTCGTTCCCCCGCCGTACTCAGCCCCAGCAAACATCCCCTCTATGAATAGGAAGGCGTAGAGGAGCGCGGGGGCCAGCAGGCCGACCTCGCGGTAAGTGGGCAGAAGCCCCTTGGCGCCGCCGAAGAGGGAGAAGCCTAGCACCGTGATCGCCAGCATGTTCCTACGGCCGATCCTGTCTCCCAGGTAATTCCCGAAGATTAGGGAGCCCACGGGCCTGGCCAGTGCCTCCACAGCGAAGCCGGCGAACGTCACCACCAGACCCAGCCGCCCCAGGCTGGAGGGGAGGAACACCGAACTTATGGTAACCCCAACCAACGCGTACGCTATGGTAGTGTAACCGTCAAGTAACCACCCAGACCAAGCAGCGAGCACCTGCACCCACTGCCTCCTATCTAATCCATACACGGAAGGGGGAGGGCGTAATTGAATTTAAAGCCTTGCGGTGATTTCACCGAGCTGCCTGTATCTTTGGCTTGAGACGCAATGCCTTAAAAAACGAACAACCGGGACCAGCGTGTCGGCGGAGGTGTTCACTCCGGCAGTCGTGTCGAGCATATTCGAGGCGTGCCTTAAGGACGAGGGGGGCAATCCCATAAAGGACCCGTTGAGAATAGGCGCGCGGGGGGCTGGCTTCGCCATGAACGCTGGAGTAAGGACGAGGGTTCGACTGGTGGAGGGAGCGGGGGTGAGGGTCTCCATAAATGGGAGGCTGGAGGAGGCCAGAACCACGGTGAATGCCGTGAGGATAGCGGCTAATGCGCTTGGGTACGCGGGGGGAGTCGAGGTGGAGCACGAGATCGGCGTGCCGATAGGCTCCGGCTTCGGGACTAGCGCGTCTGGCGCCCTCGGCGCCGCCCTGGCACTCTCTCTGGCCTTGAATCGCCCCCTCTCGCTCGTGAGCGCCGTCAGGGTAGCACATGAGGCTGACGTGGTTAGCGGCACTGGGCTCGGCACGGCGGAGGGGGTGCTGGCGGGGGGCATTGGGGTGGTGATAGAGCCAGGGGCGCCGTGGTTCGGCTCCATAGATAAGATACCGTTCAGCGAGGACTTGGTCGTGGTCTCCGTCCACTTCGGCGGGATAGAGAAGTCCACGGTACTATCATCCCAGGAAGCCCTCGCCCGGGTCAATGAGGCGGGGAGGAGGGNNGGTGGAGAGGGTTAGGGCCAACCCCACAGTGAAGTCCCTGCTTAGAGAGGCAAGGGTGTTCGCGGAGGAGTCGGGGATAGGGGACCCGGGCCTCCTTAGGATGGCTGATGAATTGGTGAAGGCCGGCGCCTTAGGCGCTTCCCAGAACATGATTGGGAAGGCAATACATGCAATAGCGAGAGGGGACGCGTTGGGCGATNNTGTTGAGGGTGGCTCGAGGCTTCGGCGGCTCCCTCATAGTATCCTCGATATATGACGGGGGGCCCAGGGTGATCAACGCCCCCTAACCGGATCCCCCGCGGGAGGCATTGCCAATCATCGAGCAGGTGCGAGTCGGCGTGGCTCCACCGCTTCAATGCGCATCGCCCATGGCCAGTCGAGTCGAGGAGTGCTCGTGGGAGGGCATTGCTTAACAAACCTTGGAAAAGGAGGAAGGGGCCCGTGGGCCGTGAATCGCTCAGTGGATGGGGCGCGGGCTAAGTCCCAGTGCTCAAATGAACTAATGAAGCCATTGAGGTGAAGGCGGGGGCAAACGGTCACTTCCGCAGCATTATAATGATTATTATGATTGCGATTAGTATCACGATGATCACTGCAATGACTGCTATTAAGGCGATGCTAAGTGGAGCGAACTCGATCGTCTCCGTTGAGGCCGGCGACGAGGTGGGTGACTGGGCCTTGCTGATCGGTGCCGTGGTGGGGATGGGCGTCGTGGAGGTGGGGGAGGTAGTCGTGGAGGTGATGGGGGGCTTCGCCGCGTTGCTCTGGGTGGCTATCACGGATACCGTGCTTGAACCGTAATCAGCGACGTATATGTACCCATTCAAGGGGTCGTAAACGAGATCGCCTGGATTCGCTCCAACCGTTATATTGGCTATTACGGCGTTAATTGATGGATCTATCACGGATACCATGTTTGAGCCGTAGTCGGTCACGTATAAATATCCATTGGATGGATCATAGATTACGTCCACTGGATCCCTTCCCACGGCTATTCCTGCCATTATTGAGTCCGTGCTTGGATCTATGACGGATATTATGCTGGAGTTGTGGTTGATGACGTATAAGTGGCCGTTCGATGGGTCGTAGAAAATATGAACTGGTTTCATGCTGTCCGCGATGCTCGCTATTACTGCATTCGTGGAGGAATTTATCACGGAGATCGAGCCAGAGCCGGCGTTGGCGACGTATATTAGACCATTCGATGGGTCGTAGAGGATATTGCCTGGATAAGCCCCCACAGTCACGTTGGCTATCACGGCGTTGGTCGATGAGCCTATCACGGATACGGCGGCGGAGCCGTAATCAGCGACGTACATATAGCCGTTTAAGGGATCGTAGGTTATATCCATGGGCCACTTCCCCACCGGGATGCTCGATATGACGGAATTGTTTAAGGGATCTATCACGGATACGGTATGAGAGCCGTAATCAGCGACGTATATGTACCCATTCAAGGGGTCGTAGGCTATGGCGAGCGGGTACAGCCCAACACTCACGTGCGCCACCACCGAATCTGTGGACGTGTCTATAACGGAGACAGTGTGAGGGCCGAGACCGATCGTGGAGCCGTTAGTCACGTATAAATACCCATTGGATGGATCGTAGAGGATTATGCCGGGCCATTTCCCCACGGTTATGTTGGCTATCACGGCATTAATGGATGGATTTATGGCGGAAATGGTGCCGACGCCGTAGTTAGCCACGTATATTAGGCCATTTGATTGATCATAGACTATCACGAATGGGTTTGCTTCCACCCCTACGCTGGATACTACCTGGCCGGCATTGCTTTGGGCAACCGGAGCGCCCGCCAGAATGAGGAGGACCAGTATTGAGAAAAACGCCAATCCCATAATCGCGGTTTTGTAAATCAATGATTCCATAAACTGCCAGAGGCTTGTTTACAATATAAGGCTTTTGGTCTCGTAAAAAGTCCAATAATTACAACGAATGCGAGCAACGCAGGTGCCGGGAGCCAAGCGGTGAGCAGTCCAATGTGCACGGCCATGAGGGGTAAGGGGGACTTCATTGCCTTCCGCCCCTCAACTCCCTGAACCCAACCCTCATGAGGAGCCGCGCCAAGTCCATTGGAGGGACCCTCCCCCTCAGCTCCTCCCAAGCGCTCCTGCCCATAACGGCTATGGCCCTCCCAGACCCCCCGTCCTCCAGCCACTTGATAACGGCCTCTCCCTCCCTCGCGCTCGTCACAGGTATCACCCCCGCCCCAGGCCTCCTGGTTATGGGCAGCCCCGTCTCATCGCTTAACAGCATGGATATGCTCCCCACGTCCCGATCCTCCACCACCACTATCAAGGCGTCCACGCCGGATAGATCGCGGGCCCCATTAAAAATCGTTGCACTCCCCCTCCGAGGAAATTCATGGAACTACTCACCCACGCCGCGGGGCGAGGCTCCATGCATTACGTAACCAGCAATTCTAGTGGATAGTGCGGGCAGATAATCAGCGCTATGCCTGCTGGCCGGTGTGACCGCTCCAAGTGGCGAGGCACGCTCATCATTCTAGGGAGATAGGCAATGCAAGCAGTGAGGAGAATGGCATGCTCACATAAATGCTGGNNTCATTCCCGGCCCGCCTCAAGGTCGTGCTGGCCAACATCGGCGGGCCCCAGCTCAGGAGCCTACGCATTCTCTACCGCACAGTAGGGAGGTAGGCAATGCAAGCGGTGAGGAGAATGGTATCCCACATGGATGCGGACAAATAATTAAATCAACTATTGTGAGCGTATATCTATTATCTTCATCTTAAGTGTAATAGATATATTACAGTAGGCAGTTGGGTAGTTATGAGCGTTGGCGTTGACTTAGTAAGGTCGCTGGAAAACATGGAGCGCGTCTTTCCCAACGTCGTTAGGCTGGCGCTGACCAGCCCAAACGGGATCTACGTGCTGGACCTATCATTGAAGCGCGAGGTTGGGGCGCTGGCTTCCGTGCTTCAAACAGCGTCCTCGATAGTTGGATCCGTCCCTAACCTAGTGTACGCATACGCCAACCCGGGGGAAGCAATGGGCAGGGCATTGATAATATACCCAGTGNNGGGGGGGGGGGGTAAGGAAAAGCTGAGGGAATTGGTGAGCGCAGTGGAGCGCGTGGGGGCCATAATCATGAACGCCAGCTACGTGAACGTTGAGAACATAAAGTAAAGCCGTGCATTGAGGAGGTTATAGCATTAATCAATTTCTGGTGCGGCAAATAGTGAATTTTATTTCATAATATATTCAATTTC
>DAHE01000030.1 GCA_002508315.1 Thermocladium sp. UBA166
CCCGTGGCCCGCCCACCATAAACCGGGCGAGGGGTTGAGGAGCGAGCCCCCGCGCTCTATCGTGGATACGTAAATGAGCGAAATGGGAGTGCTGGGATAAACGGTGCAAGGTTTTTATTGATTGGATAGTGGGGTTCGCGCGTGGCCGTCATAGAACTGGTGAGCGTAAGCAAGCGATACCGCCTATCGGAGTCCGTATACGTGGATGCATTGATCGGGGTTAACCTCAGCGTGGAGAGGGGGGAGGTAGTGGTGGTAATGGGACCGAGTGGTAGTGGGAAGACCACTCTCCTCAACATAATGGGAACCCTGGATAAGCCCACTGCTGGTAAGGTAATAATAGAGGGATTGGATGTCACGGATATGAATGAGGAGGGTTTGACCAGGTTTAGGTTGAGGAGGGTTGGATTCGTCTTTCAACAATACAATCTACTCCAGAACTTAACTGCGCTGGAGAACGTGGAACTGCCCATGTTGATGAGCGGACTTTACTCCAAGGAGGAGGCGGAGGCCAAGGCAAGGCTGTTGCTGGAGCTCGTGGGGGTGGGGGATAGGGCCGGAAGCAAGCCCACCCAACTATCGGGCGGCCAGCAGCAGAGGGTCGCCGTCGCGCGGGCTGTGAGCATGGATCCCTCCTTCATAATAATGGATGAGCCAACGGGCGCGATAGATGCTGTCAGCGCGGCCCAGCTTTTATCGATTATACAAGCCATAAATGCCTTGGGGAAGACATTCATAATAGCCACCCACAACCCGGACGTGGCGCGGATAGGCAAGCGAATAATAACGCTGAGAAACGGAAGGTTGAGCGAGGGGGGTTCCGCGGAGGTGCGGGTGGATGCCGTGGATGTTAGGAGGGCGGCTGCCGTGTATAAGAGGTGCTTGGACATAGATTTATTAGTTAACAAGAGAATCGGCGCATCCAATGAGGCGGATAGGATCGAGGCCGAGCTCAGCGTTATTTCCGGCATTGTTGGCGGCGATTAGCGCAGCGCTGGTGCTGCACGCGGGCTTTTCAATAACGTACACGGTTAATTACCAAGTCACTTACTCCCCCGGTCAGGGAGCCAGCGCATCCATAATATACACGGCGCAGGCCGTCAGCAATTCCAGCTATCCCCAGCAATTGATAATAGGCTTCAAACTGCCTCCGTATTCCACGATAACGTACTCCAGCGGTAATTCCACTGCAAGCGGCGACGTAATATATTGGAACATAACCGTGCCAGCGTATGGGGAGGCAAGCGTTCAAGTCCAGTTCACCAATCCGCTCTACTCCATAAACATAGCTAACTTGAATCAAGCGCTGCTGGTGAACTCCACATCATACGATTCCTCGATAATAAATGGGGGCAATGGTACCCTGATTCAATTGTATCTGGGATTGATGAATAAGGCACCCGTCCCTCCCACTAACAGCATCTATTTGGTTAAGCAGGACGGCGTGGCCTACTCATACACTCAAATCCCAAGCGGGTTCGCAACGCTTGGCTCCACAAGCTTGGTTTACTGGCAATCATCCGGCAATTATAATCTAACCGTGGATTATAGAGTAACTAATTTAGGGCCGTGGAGGAGCATAAGGCTTCAGCCCGTGGTGATAGTATCCACCTTGGACACCGGGCTTTACTCGGAGTACCTATCCCAAGCCATAGCCAAACTTAACTCCACAATTGCTCAATTAAGCAGTTATGGAAAGTATAATGACTTATTGAGTAACTCCACGAAGCTGCTGACGGAGCTCTACGATCTATCTACAATGCTTAACTACACAGCCAACATCTTCAGATTCTCCGCTGTGCAAGTGAATGAAACCACTGCGATAGAGCGGTTGATCCAACTGCAGGCTGAGGAGCTCAAGGGGGCAGTTCAGCTTGAGTATTCCGCCCTTTACCAATTGAATTATACCGTGCCCCAGCTCAGGGAGGCAGTGTTGCACGTGATGAGTAATGTGAGCAATATAATACGGGAGATAAACACGCTTCAGAGGGAGGGCACGTCCGATATAATATACGCATACGGGGTAGTGAACTCAGCCAACTCCACCCTGGCCAATGCTCAATTCTCGCTAAAGCAATTATCGGCTACCGTGAACACGCAATACAATGCGCTGTACTCCACATACCTCAACATAACGTCGGAGCTGGATTACTTGGAGACATTGATAAACGAGAGCAATATAAACTCAACTCAACGATTAGCCATGCTGGCAGCGATCTCGGCGGCCAAGACCTCCATATCCACCACGCTGGGCCTATTGCTAACGGAGCTGGGAGGAGTTAGGCAGAACATAGCCATAACCAACGCCGAGCTGAGCACGATGGAGGCGGAGCTGACCGGCGTGGGCAATCAATTGAGCCAACGTGGGGCGCAGCTCACATCGACTTTAACCAACATAAGCGACTCCCTCTCCAGCGCGAATTCCTCCCTCTTCATACTATACAAGGCCCTCGGTGCAACTCAAAGGGCATTAAATTCATCGCTGGCATCGCTTCACGGCGCGTTAGTCAACGCTACAAATGCCGTGGGGCTGGCAACGCCCGTGTACGGAAATTCAACCGCGGATTCCGCTGCATTGATGAGGAGCGCGGAGGAGTTAAGCAATGCTTCCCTGGAGGCACTCAGGATGTACTTCAACGTTAGCGAGACCCTACTTAATCTAAAGCTGGCCATAAATGAATCCATAGGAAGCGAAAGAGCTAACGCCTCGTTATCCATGGCTAGGTACGAGTATGAATTGGAGAGCCTGACCGGGCTTCAAAGGGAGCTGGAGAGCTATCTAGTGATCAATACCACAACTCCATACTCATTAGACGTGGTGGTGACTCAATCATTCATAATAAATCTCCCGGCAGTGGTTGATGAAAATGCATTGCTCTCCTTAATCAATTCCACCAACTTAACAGCTCCACAGGTCTCCCGAGGCGGCGGGGTAACAAGGATTGGAGCGGAAGTGGCCGCGGGCTTGGCGGCGGGATCCGCCGCTGCCTTGATCATGGCTTTGACCTACGTGGGCCGCCGCGGTCATAAAGGGCCTTGGATATGATGCTCACCACGTCCAAGGTAACTTCCTCCGGTCTCTTGGATGCATCCACCACCTCATATCCATTCTCACGAGCCCTCTCCAGGAATATGTTCCTCACCTTCTCCAGCACGGCCTTTCTCTCGAATACTTCCAAGTCTCCCCTCCTCTCCAACCTCCGCATTGCTTCATCAACATCTAAGTCAAGTATTATCACAATATCCGATCGAGGGATGTATTTATGCAAATTTATTAACCAATCCATGGACAGGCCAAGGGCGCCTTGATAGGCTATTGTGGACTCCATGTATCTCTCGCTGATGACTACGTCGTTGACGGCCAGGGCCGGGGATACCTCGGTCATGTAATGCATCGTTCTATCCGCGGCGAAGAGCAGCGCGTAAATGGATGGGTGAGGCATCCGCGTCTCCTTCTTGAGAGCCCATGATCGTATCAGTCTCCCCACCTCGCTGTTGGAGGGCTCCTTTGTGGCGTATGTGGAGAAGCCCATTTCCCTCAGCTTGGAGGTCGTCGAGGAGACTATTGTTGACTTACCGCTTCCATCTATGCCTTCTATTGTGACGAATATGCCCATCCCCACGGATGCTACGCCCGGGTTTTTAGGTTTGGGTTCGATATTAACGGCCATTAATAGCAAAATTTATTAACAGCCGTTAATATATTGGGAATCCATGAAATCCAATATAAAGGTAGCCATAGCGGGCGTGGGCAACTGCGCATCCGCGTTGGTTCAAGGCGTTACTTACTACTCTCAAAGAGAGGAGGAGCCGACGGGCGTGGCCTATAAGTCCATAAATGGCTACAAGATCCAAGACATAAAATTCGTGGCTGCATTCGACGTTGATGCCAGAAAGGTAGGAAAGGACCTGGGAGAGGCCATATTTGCCCCTCCTAATAACGCATATAGGGTAATCGATGTGGGAAAGGTAGGCGTATCCGTCAAGGCCGGCCCGCTGTTGGATGGCATAACGCCTGAACTCAGGAACAGCGTGGTGCCCACAGTGGAGGGGGGCTTAGATGATGTTGTCGAGGAATTGAAGACAAGCGACGCCCAGATATTGATTAGCTACTTGCCCACGGGATCCCAAAAGGCAAGCGAGGCATACGCAGAGGCGGCTCTCAAGGCTGGAGCGGCCTACATAAACGCAATGCCATCCCAAATAGCCGTATCGAGGGAGTGGCAGGAAAAATTCAAGGAAGCAGGCCTGCCATTGCTGGGCGATGACATACAGAACCAAATAGGGGCGACGGTCTTGCACAAGACCCTGGTGCACCTACTGGAGATCAGGGGCGTTAAGATAGTGGATACCTATCAAATAAACGTGGGGGGGACGCCCGATTTCCTGAATCTATCGTATAGAAAGGGCCAGAAGGAAAAGACCAAGACGGAGGCTGTAAAGAGGATGGCAGAGGATCAGCAATTCGATGCGTATATATCGCCGGTTGCGTACATACCGTTCCTGAAGAGCAGGAAAATAGCCCATACCTTAATAGAGGCGCAAGGCCTTGCGGGAGTGCCGGTCAGAATGGAGGTAATGCTGGAAGTGCATGATCCGTGGAACAACGCCGGCATAACGGTGGATGTATTGAGGCTAACCAAGCTTGCCCTTGATAGGGAGGTAGGCGGTCCCTTGTATAGCGTTGCTGCATGGGCATTCAAGAACCCGCCAATACATGCCCCACCCGACGTGGCTAAGGCATGGGTTGATGATTTCATAGATGGAAAACGCGAAAAGTAATAGAAAAACATTGACCCCACACTGACCCCCGGAAGGGCTTCTTAGACGGGAATGCAAGAAAAGATTAAAATAAACCACTCACGCTCAGCGCATGATTAAGCAAAAATTGGACTCCATGCTTAAATTAATAGACGAAGAGGGGGCTGATGAATTAGTATTAACTGATCCTCATGACATGGGTTATCTGCTGGGCTATGAGGATGCATTCGCCGCAATAGTTACCAGGGACTCCATCACCGTCATAGCGCCGGTGCTCGACTACTACAGGGCAAGGGAGATATTGGGAAGCGATGTAACTGTGCTGGGCTACGCCTCATATAAAATAAGCGCTCCCGATGATATAAAAATGATAGATAGGGAGGAATTGATGGATATGTTGATAGGGGGAGGAAATAAGGTAATAGAGGTAGATGATGCAAGGAATTGGTTGATAAGCGAGGTGAGAAGCAAGGCGCCTAATGCAGCTATAATAGATGTCCGCGAAAGGGTCCTGGATATTAGGAGCGTCAAAACACAACAGGAGTTGGATCTCATGAGGAAGGCCGCCAAGATAACCCTGGAGTCCCTCAGCAATGCGCTGGAGGAGGGATTGCACGGCAGGAGGGAGCGGGACGTAGCAGCATCTATTTATAGGCACATGATAGAAAAAGGAAGCGATGGAGTCGCATTCGAGCCCATAATAGGATCGGGAAGAAACGGAGCGAAGCCTCATCACACCTACAGCGATAAGATAATAGACAAGACTGAGGCAGTGGTGATAGATATAGGTGCCAGGTATAGGCTATATTGCGCCGATATCACCAGAACCATGCTATTGGAGGAGAGCGATAAATTCGCAATGGATGTATATCGTGCCGTTAAGGATGCCCACGATCAAGCCATAAAGGCCGTGAAGCCGGGGGTAAAGGCTAGGGATGTGGATGCCGTGGCAAGGAAAGTGCTGGAAGAGTATGGATTCTCCAAGTACTTCATGCATAGCTTAGGCCACGGAGTGGGGGTAGAAGTTCACGAGAAACCATTCGTAAGTCAAAGCAGTGATGATGTGCTCCACGAGAACCAAGTGATAACCATAGAGCCCGGCGTCTACATACGGGATAGAGTGGGGGTCAGAATAGAGGATATGATCCTCATCACATCATCTGGCGCGGAAGTGATGTCGAAGTGAACTGCCGCTTCTCCTAGTTTCCTATTAAGGAGGAATCATCTAGCCCAGAAACCGGGGCGCAACAAAACAATTCAAAGTTGGGCCTATCCTATTTATTTTAATCCTTACTGCTTCTTCTCGAGAACTATCTCTATTGCAGCGACGTTCCTGTCCTTGCCGCCTTGCCCCTGAACTCTATCGCTGGATATCCTTGTCTCCTTTATATCGACTTGGCCTTGAAGGAACCTATCCCTTACCATTATGGCGGCGGACACTGCCCTAGCTATAGCTCCGCCCCTTGCCTTCAAGGTAACCCTCTTGCTGCCTTGGTTGAACTGCATCACCGTTGCTATTACGTAGTTCGTGGTTGGTTTCTTTCCTACCAGTATCGTAGCTTCTTGTGGAGACGCCATATGCTGTCCACTCTCTCCTACCCATAACCCTTTTAAAGCATTGCGTTCCAAATCGACGCCTAAAGCCTTATCAATGATGGAACAATGCGGCCCTAAACTGCTTTTCAATCAATTATGTAGTATAATAGTCCCTTAGAAAAATACATATTAATCCCTAGCCTGAAATGGCCGCCATCAATTAAGGAATCAGCTGTGGGCATTTGCCGCAGAGTATATCATATACATTCCCAATCCCTTTATGGCGTCCCCTATCATCGGTATCACGACTAGCTTGGGAGATATGAGCACGGATAGTATGGAAATCACGAATATGCTCATGCCCACCACAAATACGTCCGTCCAAGGCTTGCTAAACTCCCTGAAATCCATTCTCAACAATACTCCCGTGACCTCCTCTATTATGTAAGCCAGAAAAAGCGAAACTACGCCCAAGAACTCATGCATGTGGCCCCAAACCAATCCTATCACTGCCAAAATCAATGCTAAGGGAGTGGCATATCTAATGAAGCTCACCGCGTGCCTGGTTGACTTGGAATAGCCATAATAGGCCGGAAAGCCCAGCAATAACAGCACCACCAAGATGGATATATATGGCCAATCGAATATTCCATATATTCCCACGAAGTAGATAAATCCCAGCGCCACTTCTATCAACGCCGCTGCTATCACGCTCACTATTAAGGCCAGGTTCATGTGTTTGTCCGCTGCCATAATGGCTTGGCATTGCTGTCGATTTATTAAGCGTATCGCATTGAGTTATCCCAATGATCTCGCATTGAACATACAATTACAATGGTATAATATATTATTAATTACCATATATTTCAATATATATTAATGGGAATGTACTGAAAATAGGTATTTAAATGGGTCGTTTTCGAGGTGATACCATGAGAGGAGTAAATCGTCCCCTCTTAATAACCATAGTCGTAATAGTGATCCTAGTAATAGCGATAGCCGCATACTATGTTGGGACCAGCAAGCATCCTGTTTCCCCAACACCCTCAACGTCGACCAGCACCTCGCCGGCTGCCGTCAGCTCGTCCAACATAACCTTGACTGTGGTGACCTTCTCCGGCGAATCCGCGCAATTCATTCAATACGCTGGCAACGAGTTCCATAAGCTGCACCCCAACATATCTGTAAAGGTAATTCAAGAACCATTCAGCAATTATATAACGGTGGAACTCACGGCCTTGGAGGCACATTCCACACAATATGACATAATTGGGTTCACCTCGACATCAGCATTGAGGGTTGCGTCGTATTTAGTCAACTTAGGTCCTTATCTCAACATGTTTAACATGAGCGACATAATACAGCCTCAAGAGGAATTTGGCGGCTTGTACTTCAACACCACCACGGGCCAAGAGGAGTACATAGGCATTGCATACGAGACGGCGGTTTATCTGTTGGCGTATAACTCTAGCATCTTCGATAACCCCACGTTGGCCAACGAATTCCAGTCCAAGTATGGGGTTGAGTTTAATCCCCAGACTTGGCAGAACTGGACGACCGTATTAGAGGTCGATAAATTCTTGACCAGCAACGGAATAACGAAGATGGGACTGTTAATAGATGATCATGCTGCCCACGGAATAATAGACGCGTTCCCGGCCGTATATGGATGGTTC
This sequence comes from Thermocladium sp. UBA166, assembly GCA_002508315.1. Taxonomy (GTDB): domain Archaea; phylum Thermoproteota; class Thermoprotei; order Thermoproteales; family Thermocladiaceae; genus Thermocladium. Next base: position 7,974 of record DAHE01000030.1, read on the forward strand.
TACGCCAAGAATTCCACGTTAAACCAGGGAAGCGTTGGGGGAGTCCCAACATTTAATATAATGTTCATGGGCAAGCCAGCTCCCGGTTGTTCCTATCCATTGCCGTCATTTAACTCCACCAGCGGATTACAGGCATTAGAGGTTTATGGCCAGTTGGTATCATACGAGCCGCCGCCTAATGTGACTGTCGTGGAATACGATAATTTGCCCAACCTATATGAGGGAGGCGCCCCCGGCGCATTCATGTTCAGCACCCAATTGTCGTATCTCTCCCAATCCGCTTATAACCAGACGCTGGTTGCTCCGCTTCCCGGTGGGTATGCTGAGACCGGCACTGACTTCCTGGGCATTAGCAAGTACTCCTTGCACCAGCAAGCGGCCGCGGAGTTCCTGGCCTTCTTGGTATCGCCTCAAATGCAGGAAGAGGCCTACCTCCTCTTCCATAAATTCCCCATATCCAAGACAGCAACTAACGCGTTGCTCTCCAACAGCAGCATACCGCTTCACGATAGGTTAATAATAAAGGGAATATACGAGGCTGCGCTGAATGCATGGGCTAATCCACCCAACATACCTATAACATACACTGATTTAATACCGCAATTTAATTCGCAAGTGTATAATTACTTGCTGGGAACGGAGAGCGCCCAGGCCGCGCTGAAGCAGGCGGCTCAATCATGGACCAGCGACCTAATACAGACCTACGGCTCCTGCAGCGGTTGATGCTATAATTTTAAAATAAAACATAAAAATAATCATTTTATGGGTCATTACAATGAATAGGACTTGGCTATGGCCATATGTTGCCTATATAGTGGGGTTCGGCCTAATACCAATGCTGGCTACCTTCTATTTAGTGGGGGCAAATTCGAGGGAGGTTTTGCGTGTTTTTCCAGTTAATATATTCAACATCTCACTGATCAACACGTTGGTGTTCTCCGTATCGGTGGCAGTCTTCGCGGTCTTGATGGCATTAGCATTAGCCGTGAGGGTGGATAGCTTGCCGGATAAATGGCAAACCCCTCTTTCCCTCCTTATCCTGCTTCCCTTCACCATACCATTCACTGCATCTACCTTAGTGTGGAGGACCGTGTTTGATGCCAGATACGGGCCAATATATTACGTCTTCTCCATGCTGCACTTGAAGCCGATAGACATGATAACTGTGCCCAACTTATCCATATGGGGAGTCATCATTGTTGGAATATGGAGTTCCGTATCATTTGCGTACTTGATAATATTGTCCGGTTTTAAATCCATCAATAAGGAGCTAAAGGAGATATCGATGGTGGATGGGGCTACCATGTCTCAATACTACTCCCAAATAGTCGTTCCATACTCGTTCAAAAACATTCTAACGGCTTTCCTGATAACCTTGGTACTCTCGATGGGTAATTTCGACACACCATTCATATTAACCCAGGGAGGGCCCGGCTACTCCTCCACCACCCTACCTCTCATGGTTTACTTAATGATGTTCTTCATGGGCAATTTCTCTGGGGGAGAGGTTATGGCGGCCGTGCTTACATTAATGGCAACAGTACCTGCCGTGCTTCTCCTCCTGGTATTAAGGGGAGAGCGGGGATGGGTGAGGATGCCCAGCATTAAGATGCCGGACTCAGCCTTCCATATAATTCTCTGGGCGGTGGCTGCTATCATATTGATGTTCTTGATAATGCCCGTCTATTGGATGTTCTTGATAGCCTTTAGGCCGAATGGTTTGGACTTCACATTCCCTCCAATCCTGTATCCCACTCATGTAACGTCGCAGTATTTCGTGGAGGCGCTTAGGGAATCCGCTCCCTACATAATGACCAGCTTGGCGGTGGGCTTAGTCGCGGCCACAATATCCACGATATTTGCGGGAGCGGCCTCCTACATAATGGCTAAGCGAAAATCATATGGCTTGCTACTGCTCTCCATATATCTATACTCTCTTCCAGCCACCAGCTTTATTTTTCCATTATTTATATTTGCATCAAACGTTGGACTCATAAATACGTGGTGGATCTTAATGATGAGCACTCCAATATTCACCGTAACCATGGTAGCGTGGACCATGTTCAACATATACCAAGATGTGCCCGATGTATATGAAGAGATAGCTCAACTGGAGGGCGCCTCGTCCACGTATGTATTGTTCAGGCTGATAATGCCGATAACCATGGGCTCATGGGCTGCCTCCTTCATATTATCATTCATATTTAACTGGCACTTGTTGTTTTACCCATTGGTGCTGGCGGAGACTCCATGGCAATTCAATTTCCCGCCAACCGGTGCACAGACAGTCACCATATTCGCTGCACTGGCGATAGGAAATCAAGTGGTTGATTGGGGCCTCTTGGCCTCGGCAGCACTGATAGTGGCATTGCCGGTCATGATACTCAGCTACATAGTCATGGGTAGGCTACTCAAGGGCTTCAGCTTCGGCGGGATCAAGGGATAGCGAGACCGCGGAGGAATGCGCGACCTACGCGCCTAACCGCTGGGCTTCTTGAATCAAGTAATGTATGGGCCATCAAGAAGGGAATGCCCATTTCCGCATAATAGATGGCCTCGCTCCATGGATCCCCGGTTAATATCGTTCCCCAAAGCGATTTTTGAACATCGGCTCCGCTAAACCCATCTAGATCGAAGTCCCGCTTAAGAGAGATATCGAAGTCGAAATCCCCCCGCACCTCGATTAAATTCAAATCATTCCTTGTATTAACATTGATCAACTCGCTTGAAATGCCCAGCCTGGCTGCACTCAATAAAAGAATCCTAGGCGCTCCCCTGTATATATCGGCTATTTTATTTCTTCCATGGATCTTCAGTAGCTCCATTAATTTACGACCCTCCTCGACTTTAATAGCCATTACCGCCTCCAAGGCGCCGTTAGGTAAGATAAATGTAACCACGTCAAACCCATCCACTCCCCCCAATAATTCCGAGAGAGATCGACCAGTCACCCGCGGCATATCGTTGGGCAGTATCAATGCCACGTCTCCACTGCATGTCTTTAAACCGGAGAAGATGCCTCCCAATGGCCCCCTAAAGCCCTCATCCACGACAAATCTAGCCCCTTGCAACACGGAGTAATTCAATGCCCTGCCCCAATCATTAACCGCAATTATCACTTCACTCGATACGGCAGAGGCCGCGGAAAATACTCTCTTTATCATAGGTTCACCATTCACCAAATACAACGCCTTATCTACATGCTGCTCCCCCGGCAATTGAAATCGACGAGACGCCCCACCGCTTAATATTATGGAACAAACGCCCCGCGGCAAGCTTACCATCCCCTCATAAAGGCGATTATCCCCGGCTTACCGGTAGTCCCATAACGGATAAAATGACCAGGAGGAAGCCCAAACTCCTTAAATCTACTTTCTCCCCGCTAATAATTAACTCACCACGCCAACCACGATAAGCTAAACTGCCCACGTCCATGGATTGTGATGACCCTATCACAGATGCGGCGAACACTTGATGCGTTTTCCGCTCTCTTGCTTTAAACGTATTGGTAGGGGCCCTCCCCTCAACTCTGAGGGGCTGGGGTTCCCTTAGGGCGGTTCATTCTCCATAGAGTGGAACCTGCCTAAAGCATCAATGCTTAATCCATATAAATGGAATATTTCGCTAAGCATCTTCTAATGACTCCCTCAACCTCCAACGCCGCCTCCTCGCCGAGGGAACTCAGCATGGGCTTTATTATCTCGGCGTAACGCTTGATTAAGGGAATGGTAGAGGCATTCTCCCTCGCATAGATGCATGCCCTTAGAAGGGTCGCCAATTTATCGCTGATGGCTGCTACCTTGGCCTCTTTGCTGTTGCCCACGACGTACTCCCCGAACTCCTCACCTAATCCCAGATCCCTCGCTATCTCTTGCTCCATGCTGCGCCAAAATGACATATCTATCTCCCTGACGTCCCTAACCACATCGCCTAATCTATATTCCGCCACGTCGTGTATTAGTGCCAGCAGTGCCGCCCTTCCAGCATCCAAGCCCAGCGATTTTGCAAGCCGAGCGGCGATTAATGCAGCCAGAATTGAGTGTCTTCCCACGGTTTCCGGATAAGTTATTCCCCTGCTGACCCAGCCTATCCTGGGAAGCGAACAGAGCGCATCCACTATTTGGGGCAACTCGTCCAAGTCCATTTACCGGGATTGCTGCTGCTCATTTAAAACATTGATGCCGGTTTCCTTATCGAAAATCTTTACCTTGCTTGCAACTGCTACCACGAATACCTTCTCATCGCGTGGAATGGGCGCTGAGGCCGATATTCTCAGCGTGTTGCCGCCCATATCAACCACTACCGTGAACTTACCTCCAGCATACTCGCTTATCCTGACCACCCCCCACCCAAGGGGAGATTCGCTTGGCGAGACCTCCTCATCCTTCTTTATATACATGTCCTCAGGCCTGATGCCGAGAACTGCAGACTTTAAATCGGACTTAATGGGCAAGCGGATCGATAGATCGCCGGCGGTGAACTCCCCATCCTTTAAGGTGCCCTCTATCACATTTATCTCGCCCACAAGGTTAGCTATTGCTAAATTGGCGGGCTTGTCGTAGAGATCCATGGGGATTCCTATTTGATTCATTTTCCCATTAAATATAACCCCCGCCCTATCGGCCAGGCTTAACATGTCGGCTGGATCATGACTGACCAAGATTGATGTTATGCCGAACTTCTTATGTATATCCTTGACCAAGGCACGGGCCGTTGCCCTTAATCTGGCATCCAAGTTGCTGAAGGGTTCGTCCAAAAGAAGCACTTGGGGTTCCTTGACCAAGGCACGGGCCAATGCCACTCTCTGTTGCTGCCCCCCGGATAGTTGACGCGGATATCTATCCAGTACTTTATCTATTTCAAGCATCTTGGCCACCTCCGTTACCTTACTATTTATCTTATCCTTGGGAACTCTCTTTATCTTGAGGGGGAATGCTATGTTGTCGAATGCCTTCATGTGAGGATAAAGAGCCCAATTTTGGAATACCATGCCGATGTTCCTCTTATTGGGAGGAATGAATATCTTCTTGGATGCGGACGCCACCAGCTTGTCTCCTATCCATATCTCCCCATCCGTCGGCTCCTCTAAGCCAGCTATTAATCTCAGCGTGGTTGTCTTGCCTCCCCCGCTGGGGCCAAGTATCACGAAGAATTCCTCCGATTTTATTTCCAGGCTTATGTGATCAAGCGCCACGACGGTTTTCCTACCCTTGCCGAATATCTTGGTCACATTATCTAGCAGTACCTTGACCACATGCCGTTTGCTTCCTCACATTAATAAAGCTTATCTTACAATGCTTAATACTCCTAGGAATCATTTAACTCGATATTTATACCATGGTTAAATTAACAAATATTATATAGTCAGGATCTTTAGTTCAACCATCCCCAATTCAACGTGGTTTGATGAATGACTTCGCATCATCGATCAATTTTCCCAGTTCATCTATTATCGCAACGTCGCTTAGATAGCTTTGCAATTCATCAAATAATGCCTTATTCTGGGCGAACCTATCATCCATTAAAACCACGTACACCCTATCCCTCTCGGATCTAATTCCTCTTCCTATCGATTGCTTTACCTTAATTAATGCATTCCATGTATAGACTATGTGCCACGCCAATTGCCTATTGCCTATCTTAGCGCTCAAGCCGTTCAGTATCATCTGAAGGAAGTCGCTGGGCTCAGGGTATGGAACGCCCACTATAGCGATGGTATCCACGGCATTTCTATCGCCCACCTTAAATTCTATTCCCTCTATTAACTTGCCGCCAGCCACTCCCAATATCAATTGATGCGAATCATTGGACAGCTTGTCCATGACTCCATCTATCGACGTGCTGGACAGCTCCGTTATTACATTCCGTGAACGTATATATTTCCTAACGCGCTTCATAACATCATATGATGGGAAAACCGCTAAAAGTCCAGCCTTAGTTGAATTGAACAGCGACTCTATCGCTTCACCTATCTTAGAATACATGGATTCATCCCTCATATTGTACTTAGTAGTGACGGCTGGATATATTACGGCCCTTATATTATCCATGCTTATATATTCATTCAAGGGAACCCTCACCAATCGATAATCATCCCTTAATCCAAGCATTAATTTAATGTAGTCCACAGGAGGGAGAGAGCCGCTCATCAATATGTACTTATTAACTCTCTTAAATACCTCGCCGCTCACTATTGATGGATCCAGCAATTTGCTTAACACTGAATCGCCTTCCCTGCTGGGCTTATAGAATAGCCCACGGCCTTGAAGCTTGGTTATTATGAATGAATAGAACTCCAACACCTCGGTCAATGGCGATGAGAAGAACTGCAATCCCTTGGCTCTCTTCCCTTGCATTATATCGGCGTGTATTGCCTTTAATGTATCCATGTCGTCAAAATACGGCAGGACATCTGATGCATCTATGCGTATCTCCTTAAATGATTCTTCGTTCCGCATGACCTTCTCCCTTAACTTTCTAAACATGGTTAAAAGAGTCTTAAGCGATGATGTGGCCTTAATCCTCGCCTCTTCGTCAGTTAAGTATTGCCTTACCTCGTTTATCGATGCGCGAATGGTATACTCAGTTAATTGAACTGTGTTTAAATCAATTATCGACGAGGGAAGGTTATGTACCTCATCCACTATCAAAATGGAGTTCTCTAGATTCAAGTCGACGGTCTCCGGCTTATTCATGGCAAATAAATAATAATAGGATAATATCACCAGCCTAGCCTTATTGGACAGCATGCGCGATGAGTCGTATGGGCAAAGACCAGCTGCACAGAACCTTTTCACGTAACTTGACGGCGAGCTCAATTTAACTCCCTGTATCAAGGACTCCGGCACCCCCTTGATAGTCCCCTCATAATATCGACATTCATGTTGAGACTTGAGGTAATTGCACTCCATTAAGAAATCCTTATATGCCAGTTTCTTTGAAGAGGTGAGACAGCACATATCCGCTCTATTCCTTAGCAGCACGTAAGGAATCGCTATGCCCTTCCTCTCCAGTAATTTTGATAGTTCCCTCATAGGCGCTTGGGCTTGATTCTTGGTTCTCACCAAGTAAATCACGTTAAGGTCTCTATCAATTGCGTAAGAAAGGGCGGATGCCAAGGCAGCAGCGGTTTTTCCCACACCGGTTGGTGCTTCTACCACTACGTTTAATCCCTCATCTAAGGCATATAATATGGATTCTATTAATTTTTCCTGCGGCTTCCTGGCCGAATCATAGGGAAAATATTGCATTATCTTCGACAACTTGAGGAGGCACTGCATGTATTGTTTTAAACCTTATTGCTCCCTCCAGCTTTGAATGTTTTAGTTTAATTTGATTAACGATCCACAATTTATGGCATGATACTCATCGTTCATTTTATGGAGGTTCAACAGTATTGAGACGGAAAATAACTCATAGACCTTAAGTTCGCTTTATACTTTGCCAACCCGCGTAGAGCATTATGATGGGCAAATCCCATCCCGACTGGATAATTTATAGGAACAGCGACGTAGAAGGGGCTATTAACGTATTTCCAAGCCATTATCCGCCGCGTAATTCACGATTATGGAGGCTTGATCTAGGGATACGCGGCTCAACCCGAGTCCCTTGCCGCACAAGAATGAGTCCAAATCCGGTGAGTAGTGATTCGCTATGAGCGTAAAATCCCGACCAAGCCTAACGCGTGAATTGCATTTCCGTGCCATGGGGATTATCAATACGGGTTTAGCGATTCTCCTCAATATGTCCCGCAGCTCCGCGGCGCCCGTTATGACCCCTCCCCTGGACTCGCCTGATAAAAATCCCTTTATCAAGTATGCAATGCTCGATTCATCGGGCAATATCCCCCTCACGGCATCGCTCCTAATCAACATATACTTGGATTCATCCATAAATACCAGATAGATATTTACATTATGCCTATAATCATGGGAGATCATCATGGCTCCTTGAATGAATCTGGAATGGAGCCCCATATATCGCAATGTTGATTGTGTGGATGTAATTAAGATGAACTCACGCATCAGAACAGCGCCAGTGCCATGCTTCATTTACTGCTTTATGAACCTACCCAAGCGCCTCTGGCTTCTCTTTAATTCGCCCACCATTTTTCTCATTAACTCATATTGTCGAATCAATTCACGCACGTCCTTCGGAGTGGTCCCCGAACCTAGGGCTATCCTCTTTATCCTGGATGCATCAAGCATGCTTGGATCTATCAATTCCTCCCTGGTCATAGATCGCATCACCGCCAGCCAACGCTTCATCCTAAGCTGAGCATCCTCCAATTGATCGTCGTTAAGGCTTCTCATGGGGGCCGGCAGCATAGTCATGGGAAGCATCTGTAAGAGCTTGCTTAATGGCCCTAGCTTCGTCATGGATTCCAACTGCTTCATAAACGTGAGCATATTGAACTTACCTTCACTTAACTCCATTAATACTTGGTCCTCTTCCTCTATGGACTTCATTCTCTCCATTAATTCCTCGAGGTTACCCATGCCGAGCAGCCTTTGGACGAATTTCTTAGCATTGAATAGCTCCACATCCTCCAAATACTCACCGCTGCCCACGAATTTTATCTTGGCGCCAGTCCTTACCACCGAGGTCAATGCGCCGCCGCCCCGCGACGTGCTATCCATCTTGGTCAAGAAAATAGAACTTATTGGCACGTTCCTACTGAATGCCTCAGCTTGAGTCGCGGCCTGCTTTCCCATGGTCGAGTCTATCACTAGTACCACCTCATCGGGCGTCACGGCATTATATATCTCCTTTATCTCCTCCATCAATTCCTCTTCATTTCTATGCCTACCGGCGGTGTCTATTATTATCAAATCGACCTTCTCCTTTCTCATCCTATCAAGGCCCTTCAAGGCTATCTCCACGGCGTTCTTGGAGTTGGGATCTATGTGGTATGGAATATTCAATTTCTCAGCCAATTGCCTCAATTGATCATGTGCCCCCGGTCTCACCGTATCCGTTTCTATTAATCCAACCCTATACCCCTTCCTGGAAAACCAGTAGGCAATCTTTCCAGCAGATGTTGTCTTGCCACTTCCTTCGGTGCCCACCAGCAGTATTATGTATGGCCGCTTGGCCAACTCCACCTTAGCCTCCGCTCCTCCTCCCATAATGGATATCAATTTGTTATAGATCAAGTAAAGCAGGTAGTCCTTACTGGATATGCCGGAGGGCGGCTCCTCCTTTCGATACTCTTCCTCTATGGACTTGGTAAGTTCATAAACCAACTTAACATCAACATCAGCTTTCAACAATGCCCTCTGCAAGTCCTTCAATACTTCCTTAAGCGTCTCCTCATCTATATGACTTGCCCCCCTTATTTTATCGACTAACTTGCTAAGCGAATCCGTCAAGTCCTTCATCAAAATCGCCCATTAATACGCTTGCTCGTATTGAGGCTGGTACTGGGCTGCCAAGACTTGGGATAGCTTGCCCCTTATTAAGATTCCATATGGTTCATATATATCAAAGGCCAATTTTATGGGTTGAACCCTCATCCACCTCATCTTCCTTATATACATGACCCTGTATATCTCATGGGTTCTCTCGTCCTCATATAGATGCATTATTATAACGCCGCTTGCTAAGTACTCCTCCACCCCAAACCTGCTTATCTTTGTGGTTTCCCCGGTTGGTATTTCCGATGTTATCAGCGTAGTGACGTCCTTCAACTTCTTCAAATTAAATACTAATTCCCGCATGTACTCCCTTATCCAAAGCACATCTTGATGGCTTGTTATCAACAATGGAGCAATGGGATCTATCACCACCCGCTGTGCACCATACTTCCTAACGGTCTCCACCAATATCTTGGCTATGTTCTTGGGATCTATGGATAGCTTATCATCGCTGGCATAAAGCCTGAAATGCGTCCTGAAATCATGCATGACCAGTTTGTTCTGCTGCTCATAAGGCTCCAAATTCCAACCCAATGCATCCTGAACGCCTCGCTTGACATCCTCGCTCGGCTCATCCACGGTTATGTATATTCCAGTCTCGCCCATCTCGGCACCTGTCTTCAAGAACTGTAAACTAAAAATGGTCTTGCCCATTCCAGCCTCCCCCGCCACCAAGTAAACTTCTCCCTTCTTTAATCCGCCTTGCAATATGTATGTATCCAAGTATTGAATGCCCGTGGGTGTTCTATCGGTATATGGGCTATAGCTATACATTGTGGATGCGTAGGGATCATAATAATTATTACCGTAGTAGTTACTGTCATAATAAGTTGGCTGAGCAGATGGGGCAGTGGAATAATCATACCCATTCCCATTATCCTGAGACGCACGTAAACTCCTTACATTCATTTAGGTCTAATTCGAATATAATACCTTTTTATACTTATCCGGAATTGTTTATCACAGAATTGAAATTTAGTAAGAGGGGAATTCAGAAGACGCGCCTGCGCTGGTGGATTCCATTTTCTTCAATATATCATGGACTTCCTTGATCGTCGCGCTGAGCTTCTTGTCAGTGTTAACCTCGTCTAACTCTAGGCAATTATTGAAGAAGGAATCTACCAACTTATCTAGCATATCCTTGGGAACCGCAGTTAATGCAGTCTTATATAAGTTGGGCAGTTCATTTTTTATGAAGGATATCAGATCATCCACCGATTTCCATGAGTCCTCGCTATTCTTTATCGAGTCTACAAATACATCTATGGCGTATCTCTTGTCTGTATCGAGCTTTTTGAAGTCAATAGACGCATATGCCCTATTCAAGCAAAACCTGACAAACCTATACAGCACTGGATTTACCTTGCTCATCAAACGAACAATAGAACCTCCCCTTATTATTCCTTTCCAACATGATAAACAAAGAACGGCGAGCCCCGCCTCTCAAGGCTTAAATCAGAAGTCCGCACCACAGCCCTCGTCCCACGCTTTATAATCGCCCTATAGGAAGACAACTTTATTAAAATCAAAGAGGAGATCCAGATTCATGCCCAGCGATGAGGAGACCAAGGAGATAATGGAGTTATTGAGGTCCATAAACGATAAATTAAACGCGTCTGGAATAGGTTTGCTGGCAGAAGCTGATGCCTCCGCTAAATTCGAGGAGTTATTGAAGCTATTGATGGAGCCCAAGGTAATAGATTTAATCCATAAGGCGACTCAATTACTGGATGCGTTAAGTAAGGTAAATCCAACCACCATAATTTTATTATCAACCTTGATAGGCTGCATCTCTCCATCGCTGGATATCGACGCAATAGCCAATGCGCCGAAAGCCACGTTATCGGATTTGATCAATCAATTAAATGAGGAAGATACGCAACGAATGATTGGTTTATTGATCAATATAATTAAGCAAACATCAACTTGCATGAAAGCCATACAATAATGAGGACGATCATCTCTTCTCGGTAACCAAATATTGATCTCATTCTGTGCTTCATGAGGGCCCTAATTCAGCTAGGCCCTAGCATCTGACCCCTTCCCCGCTCTGAAGGGCTCCCGAGATCCTAAGAGTTACACCTCCTTTCCTTAATCACTACTCCATTATTGATTGAGAGGTCTATTAGGAGAACCATGAACGCCCAGGCATTAAACAAAGGAACGACGAACCTCACCCTCGGGACTGGGGAGCGGTGATTTCTATTGATTAGTCGCTTCAGGGTAAGGAGTGGATAGTTTTGTATAGACTTGGGTCTGTTCAGGGAGGAGTGAACTACCCGCCCTGCGGGCGGCGCTTCTCTATTCAGGCTATGCTCGTCTCTATGCATTGAATACTTCTTAGGCACTCCGAATAATAATAACTGAGGAATCTTATTCTTTGCCTAGCCTGGGTAGCTTTATAAGAAGTATACGTATAGTATACGTATATGGATTATGATAGGACGAGAATAACGTTGATAGGCAAAGAACAGGCAGTTGTAGGCAGCTCGTTCAAGGTATTCGGCATACCTGATGAGTGTCATAGATGTAAATTGTATGATATATGCATGGGGAGATTGAGACCGGGTAGATCGTATAGGATAATTGATGTAAAGCCGCTTAGTCTTCCCTCACCATTCAAATGCTTATTGACCGGAGATAATATGGTGCCGGTAGCGGTAGTGGAGGATCCCATAATAGTTCCCCTGAAGCTGAGATACGTGGTGGAGGGCATGATCGTTACTTATGATTTAACCGCTTGCAATTGCCCTGGTGTAAAATGCCCCGATTCATCTGCGTTATCTCAGGGAACTAAGGTTAAGGTAATGGAAATTCTATCGACGAGGGATTGCAATGGATCCAAGATATTCATGGCAAAGGTACTCCCAATGGACTAATATGGTAATGGAGGATTGATAGGGATGAACTCAAATTTATTTGCTGAACTAATGGCTCACGTAATCGATATCGGCATTGCATCCTTCCAAAGTGAATTGAAGTACGTCTTAGCTATGTCCAGAAGATAATCTTGGATCGAATACAGGGTTAAATATGAGTTGTCGTACTTGACCGCTAGAACCACGCCGTCTCCTATTATGCCTGCACCGAACATGTTTTTACGAGTTCTCGACACAATCCTTGGCGGTAGTCTTTTTGCGCGATCTATTAGATCCTCCGTTACCAATAGTCGCACCTCGCTATCCCTGGATACATTATCAATGATTGCTATTGCTTCGTTATCCAATAGATCGGCGTAGGGAATAGCGACATCTATGGATGGAGCATTTAATGCCTTCCACATAAGCTGCCTTGTGCTCTCCAATCCCTTTACAATGAAGAAGACATCGCTTTGCGCCATTACCCTGCTCGGATTGTTTGATTCATATATTAATTGAAGCGAGTCTATCAACGGCCTCGTGGATTCTATGTAATTATTCAATTTCTCAGTTATAGTAGAGAAAACCTCCCGGGGGGGTTTCGCCACGAACTTGAGCGGTCTTCCTTGCTCGGAGTACACAACCCCGTCCCTGATCAAGCTGGAGAGGACAGTATATACCTTAGAGGATGGAATCCCAGCAAGCCTGGCAACTTCCTTGGCGGGCAAGGGACCATGTTCCACCAAAGCCATATATGCTTTCAATTGATATGATGAGTATCCTATCATCCGTGCCAGTCTCTTTAGCTCATCGTAGCTCATACAACTGAGAGTATCAGTAGGGTATAAAGTTTTTAAGTGCATCGCTCACTATCGATTTAATGACGGAAACAACAACCGTGGTTAAGGCGACTGAGGAAACCACCACTAAGCTAGTGGACATATCTAGGTTCAAGATGCCGGAGGGCTATAAGAGAATACTCTTCAACGAGAAGATGCAGGAGAACTGGAAGAAGCAATTCAAGCTGCCCCAAGGAGTTCGCGTAATAAAGACAAGCACATCCGTTTGTCCGGTATGCAACAGGCAACTACCAATGGTGGTCTACGAAGAGAACAACGCTATCTGGCTCCAGAAGACGTGCCCCGAGCATGGAACCTTCACGGATATGTACTGGGGAGACGCCGAGATGTATTACTACTTCTTGCAGTGGGATAACCCTGATTACATAGGAAAGGGAGTTGCTAACCCCAACACGACCCTCGATTATTATGAGGAGGCAGGCGGCTGCCCCTTTGGATGCGGCCTTTGCCCTGTCCACAAGACTAACACCGCCTTGGCAATAATAGATGTGACCAATAGATGCAACATGAAATGCCCAGTGTGCTTTGCGAATGCGTTTGCGGCAGGCTACGTGTATGAGCCAAGCCTAGAGCAAATAGAGTACATGATGAGGACGTTGAGGAACGAGAAGCCATGGGCTCCAAATGCCTTGCAGTTGAGCGGCGGGGAGCCCACCATCAGAAACGACTTACCGGAAATAGTCAGCATGGCCAAGAAGCTGGGATTCGATCATGTTGAGGTCAACACGAATGGGATAAGGGTCGCCAATGAGCCTGACTTCTACAAGAAGCTACTGGATGCCGGTGTATCTACCCTCTACTTGCAGTTCGATACGATAAATCCAACCAACAAGGGCGTGTGGAGGCATAGATTGTATGATCCGAAGGCCTATGCCGCGTTGAAGAACAAGGTGATAGAGAATGCGAGGAAGTTGAACCACCACTCCATAGTGCTGGTAGTAACCATGGCTAAGAACTACAATGAAAAGGATATAGGGGAGATATTGGACTTTGCCATAAAGAACAGGGATGTAGTTAGATGGATAAATGTTCAACCCGTTTCCTTCTCGGGAAGAGCTAAGACAGATTATAGCAAGGAGGAGCTCAGGAACTTCAGGATAACGATTCCCGACGTCATAATAGAAGTGGAGAAGCAGACTGGAGGAAAGATAAACAGGTGGGATTGGCGCCCCGTTAATTGGCCGGTGGCGCTGGGCAAGATGATGGAGGTACTCACGGGAAAGCCGAAGCCCTTGTTCACCAACAACCCCGTGTGCGGTGCCTCTACATTCATATACTATGATGAGGATAAGGACGATATAGTGCCGATCACCAAGCTAGTCGACGTTGATGCGTTCGAGAAAGATATATGGGATATATACAATACCGCAGCTAAGGGCGGCGTCTGGGCTCAAGTCGGTAAGGTTAAGACGCTGAAGCTGCTCAGGCACGTTAAGCACAAGGCAGTTAAGGACTTGCTTCAAGACGTATTGATATCCAAGAGCTACGAGTCCTTGGGCAAATTCATGATGAATGTGGTCGGGCTTGGCATAATGCACTTCATGGACACCATGAACTTCGACGTACAGAGAATACAGAGATGCGATATCCACTACGCGGAGCCGGATGGCAGGATAGTGCCGTTCTGCACGCTGAACAACTTCCACAGGGAGAAGATAGAGCACTCATTCAAGGTGGACTCCAAGGAATGGCTGAGGCTGCATCCAGGCAAGTTCCTCAGCGGCTTCGCGTAATTCGAGTCTCTCTTTCCTCTCTTTATTCTGCACAACAATAAATAAATTTCTCTTGGTTTTCCCGCATTGATAAGCAACCCATCATGAGTATCATGGCAAAGGCAAGTTTATAATGGGACTTACCTGGATTAGGTAGATGCTGGTCAGGGTTAGATCGAGGTTTGCGAATGATGTGGAGAAAGAGTTAGATCTATCTCCCATTACCTTAATTACGGGGTTTCCGGGGATCGGTAAATCATTGGTTTTGAAGACGATATATGGGCTTCTATCCGGGGTAGGCAGCGATTTGGGCTTGATCTTAATGCCGAATGGAAGCGTGGAATTAACGTTCAATACATCACAGTGGAGGCTTGACAGGATAAATGATAGATTATCGACCGCTAATTTGCCGACCATTGATGGCTTGATCACAATATCGGTGTCGCGACGTGGGAATGATGTGGAGCAAGCCGTGAAAACAGATAAGGGAACTCTCTTGGTGGCGAGGAGGAGTAGTGAGGGTAGTTCCATAAAGGTACCCCTTGATGTAGAGGTGAAGGATGGGGGATTATTTCTATCCATTGATGGACTATCATTAAGGGGCAGCAATGCAGTGCAGTTAATAGATGAGTTTGCATCCCTCTATGAGACGGTCATAGATGCCGTTAAATTCCTTGCCGATCAGATAGGAAAGCTACGGGTTTATTACTTGGGTCCATATTTCGATTTTCCCGAGGTTTGCAGGATAAGCGGGGAGAAGTGGGTGGGCAACCATGGCGAGCACGCCGCGGAGATTCTGGCGAGGCTGAGCATGGATCCTAAAATGGATGGGAAAATGCGGTTCTTGAGGAAGGCGTTGGATCAATTAGGGTATAGGAGACTACGCGCGGGTTTGGTGGGGGATGGAATTGGAATAACATATGTAGATAAGAACGGCAATGAAGTGATGGGAGGGGAATTACCTTGCAGTCTAAAGAATATATTGACTATTTCGGCTCAATTAATGGTAAGTGAGTCGGGCAGCATAATACTAGTGGATAACATGGATTACTGCTTGGACGAGAAGTCAAGCTCTATCTTGGCATCCCTACTAAAGGAATTGGGGGCAGGTAAGCAAGTAATTGGAGAAGTCCACACGCAGCTTCTTTCTAATTTAGTGGACAGCAACTACGTTACCATCCATGCGGTTGGGTGAATCCTGATGAAGACGCGGGATCCCTACTTAATACGCAGGGCCCTATTCATAATAGGCTACGAGTATGGTCATAAAGCCGCGGATAGATTGTCTGGGGGCGACTTAATGGTGGAATACAACGTGGCCCTTAATAGGATCAAGCAATTGTATTATAATGGAGAGCTGGCCTTCACGATAAGGGCAAGCGATGGTTACTTGCTGCCAACAATGCTGGGCGCCGAGTTCATAGATTCCCACGCCGTTGTGAAGGGCGACGCCATCCCCTTCATAATGAAGGGAAGGAACGTGCCTAAATCGATGGTAATCAAGATAGTGAATGCCAGGGCAGGCATGGATATAGCTGTGCGAGATGAAGCTGGAAGCTTGGTGGCAGTGGGTCGCCTGCTTATCTCGCCTGATGAATTAAGGGGGGTCGGGCGGGGATTCATCATAAGGATCCGGCAGCATCGAGGAAACCGCGAACTTGAGGATGCAGTGAATTAACTGCAATCCTCCTTACATCGTAGAACATGCTTAACACCTTGGGGAGCCTCTCAACAACATCCAGGGGAGTCATGTGAAAACCCTTATCTATCACTGCCAAATCGCCTGCCAGCCCCGTTATGAATGCCGCCAGCGAGGCAGCCTCCATTAGATCTCCAATCTTAAATGCTAAGTAGGCGGTCACCCCAGTCAGCACATCCCCCGTTCCTCCTATGGACATTCCTGGATTACCGGTCTTATTTAGCCTCAACCTGGCACCATCAGTTATAATATCCGTATTACCCTTTAACAACACTATTGTGCCGGGAGCCTTTTCGGCGACGGTTCTCTTGGCCGCCTCCCCTCTCTCCAAGGGATCCGTTGGGACCTCAATATTGAAGAGGCTCTTGAACTCGCCTGCATGAGGGGTAACCACGTTTCCCCTCAATAGGTCCAGCCTACCGGCATTCCCCACGGCCTTTATGGCATCCGCATCTATCACTACCCTCTTGCCTAGCCTCATTGCATTCTCCAACAGCTTTAGAACCGCTGCTTGGGTTTCGGCCGATAGCCCTAAACCAGGCCCTATGGCTACCACGTGGAATTTCTCCATCTCTTTCGTTAATAACTCCACGTGAGAATCACCCAGGGAATCCCCCTCCATTGGAATAGCTATTATGCTGGGATTATTGCTTCGTATATCGTGCGCTACATCGCGTGGGGCATATACGTCCACTAAATCCGCTCCCATGGTTAATGCCGATAATGCCGTGAACATCACGGCGCCAGTATAATACTTGGAGCCCCCTATCACCATTATTTTACCGTTATCTCCCTTCTTGGAATTGGCGTCCCTTTCATAATTGAGCATCAGCATATCGCCAGCGCCCACCAGCAGCTCGGCATCCTTGGGAATTCCTATATCGGCCACTATTAATTCCCCTACAAAGCTCTTGGCATCATCTAAGAGCAAGCCACGCTTTGCTTTATGCATTGTGACGGTTAACGCCGCCTTGACCGCCTTATCCCATACCTTGCCTGAATCCGAGTCCAAGCCGCTTGGGACATCAACTGCTATTTTCGGCGCGGGGGACATATTCATTAAGTCGATCGCCGTTGCGTGTGGTTGTCTCAATCTACCCTTAACCCCAATTCCCAGTACAGCATCTATTATCACGTGGGGCCATTTCAATATCAAGTCTTGATTCATCAACAGGGAATACTCGTCGCGCGCCTCCACTATCTTGCACCTCAATAGGTTAATGCATAGCCTTACATTACTCGCCGCCGGCTCCTCAGAGACATCGCTGATCTTGCCCAGCAATATTATGATGACGTTTCTATCACTATTCAGCAAATACCTAGCAGCTACTATACCATCGCCTCCATTATTGCCCAGCCCCGCTACCACGGTTATGTTGCTGGCAGTGGGGTATCTGCTTAACGTGGCATCGGCAACGGCCTTTCCGGCGTTCTCCATCAATATTCTATCGCTTATGCCTAGGTATTCGGCATTTTTATCAAGGATTCTCATTTCGAGCGTGGATATTCCATCCATGCCATTATAGTTTAGCAAGAAAATATAACGTTTTTCCGCGTTTAACCCCGCTCTAGTCTAACAGGCAAATATGATAATTGAAAAATATCTGCATCTTGATTATTTAATCACGCCACGTGCAGTATCAATGCATCTATCGAATACGGTCCGGCGCCCGTTAGCAACAACAGCAGTGCTCCTACGAAGAACAAGAAATCCAAATCCCATCCTGGGCTCATGCCTGTGGGGAAGGGCTTCTTCATCTTGGTGGAGCTAACTATGACAAGCGCTATGAAGTATATCGTGAGTACAGCTGCGGTGAAGCCCGTTAATAATCCAAGCATTATAAGTATGGATCCGAAGAACTCTATTACTGCAGCTAAGTCAAAGAGTGCTGGCGATATTCCCATCTGCCTCATTCCATCTCTTAATTGTCTTCTCATACGTGATCCAGGCATTTTAGGTATGCCATGAGGTAGCAGCGTCATTCCATATAGTACCCTGAACAACAACAAACCTATGCCGGCCGCGCTGGGTCCCCTGGTCGGCGTTACTATTGCTTGCAGCAGCGCGTAGATCGCATACATCATGTAATTGATTGTCATAGCAGGCCATTAAATTATTTGTTTAAAAATTTTTGATCCAGTCCCCAGAAATCAGAGGATAACTCCATACCATATTTATTGTCGATACCAAACACCGTTTCCTAGCCTCCCCTCATAACAGTTAACGTAAATATTTAAATTACAATACCCCTCAATCCACGCGCAACCGCTGAGCCCAACCCTCACTATAGCCAGATCTCCAATTATTAATTTTATTAATCTAAATGAGATCTCAGATTCAAGCGGAGCATTGATGCGGCCGGTGGGATTTGAACCCACGATCTACGGCGATCCCCCGCTATGGATGGGGGGCCGTCGTCCTGATCCAGACTAGACTACGGCCGCCTATAGCCCTTCTTTACACAGCGGTTTTAAATTTTGGGGTTTCAAAGAGAAACAACCCCCCTCTCCGCGGGGAAGGGAGCGATTGGCAAGCTCCCGCGGGAAGCAGGAAGCTCCAGCCACGGGGCGTGCCTCATTCATAAGGGCAGGGTAGTTCACGGACATGATAAGAATCAGCAAGCTTTGTCTTTTAAGGCGGAGCAATCCCTCTAACCCCCCGTTCTCATTCTAATCATGGCTCCGGCGACCGCG
>DAHE01000028.1:0-698 GCA_002508315.1 Thermocladium sp. UBA166
ATCTAGGTAGTCCTTATGCTGGTTGGGATGGGGTTGGCTCGGGTTACTTTGCTCCTCATCCGGGCGATTACGTCTGCGTCACTGTGAAGTACGTGAGCAGTACCAACACGCTTTACGCGTCGGCCGTTGACCTTAACACGGGGCAAGTGGCCACGGCGCAGGTATCCCTGGGCAATTACTTCTCCCCGCCGCCCCCCGGTAATTACGTGTTTGGAATTGGGGGAAGCACGGCTTCAGTGGATTACGCCGATTGGGGAGTGGTTTTGGCGAACTACACGAATGGGTAATCATTTGGGATGGGAAAGGAGTGGGGTAGAGGTTTAGAGGGTGTCCATTATCTGCGTCAATGCTTGGGCGAACTCCTTGGTTCCCAGGGCTGGGACGTTCATGAACCTGGCCAGGTCCTGCGTCACCTTTCTTTGATTCACCGCCTCGTTTATGGCCTTGTCGATGAGGTCCGCAGCCTCCGTCCACCCCATGAACCTCAGCATCAACTCGCCGCCCCTTATTATGCCAGTGGGGTTAGCCACGTTCTTCCCGGCGTACTTAGGCGCAGTGCCGTGCACTGCCTCGAACATTCCCCCAGTGTCGCCCACGTTGGCCCCGCCCAGCACGCCTATGTTTCCTATCAAGGCACCCGCGGCGTCGCTTATGTAGTCCCCGTCCAGGTTGGGCGCCAGTATCACGTCGTAGCTCTC
>DAHE01000028.1:844-2800 GCA_002508315.1 Thermocladium sp. UBA166
CATTATGTTGCCCTTATGCATTATGGTGACGCTCCTCCTCCCGTTCTGGAGCGCGTATCTGATCGCCATCCTAGCCACCCTCTGCGTCTTGTACTTGCTTATGGGTTTTACGCCGATCCCAGCATCATCCTCTATCTCCACCTTCAACTCCCTCCTCAGGAAGTCCCTCAGCTTAACAGCCTCCGGGCTGTCCCACCTCCACTCTATCCCCCTGTACAAGTCATCCGTGTTCTCCCTAACTATTATCAAGTCCACCCTCTCCGGGTTCCGCAGGGGGGACTCCAGTCCCTTCATGTACTTCACCGGCCTTATGTTAGCGTACGCGTCCAGTATCAGCCTTATCGTCACGTTGAGGGACCTGAACCCCCCGCCCACAGGCGTCTCGAGGGGCCCCTTCAACACGACTCTATACCTCTGTATCAAGTCAATCGACTCCTGGGGGAACCTATTCCCCACTGCCTTCTCGGCCTTCTCCCCAACAATCGCCTCCATCCACTTCACCTGCCTGGAGGACTTGTAGGCCCTCTCCACCGCCTTATCTATGACGCTCATCGCGGCCCTGGTTATCTCGGGCCCAATGCCGTCGCCCTCTATGAATAACACGATGGGGTTATTGGGAGTCCGCCAAACGCCTCCCTCCACCTTAATCGGCTCCCCGTCCTCGGGGGGGTTGTATTTTATCATGGATAAATATATAGGGCTACCCTTATTTAATTTTACCCTAAAGCCATGCCCGCCAAACCACATTGACGACGAGTTAAGCCCAAAGCACCCCCCTCTCCCCCCTATTCAGTAAAGCATGTAAGTCCCCAAGTAATTCAAGCCGTGAATGATAAGGCATTGGACGAGCCCCACGCCTCGGGGCTGGGGATGGAGTCGGTTCATGACTTCTTGGTTGAGTGGTTAGTGCGTTACCAATTATTGGACACGCAGTTAGGCAAGTTTTTAAATCCGCCCCACACCATCCCCCATGAGTCAACCCCTGATTCAAATACGGATAACTTACATTCACGGCGAGGTTAATGGGGCCGCCCCTAACTTGAACGTGGCCGTTAATTTTCAATTGAATGGCGCCCCAAACATTAGGGATAACTCCATGGAGGTTCCCTTCTCCATATCCGCCTCCTCCGTCCCCCCCTTCCTCAACATAACCATAAGGGGCGCCGCCTTGGTTCAGGGGGACCCCAAGGCCATAAACTCGCTGGCCAGCGACTTGAGGTCAGGCAAGCCAAACCAGGTCCAGGCCCTAGCAATGCAGTACGCCATGCTGGAGCTAGCCCTTATATCCAGGGAACTCGGCCTTCCTCCAATACTGCCCGTGCAGCCGCAGCCCCCGCCCCAGCAGCAGAGCAGCAACAATAACATACTGTGACCACCCCCCCTCTCCCTCCCCTTCCCAGAGCTCTCCGCATTCCCGGGGTTATTCTTTTGTCTCCTGGGGTCAATGCATTAATGAGGGGGCTTCAACCAGGCCCGCTTGCGCTCGCCCGCGGCGTCATGAGGTGAAGTACTCCCATCCCCTGTATTTGAGCGGTTCGCCGCCGTAGTAAACCCCGCTCCCCTCCTCTACCTCGGCGAACTCCACCATCCCCAACCCCCTCAGGTGGCTTACGCAGTCGCGCCTAACCGCGAAGACGGGGAGGTACTCCTCCCCCCCATTGAATACAGCCTCCTCCACGGGGACCCCCAACTCCTCCGCCGCCTCCACCACGTCGCGGGGGGCTGGGAGGCTCGTCACTACTATCCTGGCGTCCCTGCCCATCACGTGGAGTACCCTGCCCAACCCATCGCTTGAGTCCATCGACGCGTCCAGGCAATTCGTGAGGGAGGCATCGCCGTAAACCTCGAGGGGCAGCTCAGGCCTCCTCAGCGCCTCAACCCCCCTGGCCACGGCCGGGTTCTCCGCCGCCTCCCTCCATAGCTTGAAGGCGAGCCCGTTATACCCGAAGAGCGGCA
>DAHE01000028.1:2805-4815 GCA_002508315.1 Thermocladium sp. UBA166
CGGTCTCCTCCCCACCTCCCTAGCCGCGGTGCCTATCACGGCCACGTCTATGACCTCCTCCTCCCCCTCGTTTAGATCCCCCCCGACCAGGGGCGCCCCGTACCGTGACCCAGCGTCCCTGACCCCCCTCATTAATTGAATAGCGTCCGCCTCCTCGGCGTCCCTCCTCAAGGTGATTGAGGCCGTGATGGCCATTGGCCTGCCCAGCTTCACGAATACGTCGCTCAAGGCCCCCACAGTGGTCCTCCACCCCACGTCGTATGGAGTCATGAATTCCATCCTGATCCTGGAGAAGGCGCCCCCATCTATCTTCATTATGAGGAGGGCCCCCCCTCCCCCTCTCACGTACGATACGTCGTTATCCTCAATCCCGGCCTCTCCCCTTATCTTCTCCAGCACTGCCTCCTCCCCCACTTCCCACAGCTTCATTCGCTGCCCATCATAGCAAAGCTTTTAAATTAATCACCGTAGGCGGAACGTCGGATATGGCAAGTAGGTGTGTGGGAATGATTCAATCGGAGTTGAACGAGATGGCGGGCAAAATAGTCATGGTTAAGCTGAGGGACGGCACAACGGTTAGGGGCGTTCTCAAGAGCTTTGATCAACACATGAATCTCCTCCTGGAGGACTCCGAGGAGATAATAGACCCCAAGACCTCGGTCAAGAGGGGCATGGTAATGATAAGGGGAGACACGGTGCTTTTCGTGTCCCCACTATAGGTGGTGAGGCATGGGCACTGGAACACCTACCTTCGGCAAGATCAACGGGGGGAAGAGCCACATAACCTGCCCCAGGTGCGGCAGGCACTCCTACAACGTGGTGAAGGGCTACTGCTCAGCGTGCGGCTGGGGGAGGTCCAGGAGGATCAGGCGATACTCCTGGCAGAACAAGAAAATAAACGGGAAGCGATTAATCTAAGCCAACTGACCCCCTCCCCATTCCCTCCTTCCTCCAAACCAGCAAGCCCCGCTGCCTAGGAGCGCCGGCGCTCGCCGTTTCACCGGGGGGCTCAGCAATCAAGTCTAGTGGATCTTACTGAGCGAGCTCCGTCGTGCCCACCAGGGGCTGGGCGCCCTCGCTGGTCACCAGCACCGTGTCCTCGAACTGCGCCACGAATCCCTTCCCTGCCTCCACTAGAGTCGCGTAGCCGTACAGGGCCCCCCGCCTAGTCAATTGCTCCACTGTGGACGCGGCTCCCTGCCCGAAGTCCTTGACCAACCACCTGGGCGTGAACGGTAGAGAGTTGAACCTGGAGTGGATCACTTCGAGCGCCCTGGCCAACTCCTTATCCAGCTTCTTGGCGTTAAGCCGCTCAACCCTGTATATAGTCACCGCCCTGCCCTCCACCACGTGTCCCTTCCCGTTGGTGGTGAACGGTTCTATGGCGTACGTCTCCCCCTCCACCACCTTCTCTCCCCCATCAACTTCAACGTTGGGGACTGAGACCCCGGCATGCAGCTCGTACCTGCGAATCAAGTGCCCAGTCAAGTTCTCTATAGGCCTGTACCCATAACTCCTCACCGTCTTCTCAACCACCGCCCCGATCCTCCCCATCGATGTGCCGGGCTTGAAGTTATCAATCGCGTTCACCAATGCGTTCCTGGCCGCCTTGGCGAGGAGGGAGAACGCGTCGTTGAAGTACACAGTCACTGCGGCGTCGGTTATGTACCCATCCACGTGCGCGCCAGCGTCTATCTTCACCACGGAGTTGCCGGGTATGGTTAGGCCATCCCCTATCACGGCTGTGTAGTGCGCCGCCACGTCGTTTATCCCAACGTTTGTTGGGAAGGCGGGCTCCGCCCCGTACTCCCTGACGACGCCCTCCACCAACTCGCACAGCTCCACCACCTTCATCCCCGGATGAATCGAGTCCACCCCCTTCCTAAGCGCGGCCCTCAATGCCCTACCAGCGTCCCTGTACTTCCTTATGGCCTCCTCATCCATGCGCAAAGCCGACCCGCCGCGCTTAAAACGCTGTCGGGCAGAGTCCCGCCGGCGAAACGCGAGGGC
>DAHE01000028.1:4821-4944 GCA_002508315.1 Thermocladium sp. UBA166
GGGGGAATGCTTATTAATCCATGCGTCCATCATGGTTAATTCATGGATGAGCAGGTGAAGGCGCTCGTCAAGAGCACCGCCAAATTAATAGAGACCGCCATCAGCGTGAAGCCCACGGATTGC
>DAHE01000028.1:5003-15040 GCA_002508315.1 Thermocladium sp. UBA166
ATAGCCGGCGCCGTGGATGAGCTGTCGCCCAGGTTCAGGGAGATACAGGAAATGAGCGGGAGAGTTGCCGCCGGTAACCTAAGCGTTGAGGCGTACATAGACTCAGTGATGAGCATCTTCTCCAGGTTCAACGTGGATCCCGGGATATGGGCGGCGTTCACCACGCTGGAGGCAATGTATGCCATACAGCTATGCGGCAACGAGGCGGGCAAGTACTTCCTCGTCAGGACGATACTGGCGGGCTCGCTTCCCTTCAACCTATACGTTGCCATGCTGAACCACGTGGGGGTCGATAATCAATTCGGCGTGGAACTGTTCAAATCCCTCCTTTCCCAGTCAGAGGATTGAATTATTCTCAACAGGAACTCTATAAGGATTGTTATTTAGGCGATTGATTTTTCACTAATAGTGAATCAACGCCCCACCAGTAATTGAAGCGCCTCCTCCCCCTGCTTGCTCCTCGCGTCCTCGCGCATCATTAAGTCCCTTATGGCTATGCGTATGGCCTCGGAGCGACTTGGGAATACCCCCCTCTTTACTAAGTCATCAAGCTCCTCCAGCATTTGCTTGGGAAGGTGCACGGATATAAGTACCATCTTCTCCTTGCTCTTAGTTTTAGGCATGGAGGAGGTAAACCAGGGGACCGGTTTTTAACGTTGTGGTTCATATTAAACGTATATACGATCATCAGGACCTAGGCGCCGCCGTCCTGCCCTGCGTCCCCTCATCCTTGACTGACTCAAATATGGGCGATCTGTAGTACCTCCGCGAGACCTCTGATGGCACGTTGGTTAATTCATCCTCCGGCAGAATGCTTAAGGCGTCCCACGCTATGTCGAGGGTGGCCTCGAAGCTCCTCCTCTCGTAGTACCCCTGGGATATGAATCTCTTCTCGAACTCCCCGGCGAACCTCAAGTACCTCCTCTCCCTCCAGCTTAGGTTGTTCTCCCCCACCAGTACAGCTAAGTTCCGTATGTCGGACGCCCTCGCGTACGCCGATATTAATTGATTGGCGACGTACTTATGATCCTCCCTCGTCTTTCCCTCGCCTATTGCGTCCTTCATCAGCCTGGAGAGGCTCATCAACACATCGAAGGGCGGGTATACGCCCCTCCCCCACAGGGAGCGGGACAGGACCAGCTGCCCCTCAGTTATGTAGCCGGACAGGTCGGGTATTGGATGCGTTATGTCGTCGTGGGGCATGGTTAGTATGGGGAACTGCGTCACGCTTCCCTTCCTTCCATGAGCCCTGCCGGCCCTCTCGTATATGGATGCCAGGTCGGTGTACATATAGCCCGGGTACCCCCTCCTGCCCGGCAGCTCTCCCTTGGATGACGAGAGCTCCCTGAGCGCCTCGGCGTAATTAGTCAAGTCAGTCAGGATTACCAGGACGTGGTAGTCCAGCCACCACGCTAGGTACTCCGCTATGGTCAACGCGATCCTCGGTGTGAGTATCCTCTCCGCCACGGGGTCGCTGGCGAGGTTGAGCACCATGACTAGCCTCCGCAGCGCGCCCGTCCTCCTGAACTCGTCCAGGAAGAACAGCGCCTCCTCCGTCTTCAACCCAATTGCTGCGAACACTATGGCAAACTCCGACTCGGCCCCCCTCACAGTTGCCTGCCTCGCGGCTTGCGCAGCCATCATGTTGTGCGGCAAACCCGTTCCGCTGAATATGGGGAGCTTCTGCCCCCTAACCATGGTGTAAAGCCCATCTATGGCGCTTATCCCCGTCTCTATGGGCTCCTCCGGGTAATCCCTGGCGTACGGGTTGAGGGGCTCGCCGTTGACGTCCAGGAAATCCTCGGCTGGGGGCATGGGCAGCCCATCCCGGGGCTCCCCCCTCCCGTTGAGCACCCTCCCCAGCAAGTCCTCGCTGACCCTGACGTCGAAAGTCTCACCCCTGAACCTCACCGTTGATCCAAGGGCCGGCAAGCCCAGCGTGCCCGTCAATACCTGCGCCACCGCGTAGTCCGGCCCCACCTCCACGACCTGCACCAACCTAGGCTCCCCGTCCGGCCCCTCCACCTCGCCTATCTCGCCGTAGGCAACGTTCCTGGTCCTCCTTATGACTATGAGAGGGCCCTTGACCTCGCTCACGGTCTTATAGCCCTGAACGCCCCTTATCTGCTGCATGGATCTACCCCCGACATAAGCGTTTTAAGTATTTTGCACCTGGACGCATGCATGGAGGCAGCAATGCTTTAAACCTTTAAGTCCCCTTGCCCCCATGAGGAGGCCGCAGCCGAACGACGTGTACCTATTCAAGTTAATACACCAGGCCCGCACTAATGGTCGCTTGACGGCGTTCACGGTGACTCAGATGAGGGAGAACGAGTACGTCAGCGACATATGGATCAGCGATGGGGTCAAGGCCTGGCAATTCACTCGCGGGGGCTCCGACTCAAGCCCGGCATGGTCCCCCGACGGGTCCCGCATCGCGTTCCTCTCCAGGAGGGGCGCGAAGCCGGAGGAGAGGTGGGTTCAGTTAATGGTGGCGGACCTCTCCAACCTCGCCGGCGAGGCGAGGCCTCTGGTCAAGCGGGAGGGCATATCAAGCATAAAGTGGTCCAGGGATGGGAAGTTCATATACTTCACGGGCCCCGTGGGGAAGGCGGACGAGGATGTGAAGGTGATTGAGCGGATACCCATATGGTTCAACGGGAGGGGCTTCACGTACGGGGTCAGGAATCACTTGTTCCGAGTCGATGCCGAGACAGGCGATGCGCAGCAATTGACGAGCGGCGACGTTGATGTGGTGGCGTTCGACGTGTTGGACGACGCGATACTGGCGGTATCCAGCCAGGAACTCAAGCCCTTCGAGACTGAGATACACGTGTTGAGGGGGTCCAGGATGGAGCGCGTGAGCAGGGAGAGGCTGAGCGTGGAGTCAATAACGTGGCTCCCAGGCGAGGAGGGGGCGCTGGCCGTGGGCAATGACTTGCATAGGGGAACGGTTACCCACAATAGGCTGCTGCGAGTTGACTTGAGTGGATCCGTGAAGGACTTGCTCGGCGATTTCCCCCTGGAGGTGGGGAACAGCCTCAACAGCGATATGAGGGGCTCCCCGCCCGACGTTCGGGTGGACATCGATGGGTCCCTCGCCATCTTCCCAGTCAACGAGGCCGGCTCCGTGAACTTGTACGGGCTTGACCTCTCCTCGGGCCGGTTGAGCCGCGTGACTGATGGGGAGTGGAGCGTGGAGAGCTTCTCCTCAAGGAATGGACTGCTCGCCTTCACGGCAATGAGCGCAGCCGCTCCGGCAGAGCTGTTCCTAATGGACGCCGGGAGGCCGAGGCGGGTGACGTCATTCAATGATGGAGTGACGTCCTCGCTCCAGTTGAGCCGCCCCGCTCACTTCAGGTTCAACGCCAGCGACGGCGCCGCGATAGATGGGTGGGTCATTATGCCCCAGTCGGAGGGGAGGCGGGCGGCTGTCGTGGAGATCCATGGAGGGCCCAAGACCATGTACGGCAACGCCTTCATGTTCGAGTTCCACCTCTTGTCCTCGGAATTCGCCGTCATCTACATGAACCCCCGCGGCAGCGCTGGGTATGATGAGGCGTTCGCCGATATACGCGGCCACTACGGGGAGAGGGATTACATGGATATAATGGAGGGGGTGGACTACGCGGTGTCGAAGTTCCCCATAGACAGATCGAGGATCGGCGTCATCGGGGGATCGTATGGGGGCTTCATGGTTAACTGGATAGTGACGCACACCAGCAAGTTCAAGGCAGCGATCAGCGAGAGATCCATAAGCAATTGGCTCCACTTCTTCGGCACCAGCGATATAGGGTTCTTCTTCGGGAGCGACCACGTGGCTGGGGACCTCTCCTCCGATCCCTGGAGCAATCAATCCAAGTTCCTCGAGAAGTCCCCAATAAGCTACGTGAAGTCGGTGGAGACGCCCATAATGATAATTCACTCCACGGAGGATTATAGGTGCTACGTGGGGGAGGCGGTTCAGTTCTTCACGGCGTTGAGGTACAACGGCAAGGCCGCCCGCCTCGTCCTCTTCCCTGGCGAGAACCACGACCTAAGCAGGACGGGCAAGCCCCTTCACAGGGTGGATAGGCTGGCCAAGATAATGGATTGGTTCGTCGATCACTTGAATAAATAATAGCAATGCATTAAAGCGGAGCCGTGGCTTGCCTCCGTGGATGAGTTGAGGGTAACCGAGCTGGCGTTCAATATCTTGCTGAGGGCGTCGAAGGGCCCTGTCAGGCTTGATGACGTCGCGCGGGAAATGGGGGTGGAGCCGAGCTCCTTGATGCGGACCGTTATGGAGCTCTCATCTAGGGGGCTGTTGGAGGTGGGCAAGGCTGTCGAGTACACCTATGAGTTGACTGAGGAGGGGCGCAGGTATTTGAGCATCGGGTCGCCGGAGGCCAGGCTCGTCAAGGTGCTCACGGCGTGCCGCTGCTCCCCGAGGCCGGACGAGGTGGCGAGTAGGGCCAGGGAGGTCGGCGTCGAGCTGCAGGAGGGGGAGGTTAGGATAGCGATAAGCAACGCAGCCAGGCTGGGCCTCATACAAGTAGTCAACGGCCGCGTAGCCCTGCGCGGCGAGCCGGGGGAAGGGGGGGATCCGGTCAGGGCCGCGCTGGAATCAGTGGCCCGCGGGGTCACCGTGGGCGACCTGCCCCAGTTGATTAGGAGGGGCTTGGTGAGGCGCAGGGAGCGGTCCGCGATAACGATAAAGCCAGCGAGCGGGCTGGCGGAGCTGCTGGGGAGAGGCGCGATAAAGCCGGCCAGGCTGGTGACTGCGTTGACCAGCGAATTGATCCGAAGCGGGGAGTGGCGCAGGGTGGAGTTGAAGGCGTTCGACCCCTCGGTTCCAACGCCGGTTCTCCTCCCCACCGGCCGCCACTTCTACGGGGAGTTCATCGACTTCCTGAAGGAGATCTATGAATCGATGGGGTTCCAGGAAACCTACGGCCCATACGTGGAGCTGGAGTTCTGGAACTTCGATGCTCTATTCCAGGCCCAGGACCACCCCGCCAGGGAGATCCATGACACGTTCTTCGTCGATGCCCCGCACGGGCGCGGCGTGCCCGAGGGCTTGCTCAGCAAGGTCGCCGCAGTCCATGAGGGCGGGGGAGGCACTGGGTCCCTTGGCTGGAGGTACAAGTGGAGCGCGGAGAAGGCTCTCTCCCTCGTGCTTCGCTCCCAGGCCACGGCGGTCAGCGTGCGGTCCCTGGCCTCCCGGGGCGATGGGGAGTATAGGTCGTTCACTATAGATAGGGTGTTCAGGCCAGAGCTCCTGGACGCCAAGCACTCCATGGAGTTCCATCAAGCCGACGGCATTATGGTTGGGCGGGGCCTCACTTTTAAGCACCTACTGGGGTTCCACGAGGAGTTCGCGAGGAGGCTGGGCATGAGGAAGGTCATGTTCAAGCCATCCTACTTCCCCTTCACCAGCCCCAGCGCTGAGATATACATGCTTCACGGGGAGCTGGGGTGGATTGAGGTGGGGGGCACCGGGGTGTTCAGGCCTGAGGTATTGGCTCCCCTGGGCATTAGGGAGTCCAGGGTGTTGGCCTTCGGAATGGGAGTGGACAGGCTCGCCATGGTCGTCATGGGAATAAGCGACATACGTGATTTAATGTCCGCCAACGTGGAGGAGCTACAGCGGAACAGGGGTAGGCTGGTTATGGCGTTGAGGGCGATGGCATAGGCAGCATGCTTAAAACCGGGCCGCGGCTTAACCGTAATGCCCATGGATATAATCGCCGTGGGGGAACCCCTCGTTCAATTAAATGCGGTCACCCAAGGCCCGCTTCGCCACGTTCAGTACTTCGAGAAGCACTCCACTGGGTCTGAGGCCAATGTGTGCGTGGCGGCCGCTAGGCTAGGCATGAGGAGCGGCTTGATAACTAGGCTGGGGAACGACGAGTTCGGGTTATTCATACGCGACTGGCTGAGGGGTGAGGGCGTGGACGTCTCCCGAGTCGTGATGGACGGCGAGCACCCCACCGGCATTTACTTCGTCCAGCGCGGGTACCCAGTGCCCGGCGTCAGCGACGTGGTTTACTACAGGCACGGCTCTGCGGCATCGTTCCTATCGGAGGGAGACGTGGATTACGATTACGTGAGGGAGGCGAGGGTCCTTCACACCACGGGCATAACCCTGGCGATAAGCGAGTCCGCCAGGTCAGCGGCTATGCGGGCGATGGATGAGGCGAGGAGGGCCGGGGCGCTGGTGTCCCTTGACCTCAACATACGCAGGAAGCTCTGGAGGAGCGTGGATGAGGCGATAGGCGTGGTGGGGAAGGCCATGGCCAAGGCCGACATCGTCTTCATGGATGAGGAGGAGGCCTCCATGATACTGGGCGTTGAGGAGGCGGGCGCGGCGTTCAGGGAGGCGGAGAGGAGGTTCGGGATAACGAAGGCCGTGCTGAAGCTGGGCAGGAGGGGCTCCGTGGCTAGGTGGGATGGAGATGAGGAACGCGTTAATGCATTTGATGTGCCCGTCGAGGACCCGATAGGGGCTGGGGATGCGTATGTAGGCGTCCTCCTATCCTCCATGTTGAAGGGCATGGGGTTGAGGAAGTCGATGATCAGGGCATCCGCGGCGGCCGCAATGGTGGTGACGGTGAGGGGGGATGAGGAGAACCTACCCAGGGAGGGGGATATAGACGTATTCCTCAAGGGGTTCGGTGGGGATATAGATCTTAGGTGACTCCCTGAAGGAAAAGATATTAAGCCCGCCTAGGCGGCTTCAACGTGTCGTTCACCCCAGGGGTTGAAGTGGATGGAGACGCCGTCGTGGTAAGGATAAGGCTGGGGCCTGAGGTCAGCGCCTCCATTCTGGCCAAGAAGTTGAAGGAGAAGACAGGCTTGGAGTTCGCTGGGCTGGGCGACTCCGTTGCGAGCGTGGTGACGATAGGTAGGTCTTTCATGGATGATCAATTCATCAAGTCCCTGAGCGATAGGGTTCTCTCCATGTTGGACGTTGATATAAAGGGATTGGCCGGCGAGGCGAAGAAGCCGGCGAGGAGGCTAGCCAGGAAGCGTAGGAGGGGTAAGGGGAGGGGGAAGGGAAGTAGGGGGCGTAGTAGGAGTAGAAAGTCTAGGAGCGGCAGAAGAAATTCATAGACACGTAAGGTTTTTAAATCTTCAGAGTCATGCATTTTTTACTATGTCGGCTACACCGATAACCCCTCCCACTGCAGAGGAGGTTCACATAGAGGTGGATGATGATACAAAGGCCACCATTAAGGAAATACTCTCCCAGATGGTTAACCCCGTTACGGCGGAGTTCCTCGTGGGCGCTGCCTGCAAGGAGCGTGACACCAATTGGTGCGTCCCAACCCAGGAATTGCTTGACCTACTGGTGGAGCTGGCTCCCCCAGGCAAGCTAATAGTCAACAAGCACGTCTATGAGGAGGATAAGGCCAGCTTCGATAAATTCGGCCTAACGGGGAGCAGGGTTCCGGCTATATTGTTGGACGGCGGCTCCATCAGGTACGTGGGGGCACCGCTGGGCGAGGAGGTGAGGGCCTTCATTGAGACGATAACTAGGCTATCCACTGGGAAGACGGGCTTGAGGCAGAAGACCAAGGAGACTCTCAGCAAGTTAAACGAGTCACACGTAAAGAACGTGGAGGTGATAACAGTGGTCACCCCGTCCTGCCCCTACTGCCCCTACGCGGTTCTGCTCGCCAATATGTTTGCCCACGACAGCGGCGGCAGGGTGGTCGCGTTGAACGTGGAGGCGTACGAGGCGCCGGACATAGCTGATGCATACTCTGTCAGCGCGGTTCCAACCGTTGCGTTAAGGGCCGTTGACCAGGAGGTGGGCAACGTGGAGTTCGTCGGCGTCCCGCCTGAGGCGGAGCTGCTGAAGAAGGTATTGGAGTACAGCGGAGCGGAGCCAAGCCAATAGAAAATGGATAATCCTTACAATGCCCTAAATAATTTTATCCCTAAGGCGTTTTTGTTTTTCGAGTCTTCGAGTAGATGATGCCGCAGGAAATCCATGCCTCACCGCGTGGTTGGGTTAACCACAATTGATTTAATTCCATGTAATGCTTGAACTAGTATGGAGTTATCGTTCGCCACGAGCAATGAAAATAAAGTGAGGGAGGCCTCCATGGTTCTGGGGCGGTATGGCATATCCATTAATCAATCCCCGCTTAGGAAAATAGAGATACAGAGCGGTGATTTGGCTGAGATAGTCGAGTATGCATTATCGCATCTATGCGTGGAGGTGGATGACTTGGTGGTGGAGGATGATGGATTATTCGTGCGCTCCCTTAACGGCTTCCCAGGACCGTACGCGGCCTACGCCTACTCAACCATCGGGGTGGGAGGCTTGTTGAAATTAATGCAGGGGGTAATCAAGGAAGAGAGGCTGGCTACCTTTAAGTCAGTGGTGGGCGCCTGCGTGGGTGGGAGGAGGTTTATAGTGGAGGGAGCAGTGGATGGGGTCATAACCGAGGAGCCGCGGGGGTCCTCTGGTTTTGGATTTGACCCGGTCTTCTCCCCGCTAGGCGATGACCGTACCTTCGCTGAGATGAGCATTGAGGAGAAGTCTAGGCGCTCCCATAGGGCTCTCGCATTCAGCCGCCTCGCCGAGCGCCTATTGAAAGAAGGAGCATTATGAAGAATGCCAGCAACATTACCGCCGCGCCAGCCTCTATCCCAGCTGTTATCCTATAAAGCGTGAGCGAGGATTGGCCATGTATCGTGCACACCGCGCTCGCTCCCCCCATTGCCTCATAATAGTAGCCATTGACTAGGGTCACGTTGTTAGGGTAGCAGTACGGGTACTGCCCCCTGGGCAGACTCATCTCCACGTACCGCGAATGCCTGGCTATTATTATTATGCTGCCCCACTCGTTGAGGGTGATATTGGCTTTAACGCAGCCGCTGATGCTTTGATGCGGCCCGTACAGTATGAGCGTGGAATTGACTGGAGTCATTATGGTGTAATTGATCTGGGAAGTGGTCACGTTGCATGTAATGGGCCCAGCGTGGAGAGCCGCGGCGGCGGCCAGCATTGTCGCCACGACTGCCAGCAAGCCGATGATGTACCTCACGAGTTCACACCTCGGGGAGCTGGAGCTGGCTCGGTATTAACTTCTCGTTCTTCAAATTCCTTAGGAACTTGACGTTGTGCATTAGTATTACCTTGGATGCACAGCCATAGCAATACGGCTTTCCCCCTATTATGGCCATTGTCTTGCTGGATCCGCATGCAGTGCATGTTTGAGTCCTCATCTCCATCGCTCAGCTGCGCCTCCGGATTTAAACGTTGCCGGCCGCTTGCTTTCTAAACATTAACGCGTTTTGATTGTCCACCTCATCAACGCGCTCCAGCCTCAACCCGGCTTTCCCAAGTATTTCAGCCACTTCCTCGGGCTTCATGCGCATCCAGGAAGGCGGGCCAAAGCCTTCGACGCCGGGCTTGAACTCTATTATCAATGCCTTGCCCCCGTCCCGCAGTATCCTGTGAATCTCCCTCGCCACTGCTAGTTTGTCCTGCATGTCGTGAAATGAATTAACCATCAAAACGAACCCCACCTCCCCGCTGGGTATCGAGGTTTGGCCCGCGTCCTCCGCAAGAAAGACGGCGCTGCCGCCCTCGACGGATCCCCGCGCGGCCTCTATTGCTTCGGCGTCGGCGTCCACGCAATACACCTTATTTGCATGCCTAGACAGGACTCCGCAGAATCGCCCCTCCCCGCACCCCAAGTCTGCGGCGGCTTCGACGCGATCCATTGCCTCCTCTATCAGCTTCTCCAACTCGGGCGACCTAAACGATCCCCAATGCATTCCGTGCCTTCTGTGGAACATAATCGATATCGGATACCTAGCAATTAAAACGTTTCCCCAGAACCCGTCACGCTAGATGCGCGCTATCGAGGAGCCCCACGGCCTCGCTCGATCGGCGGGGAATCCTCGGGAGCCTTTGGGTCCTCATCCATGTTAATCCCGGTCCTACCTGGGCATATTTGAAGTACGCTGGCTCTTGCGGTAACCCCCATTACAAGCGGGGATAGAGCTAAATGGCTTCCGACTATTGGGTATTGATG
>DAHE01000028.1:15082-54924 GCA_002508315.1 Thermocladium sp. UBA166
GGGCAGGGGAAGCGTGGAGCACGTGATTGCAAGAGTTCTCTCTAGGCTGAATGGTTCGCCGGTTAGGCTAGATAAGGCGTCACGCACGGATCCCGGGGTCTCCGCGTTGATGAACGTGGTGGCCGTGGACTTGAATTATGAATTGAAAATCGGGCTGATAAACTCAAAACTACCCCGACAGGTTAGGATGTGGGGAGCGGCTAGGGTGCCGCCCAACTTCAACCCCAGGAGGGCAGCGCAGAGGACCTACCTGTACTTCTCCCCATCAATGGGGGAGGACCTGGGGTTGATGAGGAGAGCCGCGGCTGCATTCGTCGGCAGGCACGATCTTCGGAACTACATGATTAGGGACGGCAGTCCCACCATAGTGGAGATGCATGAGATAAACGTAGAGGAGTTTAATGGAATGATCAGCTTGGAATTCAAGGGTCGCGGCTTCCGTAATAAGATGCTCAGGAAGATAGTGCATGCAATACTAATGGTGGGAAGAGGCGTGCTAGGCATGGATTACTTGAGGGGGACCATAGATACGGAGGAGAACATCCCAATGCCTCCCCACCAACCACATGGATTGATTCTTAAGGAGGTTAAATACGAGGATCAGCCCAGCTTCTCCATAGACAGGACAGCGCTTTCATACTTCGCTAGATACCTAAGGAGCAAGCTTGCCGAAACCAATGCGATGAGCGCCTCGTATGAATCGCTGCTGCGCGGCGCCATGCATGAATACTGGGGCAGGGATCTGAGGCCCTAGGTCCGTTTCCTAGCCATTAAATGCAGTTTGACTATTTCACGTCATTAATAGCCCTATTAGTTACTAATACTGCTATATTTGATCTTGAAATCAGCAGGGGAAAATGGCTATGGAGTATATCGCGTGGAATTCGTATCGCTTCTATGTAAATCCTTATAAATATAGCCCTATTAGTAACTAATATGGCTACCTGTGAGATATTCGATCCGTATCCCAAGACCGATAGGAGGGACTTCTTCGATAATGGGGATGCTATTAATGAGGTGGAAAAGCTAATTGAAGGAAAGCTCTGGCCCCTAGTAATAGGCCCTAAGAGGACTGGTAAAACTTCCATTTTAAAAATAGTGAGTAGGGAAATAAATGGGATCTACGTAGATGCTTCTGGAATTAGGACCCTGAAAGAATTGGGGAGCTTAATAGTGAGTTCGACTCAATTAAAGGTGGAAATCGACTTAAAGGTAGTAAGAGTGGAAATTGAAAAGAAGCCAGTAAATGGGATGCAAACCCTCCTCAATAGGCTGGGCGATGCAGTCATCCTGATAGATGAGGTCCAGAACATCACTACTCCATGGTTTATATCCTTGCTTTCGAATTCTTATAATAACTCCCAGGTAAGGTTTGCCTTCTCCGGGTCAATGATAGGCTTGTCGAAGGCATTGACTGGGGAAGGGAGGGGGAAAAAGATTGGAAATTCCTTTAAAGGCAGGCCAATAGTTGAGATCGAAGTCAAGCCGTTCAGCGCTGAGTTGAGCAGGGAGTTTCTGAGGACTGGATCGAGGCTTTGCGGTTTCGATATCGCGGAGCCCGAAATAGAGGACGCGGTAAGGACGTACAGGGGAATCCAAGGCTGGCTAACGTATTACGGCAATTTTAGGAGATTAGGGTACCCTCACGAGAGGGCCAAGGAATTGGTATTGAACATTGCGAAGAACTTAATCAAAGAGGAATTAAGGCAGCTAAGCGAAACTCAAAGGCTAATAGTTAGGGCGCTGGCCTTGGTTGAGGAGATAGGCTGGAAGGATTTAAAGAGGCTCGCCGAGAGCTTCAGGAAAATGGAAATGAGGGATGCGGTATTTAATAACGCGTTAAAGCACCTAGTTGATGCTAAGATAGCTAAGAAAGAGAACGATAAGTATAGCTTGATAGACCCCACATACAAGATCCTAACCCATCCTTAAGCAACTAGAGACGCCAATACATAGGCCCGGGGAAAGCATGCGAATCCCCTAAGGCGGGGCTTATCTTTCATTTTATCAAGCAATGCTAATCCCGGTTATCTAGCAATGAGGCGCGTGGGTGGGGCAATGCATGGAGAGGCGGCTTGACCCGACTCAATAGCTAGGGAATCACATTGGCCCCGGGCTCTATTGAGACGACCCAGGACTTACTGCTCAACCCCTCTACCGCCCGAGCGGCTGCAGCGGCGTTCTCGAATAATGCAACCACGCTTCCCCCCATACCGGCCCCGCTCAGCTTCGCCCCTAGGGCCCCCAAGTCCATTAACTTATCCCGTATAGACTCTATCTCTGGAATGCTTACGTCGTATAGATCCCTCAACATCTCGTGCTGCTCATTCATGGCCTCCCCAACCACTCTCGGCGAGGGCTTGGGCTTCCTCAACTCGACCAGGACGGCCTTGGTGGATTTATTCATCCTTATTGTAAACTCTATCCTACGCCGCTGAACATCGCTCAGCGAGTCCAAATGCTCAACAGCCTCCCTCTCAATCCAGTCCCAATCCACTTGATCCAGGGGGAAATCCAGGTCGCGGCCCATGGCCTCCCCCAACGCCCTCAATGCCTCCCTCAACTCCCTCTGTCTCTCCGAGTGGATGTTAGAGGTTCTATGCTTGACCCCGGAGTCCACCACAGCGAAGCTAAGGTCCTTTACCCCCAGCTCCTCGACTGAGTAGGGCGGCCTGGTCTCCAACGCTATTAATCCCCCGAAGGCCGACGCGTATTGATCCAGCCTCCCACATGGAATGCCCATCTCCGCGTTCTCTGCCTCGAAGGCTAGCTCAGCCAGCTCCCTCCGGGTCAACCCAGCGCCAAGTAATGCATCAAACCACTTGATTATGGCCACGAGCAGGGCCGAGCTGCTGCCTAGGCCGGCCCCCATTGGGATCCCGCTCCTTATGGTGAGCTCCGCGCCCCCCACACGCATGCCTCTCCTCCTCATTGCCCTCAGCGCAGCTATCACGTAATCGCTCCACCTCCCCGTGAGCTCGCTGTCGGCGTCAACCTCATCCACCTCCCCCAAATCGATCGACTCGACCTTGACTCGGCCAGGAACTTCTCGCCCCTCCACCTCAGTCCTTAGATTAATCGCGGCGGGCACGACCGGCAATCCCTTNNGGTGGGTATTGAATAAATCAACCCTGCCCGGCGCTTGCGACTTCATGTGTTGAGAAGAACTGCTCCGTTTATAAATAAGAGACTGTAATGAGTTAAGCGGAAAATAGGCTCCAACCCACTGGGCTTCGGGCTTGCCATTGCGGTTGAGGACGGGCGCGTGCAGCGTTATCGTGAAAGATTAATATGGGGTAGTGGTTAATCGATTTTATGGGAATGGAGTTGAGGTTTAATCCTTTGATAGGGGAATGGATAATGATATCCACCGTGAGGGAGTCAAGGCCATGGCAGCCCTCCTCCGCGTGCCCCTTCGACCCGGGCAATGATGAAACGGGCGTCGGCTGGTCTTATCTAGTATTGCCCAATAGATATCCAATGCTGGTCCCCAATCCTCCACGCAGCTCGAGGACCCCCGGCTTTAGGTCCCGCAGGTCGTTTGGGTATTGTAAGGTAGTTGTGGAGTCCCCTAACCACTCGTTGGCGGATCTGCACCTGCTGAGCCTGGATGAGTTGACTAATGTGCTTCTTGGTGTGAGGAGGGAGGTGTCTGACATGGAGAGTCGAGGCTTCGTGAAATACATATACTTCTTCAGGAATAAGGGTAAGGAGATAGGGGTGTCATTGATACATCCCCACAGTCAAATATACGCGCTCCCCTACGTTCCGCTCCGCATTAGGTTGGAGGCGAGGAACATGAGGAGGTACATGAAGAAACACGGCTCCTGCATGCTGTGCGACGTGTTGAAAGCGGAGGCCAGGAGCAAGCGATTGATTTACATTAATGATGGATTCGCCATAATAAAGCCCTACTACTCCATGTGGCCCTACGAGATACACGTAATTCCGAGGAGGCACGTCCAGAAGCTGACGCAGTTAACAGATGACGAGGTGAGGTTAATGGCGGACTCCCTCAGGGCCTCCACATACATGCTGGACTCCGTGCTGGGCAGGGACATGCCGTACGTGATGGCGGTTCACCAAGCCCCGCTCAAGTTCCACGAGTCCTTCCATCTACACATTGAGTTCTACCCAATGCTCAGAGACGCTGGTAAGATGAAGTACGCCGCTGGCGTCGAGTGGGGCCTCTGGACGTTCACGTACGACTCATCGCCTGAAGCCAAGGCGGCGGAGCTGAGGAGATCATGCGCAGCTGCGCATGGTTTGGTGGGGAAGTGCGTTTAGCCTTGATTGAGGTTGAGGAGGAGGAAGTCTCCGCCCACAAGGGCGGTGCAGCTCACTTACTGCTCACCTCGCCGCGGTCGGCGTTGGAGGTTGTAATTAAAGCCGACTAGCCGCACTGCCCCGCTTCAAATTATTTGGAAGCGAGTGGCGAGGGTGGAGGCGGTGAGATGCAGGTCAGTGAACAGCCTTGAGGGGGAGATCCTAGCTCACCAGGGCGGGGAGGGGGGTTGGCTTCCATAACTGATAATTGCGCTAGCTATAGGGTTATATTCATTACTTATTTATTTTAGTTGAAAGGGTTAGTTTGGAGTATTATTTATAAATGGCCCCCGTTCCCGTCAGCTATGTCAATGTGGCACTGGCCCATAGATCCGAAGGATGTTCCTAAGATAAAGGTAGAGCCTCCAGGCCCCAAGGCCCTTGACGTCGTTAAACGAGATGAGAAACTGATGATGCAATCCTTCGGTAGATGGTATCCTCTAGTGATTAGGGCCGGCTATGGCCCCGTGGTGGAGGACGTGGATGGCAATTTATACATAGACATGAATGCCGGAATAGCCGTTATGGGCGTTGGTCACAGCCACCCCAGAATAGTTAAGGCTATAAGGGAGCAGAGCGAGTTGTTCACGCATTATAGCTTGACGGATTTTTATTACGACGTGGCCGTGAGACACGCCGAGGAATTGATTGGAATAACCCCGATAAGCGGGGATAAGAGGGTGTTCTACACAAACTCGGGCACAGAGTCCATAGAGGGCTCGCTCAAGATAAGCAGGGGGCACTTCCAGAACCAGAGACCATACGTGATAGCGTTCCTGGGCGCATTCCACGGCAGGACTTACGGCTCCATGTCCCTCACCGCAAGCAAGCCAATCCAGAGGCGGGGCTTCAATCCAATCACGCCCAACGTGATTCACGTGCCATA
This sequence comes from Thermocladium sp. UBA166, assembly GCA_002508315.1. Lineage (GTDB taxonomy): Archaea > Thermoproteota > Thermoprotei > Thermoproteales > Thermocladiaceae > Thermocladium. The sequence continues at coordinate 20,295 of DAHE01000028.1, forward strand.
CCCATATCCCTATAGGTGCCCCTTCGGAAACCTGGATGAAGCGGCGTGCGGCGATGCCGTGATAGGGTACATGGAGGATTGGATATTTGGGAAGCTGGTCGATCCAAGCGAGGTAGCGGCCGTGTTCTTCGAGCCCGTCCAGGGAGAGGGGGGCTACGTGGTTCCTCCGAGGAACTTCTTCCCCAAGCTGAGGAGCTTGGCGGATAAGCATGGTTTTCTCCTAGTCGATGACGAGGTTCAGGCTGGTTTCGGCAGGACCGGGAAGTGGATGGCGATAGAGCATTGGGGCGTGGAGCCCGACTTGATAGCCACGGCCAAGGCGATAGCCGCGGGGATGCCTCTCGGCGCCATAATAGGGAGGAGCAATGTAATGGATCTACCCAAGGGCTCGCATGCCAATACGTTCGGCGGGAACCCCGTGGCGTTGGCTGCCGGGATAGAGGTTATCAACGTGATCAAGGATGAGGGGTTGCTGGATAACGCGTCGAGGGTGGGCGAGTTCATACGGAGTAGGTTCAAGGAAGAGATGGACTCCATCGACCTAATAGGGGACGTGAGGGGGCTTGGCTTAATGATAGGCGTGGAGTTGGTCAGGGATAGGAAAACCAAGGAGTACGCAAAGAAGGAAATAGAGGAGGTCCTCATGGGGAGCTTCAAGAGGGGGGTTGCCGTCATATCGTCCGGCTACTCCACCATAAGGATAGCGCCCCCGCTTAACTTACCCATGGAGCTAGCGGAGAAGGCAGTTAACGTCATAATAGACGTGCTGAGGAAAGTGGATAGGGAGAGAGTTAAATGATGGGTGGCTCGAGGCCCACGTAATGGAACTAAATATCAGTTATGTATTGAACGGTTTGGTTTGCAGTTAATTGGATGGAGCGGGGGTCTCCTCCTCTAAGTACCACTCAAGTATGTAGTTGCGCTCGTCGGCTATATCCCTGGCTCTTTCGTATGCCTCCCTCCATGTCTTGAACGATCCAATGATGGACCAGCCAATCCCGGCGAGCCCCTTGTCCTGCTCCCGGCCGGTCACCAACCCTCGCGCCGCTTCCTCGTTCATCAATATCATATATTTTCCCGTCATATCTAGTATTCTGAACAACCCATTTATAAACCCAGACGATAATTGTTTACCTGAGTTTAATAAAACTTTCAGCTAGCTATATTCATTCCATCCATTAATTGCCAGGGAAAATGCTTAAAAATAGGCTTAAACAATAGTTTAACAAATGGCCATAGGCATAAAAAAAAGTTTACACAGAAGCCCGCTACGCCTATCACTGCTGGCCGTGCTGAGCGCGGCCGCGGTCTCGCTGGAGCTACTGCGCATAGAGTTCCCATTCCCGCTGGCCCCATTCCTTAAATATGACCTGGTCGGGGTGCCCCTACTATTGTTGGCTTTGCTGAGCGGCAGGAGGGACGCACTGCTTGGAGCCAGCATCACGGCCATAGCCATATTCCTGGCAACGGGGGACCCGGTGGGGGCATCAATGAAGTGGTTGGCTGAAGTCGCCACGTTCATTCCATTCGTGTCCATCTACGGACGTGGAGGCAAGGTCAGGGCCTCGGCGGCCAGCGCGATAGCAGTTGCGTCCAGGGTGGCAGTGATGGATGCAGCTAACATTGCGGTGACCCCGTATTGGTTAATGATATTCGCCCACGCCTGCTCAGCGTATGCTCAATGCCTGGCCTCCGTGGAGGTTCTATTGCCCATCATATCTATATTCAACGCTTCCTTGGCGCTGATCTACATCGCGGTAACGGTTCCGCTCTATGAGTACATCGCTAGGTACTTGAGGTCTCAGCTATGGGAGTTGAGGTAAACGATCTTTGGTTTAAGTATAATGGAGCAGATAAATGGGCTCTGCGGGGAGTTAACCTAAGCCTAGCGAGTGGTCGCCTCCTATTGCTGGTGGGCAAGTCAGGCGCGGGCAAGTCAACCCTGATCAAGGCCATCGCCGGATTACTGGATGGAAAGGGAGAAATGAGGGGATCGATACACGTCGGCAAGGTGTACCCAGTGCTCCAAAACCCCGAGAATCAATTATTGGAGTTGACGGTAAGAGATGAACTGGAGGGGATCGATGAAGACATAGCTGATGCAATGGGGGTTTTGGATTTAATGGATCGCCCAACGTTTGAATTAAGCGGGGGAGAGCAGCAGAGGGTGGTTCTAGCCAAGGCGTTGGCCAGCGGGGCGGACGTGCTGCTATTGGATGAGCCGACCATGTGGCTTGACCTGGATGGAGTATCCGATCTCCTCAGCATCATTTGGTACATACTGAGAACAGGGAGAACGGTGATTGTGAGCGAGCATAGGTATCACTACTTCCTTCCAATGGCGGGTGAAGTCGCATTGCTGGAGAGAGGATCAATTACGTTCCACGGCCCCCCCAGGAATGCAATCGAGTCAAGCGAGTTAATTGGAGAGGTGGGCGTGCCCCTCTTCATGGAGCTCTGGAGATCCATGGGAGGCGCACCGGCATTAACGGTGAGCGAGATTGCACGCAATTGAGGCGCGGAGCCTTTGGTTCAAGTATGGGGACGAGTGGGTAATACGGGGCGTTAATTGGGTCGTGGAGCCATCTAGGTCGGTGGGATTAATGGGGAGAAGCGGCTCCGGCAAGACCACGCTGCTGAGGATACTCGCCGGGGCCAGGAGGCCGAGCAGAGGCAGTGCGCTTATCATGGGCACGGATCCCCGCAAGGCAAGGGGGATTCTCGCGTACGTGCCGCAGAACCCCTCCCACTCGTTCTACATGCCGACCGCGTTGGAGGAAGTGATGGAATCATTAATTGGGGTGAAGGGCCTCTCCAAGCAGGATGCCGCGGCCGCTGCCATGAATATATTGAACGCGTTCGGGCTGGGCGAGTATGCCGGGGAGAACCCGTTCAACTTGTCCTGGGGCGAGCAGAGGCGATTATCCCTGGCAGTTGTCGCGGCCTACGGTCCCCGCGTGATTCTGCTCGACGAGCCATCCACGGGCCTCTCGTATAGGGACAAGGAATGGGTGGCTGCCCTGCTCAATGGACTGGATTCCACAATGGTTATTGCCACGCACGACGTGGATTTCCTGCTTCTCATGGACGTCGACGAGGTGATTGAGTTGGATGATGGAGTCATCAAGCCCCTCAACTGCGGCGAGCTCGTGTCTAAGTCTGAGGTGTACATGGTTTTAAGGGCGGCCGAGCTGCCTGAACCGGCGAGATGCGGCTTAGTAACGTCTTGGGGTGACGCACCGCGTCGGCCATAACGGGCTTGATGTATGTCCCCGGACGCACTATTCTTCACAGATCAAGCATGTGGGGCAAGATGGTTATGCTGGGGCTACTCGTGGCGGGGCTACTGCTTAGCTATAAATCAATGCTGTTGTCGATGGCTGTAATAGCAGCCCTCACCGCTATCTCAGGCAGATCTAGGAGGCTCTTGGCCTTGCTTAGATACCTATCACCCATCATAGTGGCCACCGTGGTATTATACGCAGTCACGGCTATAATTAATAGGTCCACCGGAGCGGAGTCGCTTCTATTCATAGGCATAAACACCGCCAGGTTGATAGCATCGCTCTCCATGGTGGTCGTGATAGTGGGCACTACTAATCCCAGGGAGGCGGAGGCATTGCTTCAACGAATCGGTTTATCAGACTTCGTCCTAGCCCTGCACCTCACGATTCGCATGGTCCCAATAATAGCGGGGGAGATCGAGAACATACGCACTTCGACCAGGCTGAGGGGCTCCGGCTCCAGTTCCCTAAGGTTCCTGATCCCCGTAATGGTTAACTCGATAATGAGGGCGAGGGAGTTAGCGGATGCATTGACGTTTAGGGAGCAGCGACTCCTGCGAGCGCCGAGGCCGGGCAAGTACGATGTATTGCTGGCCCTGGCGGCGGTCGTTCCATTGATAGCGGCAATCTAGAAGCTGGCCCTCCTCCTCATCATTAATGCATCCCTGGACCTAAACCTCTCCTCCAGCCATGGGTCTCCATTATCGTGGTAGCCCAGCATTTCCCAGTAGCCCTGCTCATCCTCGCTCATCACGACAAGCTTGGATAGGTACTTAGCTGACTTCCACGCGTACCGGCTGGGAACCACTAGTCGAAGTGGGTATCCATGCTTTCTCGGGAGGATGGCTCCATTCATGGCGTATGCTACTACTCCTTCCTCGCTTGTCAACGCGTCCAGCGGCATGTTAGTGGTGTATCCATCCAACCCCACCGCCATTACGAATCGCCCCCGCGGGCCGGCTAGGTTCAGCAAGTGCTTTGTTTGAACTCCCCGCCACCTCACGTTGCTCACGCTCCACCCCGTCACGCAGTGGAAATCCATCACCAAGTCGACGCAGGGCAGCTTGGTCATTATATCGATTAAGCTCACCTCCAGCCTCCTCTCCACAGCGCCAGTCACCTCCAGCTTCACCTCATCAATGCTGGGCGGAGGACCTGGATCTAATGCATCGTATATGACGAATCTACTCGCCCTCACCTGGTTCGGCGGCCACTCCCTGGAGTATATCACCTCCCCGCACTTCCTGGACAATGCCTCCCCAATCACTTGCTGCTCCATGGTGGGCGGTGGAGGAATCCTATAAATAATTGCTGCATCGGCGTCGCCTCCCCATTAATTAACCGGAAATCCTTAAATGCACGTCTTCATTTAAGATGGAGATGATGGACTTAGTGAATTCGCCCAGCATGGGCCCCATCCTCAAGTCGGCGGATGAGCTGGGATTCGGCGGCGCCGTCGCTCATGCATTGGAAGGCAAGGCATCCATAAAGGACATAGTTGAGTTATACAAGGCCCCCCTTTGGTTGGTGGGAGCGGCGGCGCGGGTAGTGACCGATCACGTGAGCGGCAGGAGAGTGGGCTTCATAGTGAACGTGATATTCAATTACACTAATGTATGCGTGATAGGGTGCAGATTCTGCGCGTTCTACAGGAAGCCAGGGTCCCCGGACTCGTATAGGATAGCGGTTAGGGATGCAATAGCCTCCATAAAGGATTACTGGGAGAGGTACGGCATAAGGCAAGTCTTATTCCAGGGCGGAGTGGATCCAAGCATTCCCCTTGAGTACTACGAGGAGGCATTCAAGGGAATAAAGGCGGCCACGCGGGGGGAAGTCGCCATTCACGGCTTGAGCGTTGTCGAGATGGAGTGGCTGGCCAAGGCGAATAGCTTAAGCATAAAGGAGTTGGTATCCAGGCTGCGGGAGGCGGGCTTGGACAGCGTTCCAGGCGGCGGCGCCGAGATTCTAAGCGATAGGGTGAGGAGGTTGGTGTCCCCCATAAAGAGCACTGCCGGGACTTGGCTTGATGTAATGGATCAAGTAATGGAGATGGGCATACCGATAAGCGCAACCATGGTGTACGGGCACGTGGAGACCCTCGAGGAGAGGGCGGAGCACCTCCTGAAGCTCCTCGACCTGCAGAGGCGGCGCGGCTTAATTATGGCATTCACGGCCTGGAACTTCGAGCCGGAGAACACCGAGCTGGCCAGCGAGGTACCGTACCCAGTGGGGGGAACTGAGTTGCTGAGAGCAGTGGCGATCGCTAGGTTAGTGTTCAGGGACGAATTGAAGTGGATACAGGCGGGTTGGTTAACGGCGGGCACGAGGCTCGGCCAGGTCTCCCTGGATTACGGCGCCAACGACTGGGGAGGAACGCTTTACGAGGAGAAGGTGATGCCGGCCGCCGGGGTTCCACTGCCTCACTTGGCCCGAGAGTTCATAAAGAAGACGATAGCGGGGGCAGGCTACGTAGGCTATGAGAGGGATAATTGGTACAGGCCATTGGAGCCCAATTAATCGCGGTTAATCCATCTTCAATTCAATGAATCCATCGCTGGTCTCGCTTGCTTGGTAAGTCTTGAGCGGCGGGGTTATCCCCTCCGTCTCGCACCCCTCCTCAGGCCTTATCTTGGCCTTAGCTATTAATTGCCCGGTCCTTATATCGTATTGGGCCTCGTGGGCCGGGCACGTAACTGTGTACCCATTTACCTTGGTCAGCAATGCGCACCCCATGTGGGCGCACACGGCGTCCATGGCGTAGAGACGGCCCTCCACCTTAGCCACCAGGACAGGCCTGTTGTTAACCCATGTTATTATTGAATTCTCGCGTTCAAATACCTTGGTAGATATGCGTACCTTCATGGGGATGGGTGATAATGTTAATTATTTAATCTTTTCGGAGTTAAGTATGCCCTTGCTGGCCATCACGAAGGAGCTGCCCCCGCGGTGGGGAGTCTTTCTTCCCCTCAATCCCCGATAAGAATTAAAGAGGGCATAGCATGCCCCGCGTAGTGGGTAGGCGAGTAGCGATTATTGGAATGGGGAGGATCGGAACCGCCATAGCGCGTGGGTACCTATCGACCGGGGTCTCCCCTGAGGACTTGATCGGCACCGTGAAGCGCGCGGAAAGCGTGGAGCGAGTCAAGGCTCAAGTCCCAATAAGGGTTACCACGGACAATTCCGCGGCCGCGGGCGCGGACGTGGTGGTGCTAGCCGTTAAGCCTCGGCAGGCGTTTGAGGTATTGAGGGAAATCAAGCCAAGCCTGGGGCCGGATCAATTGATGATTTCCGTGGTGGCCGGCGTCCCATTGCAAGCAATTGAGGGCTTAGTTCCATGCCGGATAATAAGGGCTATGCCCAGCATAGGCATAATCAAGTCCAGGGGAGTGACCGTTGTATCTAGGGGGATCAGGGCCGGCGATGACGACGTGGAGGAGGTGTGCGGCGTGTTCAAGTCCTTGGGTAAGTGCTACGTCATGGATGAATCATACATGAACGCCGTAACGTCGTTAAGCGGAAGTGGGCCTGCCTTCATTGCAATGATGATGGATGCCATGCAAGAGGCGGGCATCTTGATAGGGCTTCCCAGCGACGTATCGTGGATGCTCGTTATGGACACGCTCGAATCGACGTTGGAGCTTCTTAGGGACAATGATCCGGCCAGCTTGATGCGGAGCGTCGCCACGCCGGGCGGGGTGACCATAAATGGGATATGGAAGGGAGAGGAGAGGGGGTTGCGGGGAACCGTAATGGACATGATAGAGGCCACAAATAGGAAGGGAGCCGAGATAAGCAGGGAATTAATGGAGGAGCTCAAACGATACATAGGCGAGGAATTGGGGAGCCAGCGATGAGCAGCTTGGCGACGCTGGCCCGCATTGCATGGGCTTACTCTACCTTGATAAGCAAGGCATTGAGGGGGCTCCACGGAATCGTGGAGAAGCAAGTGCCGCCCGGCTCCTCCGTGCTGGACGTGGGATGTGGGCCTGGCATCCTTGATTCAACACTTCAATCGAGGGGGAATAGGGTCGCCTGCATAGACGTGCTGCCCCAAATGGCTGAGCTGGCGTTTAGGAGGGGGATCGACGTCGCCGTCGGCAGCGCGGAGATGATTCCGGCCAGGAGGGCCAGCTTCGATGTGGCGGTAACGGTTCTCGTTATGCATCAAGTCAAGGATAGGGGAAGGGCCATGGGCGAGATACTCTCCTCCCTCAAGCCCGGCGGTCGCTGGATAGCGGCTGAGTTCGCGCGGCGATCCGTTGTGAACTGGATATTCATGGACTACGGGCCATTCAAGCCACCAGGCAAGCCCGTGGCCAAGTGGTTGTTCGGAGTGGAGGTGGCAGTGTTACCTCAGGGAAATGCCCTGACAAGCAGTGATTGATAAAGGACCCTATAGCCGTATCCCTTCGATGACAGGACGACGGGGATTCTATACTCCCCCGCCACGGAGGGGAGGATAGTCACCTTAATCAAGGACTCGCCTGGCTCCACCACGTGAGTCGCGACATCCCTACAGCAGACAACGTCAAATCGAACCGGGGCCCCCGTCTCATTGCTTATACGTATTCCCAGGCTGGTTTCCCTATTCACTAGAGTCTCAATTACCTCCCTCTCCAAGCTAGCCCTCACCCCGCTCATGGAGTTGGCGACCTCCTCATCAACCCTCCTGAGCCACTCGTCTATCAAGTATTCGCTCCAGAACTCGCTCCACCAGAAATCGCTGTCCACCGCGTGCCAAAGCGCGTACCTGGCGGTCTCCAATCGGCGCCCCAACGCGGTCTCCGCGCCAAGTATAGATCTATAGGAGTCTATTGCCTTGACCCAGTACCGCTCGTGCTCAGGCCTCTCCCCCCTCCACTTGGAGAAGCCCCCCAGCCACGACGTCGTTGGTATGAACGTGAGCCGGCGCTTAGCCGAGCCGGCCTCGCTTAGCCTAATCGTGGACAGCACGCCATCTCTCTGAAGCAAGTCCACGTAGTCGTATAATGCGTTCATTTCCACCGCCACCAAGCCGGGGGTTTTCGACATGGCCATGAAGTTCTCCCCATCCAGTGCAATCACAACCATGGGATCCTCCCCATCCGCTCTGGCCGCCTCCATTAGGATCCTCCTAGCCACTCTATCTGCGTGCCGCTCATCGAATAAATTATTCTCAAACGCTAAGACATCGCTCAGCCTCTGATCCCTGAAGAACACGGTGAAGCCGCCTACGTCGTACGGCTCATAGATGGAGCCCTTATCGCCGACGGAGCCCGGGAAGTGATTCCTGCCGCACAATACTGTGTAGCGAAGACCAGCGGCGGCGTATATGCCCAGCAACGACATGTCCCAAGCCATCTCGGGGGTCCACACGCCGATCGGGTCTATTCCCATTATGTTCTTCGTGACGTCGATGCCGGCCTTCACCTCCTCATCCACTACATCCATCATTCCATGCGTTGCAACGAGATACCCAGCTATTGTATGCGCATAGAGACTAGTCAACACCTCTATTTGGCCCCGCTTGGCCTGTGACTTGAATAGGTTTAGCGCCTCTTCCACCCTCTTTACTTGAAGTGAATCCCTGCCGTAGGCATGGCCATCCACCAAGGTATACCCCCTCTCCACCGCATCGATCCATTGATGCAGTAGGCTGGGCGATAGGTTCATATTCACCTTGACATTGCTGTATTTCTCATTCAATCTAGCATGAAATAAATACGGGCCTCCATCGAAGAACGGCGATAATAAATTATCAGACACGTACCTGAACGCCCAGTCCATGTAGTAAGCCCCATTGGGCAGATACCAGGGCGGTTGATGCATGTGGTAAACCAACGCCAGCCTAATGCGCTTACCCCCGTCCAGTACGTATGCCCTGACGCTGTCAGTCGCCGACTTCCCATCATAATCCACGTCTGCGTTGGCAATTAACATGCCCGGCCCCGGCAGGTCCACTTGGGTCTCTATAACCTTGACCTCCCCCCTCAATAGGGAGACCCTCTCATCCCTCGAGGCTAGCCTATCGTTATTGAGGGACACGGCGATCCTAGCAGTGACGGTTATTTCCCTGTCCTCCTCATTCGATACCTTGACCCTTATCGCAGCGCTACCGCCAGCCCTGTAGAGAGGCTTATCAGTGGTTACGTATATCATTACGATTAAATCCCCCTCGACAACGAAACGGATTAAAACATTGCGTTGGAAACCATGAAGTATTCCTCTCCTCCGGTGAGCAATGTTTATAATGAGTCGCTGAAATGCATCATCAGTGAAGATAGCCATACTCGGCATTGACGGTTATCTCGGCTGGCCCCTCGCCTTGAGATTGGCGGCAAGGGGGCACGACGTGATGGGGGTCGATAATTACAGCACGAGGCGGGGGGTGGAGGAGGTGGGTTCCTGGTCTGCCCTGCCCATAGGAACCATGGAGGAGCGGCTGCGCGCTGCCAGGGAGGTGATGGGCGTCGATATCGAGTTTATTGAGGGCGACGTGACGGATTATGGTGTGGTTAGGAAGGTGATGCAGGAAAAGCCGGATGCCGTGGTTCACTTCGCTGAGCAAAAGTCCGCTCCCTACTCAATGATGGATCTAGACCATGCTAAATACACGTTCACCAATAACATAATTGGGACCTTGAACATAATATACGCGGTCAGGGATTTATCTCCAAGGACCCACATACTTAAGATGGGCACTCTCGGGGAGTACGGTACTCCGAACTTCGACATACCTGAGACTGCCATGGTTAGGGCGATTATAGGCGATAGGGAGGACGAGGTAGTGGTTCCGAGGTGGGCCGGCAGTTGGTATCACTGGTCCAAGGTCTATGATAGCTATAATTTAATGTATGCCAACAAGCTGTGGAGACTCACGGTGACCGATATACACCAAGGCCCGGTCTACGGCACCAGGACCCCGGAGATAATTGATGAGAGGCTGTTCACCAGGTTCGATTTCGACGATGTGTGGGGGACCGTGATAAATAGGTACTGTGCTCAAGCCGTCATAGGCCACCCATTAACGGTTTACGGAAGCGGGAGGCAGGTCAGGGGCTTCATATCGCTCGAGGACAGCATTGATTCCATTTACTTGCTGCTAATGCATCCCCCGGAGGAGGGGGAGTACAGGGTAGTGCATCAATATAGGGAGACCCACTCCGTGGTAGAGATAGCCCACATTGTGCGGGACGCCGCCGCTGAACTCGGCATGGAGGTCTCCATAGACCACGTACAGAACCCCAGGGCCGAGAAGGAGGAGCATTACTATAACCCCATACGCAAGGTACTGCCCAGCCTAGGCATGTTCGGGCTGCGCAAGGATTTCAGAAGCGAGGTTAAGGTAATGCTGCAGGACATAATTCCATATAAGCACAGAATAGAGGAGAAACGGTCAATAATAATGCCTAGAGTGCGGTGGCGGTAAGTGGGGGCTGGGCGGGACGTGTTGGTGGTAGCGGCGTATAGGATGCTGCTCAACCTGGCCGGCCTGCTCTTGCCGTTGTCATCACCGATGAATCCCAGCATCTGGGTGTCGCTGAACTACGGAACATTGGCGGCGGGAGGCTTGGTGGGGTACCTATTCGGCTTCAGGAGGCCCCAGAAGATTACGCTAGCCATGACCCCAGTCCTGTTTGCCTGGTATCCATACACGATGCCCATAGCGATGTTTGAACTGGGCATCCTGGATCCTCTGGCGACGCCGATGATCTACGAGAAGCACGGCGATAAGGCAGTCTCTCTTGTCTCCTCTCTCACCTCTTTCGGCATAGCGGCGAGCGGGTTACTGCTGCTTCTGCCCCCATTCCTGCCATTCCTGCTTCTGCCCTCCGTTTTGTTGCTGCCATCGATTACCAGGAAGACCAACGTGAAGCAGGCCGTTGCGTCATCCCTCAACGTAGAAACCGCGCTGTTTGCCGCCTCCACGTTCGTATTGGGGGGCCTGTACACGATCTTCCTCGCCAGAATGAGTGGGGTCCCCTATGCAAAGTATATGCTGGCCGCGGCTGCGGTGTCCATGGGAATCGTCAGGCTGGCATCGCATAGATTGCAGAAGTGGCTGTATGCATTCATAATGGCGGCGGGGCTGGGCTTCATGGCGTTCGCGTTCAACTACATGCTATTCCTATCCTTCATTTTGCCTTACGCCGTGATCTACCCCATGATAACTATGATGGCCGGCAAGCGTGGGGGCAAGGATCCCACGACCGCCATAAACGCTGCATTCGCTGGGGTGGGCACTGGATCCGCGGTTCTCCCTGCAGCCTCAAGATCCGTAAACGTGCTCGCGTTCCCAAGCGTTTTAATAGTAATAGGAGCTTTAATGGCAATAGTAAATAAGTTGCAATCCACGCCTTTTTATAGGGTAAATAAAAAATTTGCTAATTGGCTCTGAGCATTCCTTTAAAAACCGGCGACCAGCGTCATTTGGTGCATGTAGAGTTCCTTGTGCAGTACGGCAGGGTTGGCCGCTCCATTCGCTCAGGCATACGCATGAGGCTATCTGCGCTGCCCGGCGGAGTGGATTACAGCGTGAGGGGGGAGCCAATGATGCCCGCCAGATTCAACGAGTACGGGATCAGCATATCATCTACGACCAAGGGCCTTCTCAGGATATTATTCGATAATTTAATGCAATTAAGGGCCGACGTGTTCCACGCATTCTTTTGGTGGTACCGCAGGATGGGGGATAATTGGATACTCGAGAACGATCAAAGCCTAAGCCAATTTCTCCGCATGAGTGGCGGGCTAGGCCGTGTTCCCCGCTTTCTAAGCAGCTTCACGTATGGACGGGCTACAGTGATCACTTGGACGAACTGGGCTAAGTTGGGCTTCATAGGGGATGGATTCCCCGAGGAGTCAATCCACGTGATAGACCTGCCAGTATGGCCTCAATGGATTAAGCTGGAAAGAAAAATCGATAACAGCATAATATTTGTAGGCATAGATTTCCACCTAAAGGGAGGCGATGTAGCGCTCGGCGTTTTCAAGTACCTAAAGGAGCGGTGGGGAAGCTCCGTGAGAACCATCTACATAGGATCCATACCTGATGTGTACAGAAATCAATTGAAATACGTGGATGAGTACCTCCCCCCATCCCCCTCCAGCACCGTGCTGGATAGGATAGGTAAATCAAAGGTGCTCCTCCTTCCCTCTAGGTGGGAGGCGTATGGGATAACGGCGGTCGAGGCAATGATGAGGGGCACTGCCGTGGTTTCCTCCAAGGCCGGAGGCCTGGGGGAGGTGGTGGAGGGAGCCGGCACGGCGTGTGGTGATGCTTCATGCATGGCGGAAGCCGCGGAGGACTTGCTGACCTCCCCCTCCACGTGGAAGAGCCAAGTAAATAGGCAATTGGAGTCATTGGTGGGCAGGCATAGCCCAAACAATGCCATGGACTCACTGAGCAAAGTCTATGAATCGTTCATGCGTCGATGATAATCCCCAGACCCCCTCCAGAACGCCTCCTCCTCCTCCGGCGGCAATGAGTACGGCACGGGGTCCCTCACTCCGTTTACTTTGAACGCCACCCGCCTCATATAGCATGGACCGCACAAGCCGCAATGCTTATCGCCGTTCTCGTAGCAACTCCATGTATGCTCCAGTGGAGCGCCTATCTCCAGGCCCAACTTAACTATCTCGTGCTTGACTAAATGCCCAACCGGCATCAATAGCTCCACTCGTTTCTGGGGCCCCGTTGCGTACGGCATGACGCTGTTGAGCAGCCTTATGAACTCCATTTCATTATCGGGGTACGCGCCGCTCTCCTCTAAATTAACGCCGGTCGCCACGGCATCGAATCCCCACGCCTCCGCGATGGCGGTGGCCAGCGATATGAACACGAAGTTCCTGGCCGGCACCCATTCATGCGCGAACTCAGCGCCGGCCTCCCCCATCCTTGCCTTATTGACGCTGCCCTCCCCCAGCAGTGGGGAGTGGCCCACTAACTTGAAGAAATCCATGTCAACCTCTATTAACGGAGCACCCAACGCCTTAGCGACCTCCCTCACCGCCTGCCTCTCCCTTTCCTCGGATTTATGCCTGTAATTGAAGTGGAGAAGCGATACGTCGTAGCCATCCCTCTTTAAGCGCGCCGCCGCTACTGTGGAATCCAATCCCCCGCTCGCTATCACCAATACCCTTCGCTTGCTCCCAGTGCCATTTCTCCAGAGGCTCGCCTCCCTCCACGTTCCATCCACGCCAACCTCGACCACAGTGTATGGATTAATTCTCCTCACCACGTTGCTCTCCCAAGGCGCCTTGCCTGGATCCTGCATGTAGTAATCCATGCTTGAGAAGAAAAGCGCATTGACGCTCTCATCCCACATCACATAGAGCGGCTTGAAGTTCGTGGCTAGCCAAAGCCGCCCCGGCCTGGATTTATCCAACACCGCCACTGCATAGGACCCCGTCACTTCATCTCTCAATATGCGCTGCAAATCCTCGAGCGATCCATTCCATGCCCGCTCCAACAGTGGGGGAAGCACCGATGAATCCACCCTACTGCGCTTGCGTATTTCATACCTCCTCTCCAATTCCGAGTCGTTCGCTATTGTGCCGTTATGGGTCACTGCTATTCTCTCCCCCACGAATGGCTGAATATCACCTTCTCCCTTCTCGATAACTACCTCCGTTGTGGGCTCGGCCCTGTTGTTAGCTATGACGGCCACCACGTCTGGATTCAAGAACCCTCGTTTTCCAGCCAATGAGGAAGACGCAGGCCCCACTCCCTTCTTCTCCCTGAATTCCCCCTCCTTGGTGAGGTACACCACGCCCCAACTATCCCGCCCCCTCTCCTCCGCCTTCATCAGCATATAGATCAATTTATCCTCTATCATGCTGACCCTCCCTTCATCCACGTCGCCGAATATTAGGACGCCGCTGATGGAGCAGTCCATCGCGGCGATGCATAGCCTGGTCTATTTATTGATTATGCCTTGGCTTCCGATTTTCTATTTAATAATTAATTGAGGTGGACTATTAGACCAAGCAGTATGGGTTAGGATTGCCTGAATCAATAGACGCAAACGAGGGAAAGCGTAAGTAAAATGATAAAAACAAAATAAAATCGTCTATTAGACCTAGCCACCCCAATAGTTATTTAGGGGTCACGCCCCCGTCACAATATGATGCCCACCATAGCGGTTCATGCAGGCGCGGGCCGGGCTAGGTTTGAGGAGGATGAGTTAAGGATGTATAGGTCTGGCCTCAGGGATGCCGCAATTAATGGATTGAAGGCATTGAGAAGCGGCAGTGCCATCGATGCCGTGGTAGAGGCAGTATCAACACTGGAATCCAATCCAGTCAACGATGCCGGCGTGGGAAGCGTCTTCAACATAGCAGGGGAGGTCGAGGTGGATGCAGGTTTAATGGATGGATCAACCATGAGCATAGGAGCCGTGGCCTCAGTCAAACACGTGGCGAACCCGATTCGCTTGGCTAGGTTCATAATGAATAACACAGATCACGTAATGGTGGTTGGGGAAGGCGCCGAGGAGCTGGCCAGAATTGCCGGTCTATGGGTGCCTGACTTCGTCTTCGTCACTGAGAAGAAGGTGAGAAGGTACAGATCCATTATAAGGGAAATGAATTCCAGCGACATTCCATATAAGAGGGTATTGAAGTTAGCAAAGGAAGCCGGCATCATGGATACCGTTGGGGCAGTTGCCCTGGACTCCGACGGCAATCTGGCCGCGGGCACCTCGACGGGCGGGGTCTGGCTAAAGTGGAGGGGCCGCGTTGGGGACTCTCCAATACCGGGAGCCGGCTACTGGGCCGATAGGCGGTGCGCCTTATCGGCAACGGGGCTTGGCGAGGTGATAATACGCCACATGGCATCCCTAAGGGCGGCCACGGCTGTTGAGGCGGGCAGCGATATAATAACTGCCATAAATGCATCCGTTAACGGCGCAAGCGCCGTATTCGGCGTGGGTACCATTGGATTGATAGGCATCGACTCCCTTGGGAACGTTCACGCCGCATTCAACACCGAAATGATGGGGCGCGGATTCATGAGAACGGATATGAGCGAGCCTGTGGTGGCGGTACTCCCCGAGGAGAGATTCCCGTGAATCGACACCCTAGCCGCCTGCAAGATGCCGATCCCATCCCCGGCCCCACCCATTTGATTCGGGGAAAGCAGTTTAAGAAATTAAGTTAGACATGGCATTCCCCATCTTAACTATTTGTCGAGGAGGGCATTCTCCACGCTTCTATCACGTCAATGGCTGGGTACTCCATTATCACTCGCCTACTCGGTTGGTTGCCGATCCACTTCCTAGCCAGCACCTTGCCGCAGCAATCCAAGTAGTTTATGCCGTCCATGTATATGGCCTCCCTGAACGGCCTTCTGGCAAAGCTTGATAAGTAATTCCCAGCGGCCAGCCTGGCTCTCCAAACTATGTAGGGCAGCTCATCTCCGCGATCCAGCCTAACCATCCTTGAATCGAAGTAGAGAGGCCTCCCCAACGCCATAGATACTTGGGCCGACGCGATGCCGGCGGAGATGGAGGTTAGCTTGAATTCACGGCCTCCGAACGGTATGTGATTGCCGAGGAATAGATTTATCTCGTCGGAAACCACGTACGCAGTAGAGGCGCCGAATCCCTTCATCAATTCCCTGGCCGCGGCCTCAATGGCGGCCCTAACCCTCTCATCCCTGGGCTTTCGGAAACCGTTTAACCTGGTCCTGAACGACACGCCGTCCAGCCTCAACACAATTAACTGGCCATCGACCACACTCATTGATTCCCTGGACTTGAAGTACTCCTTGGCGCTCCTCAGATCCACCTCAAGTAATCTATCCATTGCCTTCAGCATACTGATTCCACAAATCGCTTTGCTGCCTCTCGTGCCTCATCTATTGTGCTGGCTTCCTCTATGCACACTCTCTCCTCATCCTTCATGTAAACCAAGTATTTATCTCCATGCAGGTATATTCCGGCATACGCAAAGCAATTCTCCTCATCCATGGTCCCCACCTCCTCCATTGGTGCAACATCAAGCCCTATCTTTGATCTAACGGCGTTCACGTACTCCAGCTCGCATCGCACCAATGTATTGCCGCTGGTAATGTAAAAAAGTTTTCGTCGATATTTGGCATGGATCCCCAAGCCCATCTAATGCGGTGGCATTCCAGTCTCGACGTTGCCTCTTCATTTCTCGCCATTTTATGTATTCTTTAAGACATATTTAAATAAAGCCGCAATGTTTAAATATAACATTAGAAAATAGTTATAGTTATGTCGATTGAAGAGAAAGATCTTCCATTTGACGAGAAGATAATAATAAATAAATGGGTCAATAAAAATCTCTCAATAGAGGATTACAAGAAGTTACATGAAAGGACAATCTCCGATATAGAGGAGTTCTGGTCCGGCGTAGCCAAGGAATTGGATTGGTTCAGCCCGTGGAGCAAGGCCTTGACCGCGGATCCCCAGCCGCCCTTCTATAAGTGGTTCGCCGGCGGCAAATTAAACGCGTCCTACTTGACGCTGGATAGACACGTCGCGTCTTGGAGGAAGAACAAGGTGGCATACATATGGGAGGGGGAGCCCGTTGATAGTAAGGGCAACCCAGTGGAGGTCAGGCGATTGACCTACTACGACCTCTACAGGGAGGTGAATAAGCTTGCGCATGTTATGAAGACAAAGTTGGGGCTCAAGAAGGGAGACACCATAACTATCTACATGCCTATGATTCCGGAATTACCGATCGTGATGCTGGCGGCGGCCAGGCTGGGAGTCATTTTCTCAGTCGTTTTCTCCGGCTTCAGCGCGTCGGCGCTATCTGACAGGATAAACGACGCCAAGGCTCGCGTCGTATTCACGGTGGATGGCTTTTGGAGGCGGGGAAAACAGGTTAGACTGAAGGAGGTCGTCGACGATGCGTTGAAGATGAGTCCAAGCGTGGAGAAGGTGGTTGTCTACAAGAGACTCGGCTTGAGCGATACCCCAATGACTGCTGGGCGTGATCATTGGTGGAGCGACTTAATGGAGGACGTTCCCGTCAATGCATACATACAGCCGGAACCCGTTGAAAGCGAGCATCCCCTTTATATCCTGTACACATCAGGCACGACGGGCAAGCCCAAGGGAATAGTGCACGACACTGGGGGCTATTTGACCGAGCTTCATGCAACTATGAAGTGGGTCTTCGACATAAAAGACGACGATGTGTATTGGTGCGTTGCCGATATAGGCTGGGTCACCGGCCACAGCTATATAGTCTTCGGGCCCCTCTTGGAGGGCGCTACAATAGTTATGTATGAAGGCGCGCCGGATTACCCGGCGCCGGATAGGTGGTGGCGAATAATTGAGAGGTACGGCGTAACGGTTTACTACACCACGCCGACGGCCATAAGGACATTCATGAGGTACGGGGACGAGTGGGTGAGCAAGCACGACTTCTCCACCATTAGGTTAATGCACAGCGTGGGGGAGCCCATCAATCCAGAGGCGTGGAGGTGGGCGTGGAAGTGGATAGGCAGGGGCGAGGTTCCCTTTGGCTCCACGTGGTGGATGACAGAGACCGGCGGCATATTGATAAGCCACGTGCCGGGTTGGGGATTAACTCCGCTAAAGCCGGGGACGAATGGTTTGCCAATCCCAGGCGTGGAAGCGGATGTGGTGGATGATGAGGGCAAGCCAGTGCAGGGGCAGCGGGGCTATCTCATAATCAAGAAGCCATGGCCTGGAATGCCGTTGACCATATGGGGAGACCCATCCAGATACGTCAACGTCTACTTCTCCAAGTTCCCAGGAGTGTTCTATGCAGGTGATTGGGCAATAAAGGATGAGGATGGCTACATATGGGTGCTGGGCCGCGCCGACGAGGTGATAAAGGTGGCCGGCCATAGGCTGGGCACGTACGAGATAGAGTCAGCCATGATATCCCACAAGAGCGTGGCCGAGGCGGCGGTGGTCGGCGTTCCGGATCAGGTGAAGGGGGAGGTGCCCGTCGCCTTCGTCGTGTTGAGAAGCGGCAATGCTCCATCCGATGAGCTTAGGAGGGAATTAAGGGCGTGGGTGAGGCAAGTCGTGGGACCCATTGCGGAGCCATCCAATATAATCTTCGTCACGAAACTGCCGAAGACGCGGAGCGGCAAGATAATGAGGAGACTAGTGAGGCAAGTCGTCATGAATCAACCGCTGGGCGATGCAACCACCCTGGAGGATGAGACTAGCATAGATGAGGCAAAGCGCGCCTATGAGGAATTACGCAAGGAAATTAGTGGTAATATGTGATTTGATAATACATAGGAAATATTAAATATTTATCAAAAGGCAAAGCTTAAAAATAATAGATATTTCAATAATTACATGTCTCAAAAAACCGCAAACCCAGCCGTGCTTGGCTTGTCCGGCTTCGCTATGACCACCCTAGTGCTAAGCGCGGTGAATGCCGGACTAGTCTCAAATTCAACCGCCGTGCTTGGCTTGGCAGCGTTCTACGGAGGCTTGGCTCAACTAGTGGCTGCAATATATGAGTTCAAGGCTGGGAATACCTTTGGCTACCTGGCATTCTTTACGTACGGGGCCTTCTGGGAGTGGTTCTTCACAACAATACTATTAATAGGGCTACACGTGATAGGGCCCAGCCCAGCAATAAATACCGTGCTAATCGCCTTCGGAATATTCACCTTCATTATGTGGATAGCCACGTTTAAACTGAGCTGGGCGCTTTGGCTGACTTTCCTATTGCTGTGGATAACGTTCTTCCTCTTGGGGCTTGGCTACACTATGGCTGGAGGCTATATTGGAATATTAACGGCTTTGGCGGCTTGGTATGCGGCGTTCGCATCAGTGATGCAGGAAGTATTCAATAGGCCAATGCCTATGCTATCAACGGCGCCGTTAAGGAAGTGATAGGCTGCCCGCGACGCTTCTAAATCTAAAATAATAATTTTCCAACACGTAGTTGCCTTACATGTGCTCTATTATTGGTATTCCCATTATGTTCATCACGTTGCCCAGCGCTGTGCGGAATGCAGTAACTAATGCCAACCTGAAATCCCTCAGCTCCGGCTCCGCATTTATGACTGGGCTCTTCTCGTAGAATACGTTGAAGTCCGTGGCCATCCTATTGACGTAATCCACAAGGTTCTCCAGTCTCAGGTTTGAGGATACCTCCGCTAATGCCCTAGGTAATCCTCCCAAGTCCCTTATTAACTTGACCTCCTCCTCGCTGAGAGACTTGGGAGCAGCGACTCCGGTTATGGCTGGGTACCCGGCTTTCTCCAGTATTGATGATGCGCGGACATACGAGTACTGAATGAATGGGCCGCTGTTCTGCTTCAAATCTAGGAGCTTGTCCCAGTTGAACTCGAGCACCTTGAGGGGGGATATCGATAGGAAGGAGAATCGAATCGCCCCCACCGCCACCGCCTTCACTACCTTGCCCGCCTCCTCCTTGCTTAGCCTATCCTTTACTATTTTCCACACCCTCTCCTCCGCCTCCTCCAGCAAGTCATCCATTGATACTATCCGCCCCCTCCTGCTGCTCATCTTGGCTCCAGGCATGTTTACCATCTCATATGAATAATGCATTATCCTCCCAGCGTCGTACCCCATCATGTGAAGCAACACCCTCAGTTGGGCTTGCGGATGGGTTTGCTCCGATCCTATTACCCTTATCACCCTGCTCGGCTTGCATGAATCCAAACACCAAACTGCGTACGCCAAATCCCTGGTGAGGTATAGCGTGGATCCATCGCTTCTAGTCAGCATGGCCTTTGGCAAGAACTTGGGCAGGGACAGCGAATTCGCCAAGTCGTGGTCCTTGGCGTATCTCTCCACATCCACAGTCACGGCGCCGCCCAGCCTCTCCACGTAATCGGCCCCCGCGGCGACTATTCTATCTACTAGGGCCTTTGCAAGTCCCGTGTCGAGCGCTATCTCGGATTCCCAATCAAATGCATCGAATGATGCCCCAAATGAACTCAGGGTGGACTTAAAGCCATCGAATATACGCTCTATCCCCTCCCTCACCTTGCTCCGTATCTCCTGGTTTCCCCGCTCGTACTCCCTAACCCACCTACCCACTTCATCCGTCACATTCACTCCGCCCAGGGATGAGGCGAGCGCGTTCACTAGCTCTTCATCCTCGGAGCTCCATTTAGCCAGTACGCCTACCCACTCATCCCTCTCGGCTATTAACTTGCGCTTCTCATCATCATTCTCAACGCTCCTCTCCGCCGTGGACAGTCTCTGGACCTCCCCTACTGCGTACGTTATGGAATATACGGCCCCCAGCACCTTATCCGGCTTCGCACCCTTCCTGATTCTCTCGTTTATCAATTCCTTTGCACTTTGATACCCTATTGCCATGTACATCACTTGAGGGCCGCAATCATCAACGTAGAACCTGGTGCTGACCTCGCTGCCGCAGAAGCGGTGAAGGCGGGATAGAGTGTCCCCGATTATCATGTTTCTGCCATGACCCGTGTGCAGCTGGTGTATTGGATTGGCGCTCGTGTGCTCTATAACCACCCTAGAACCTCCGCACCTGGGGGACCAGCCGTACTTGCCTCCCGCGGATAGAATTGAATTGATCACCAACTCCGCGTACGCATAATTATCTATGTCTATGTTGAGGAAACCATTGACTAAATCAATGCGTTTTATCAATCCCCGCGGACGCAGCGATTTTATTGCATCGGCAATGCCGGGGTTATTCTTCAAGTACGTATGGAGGGGCACAGCCATGAAGCCGAATCCCTCCCTAGCCCTGCCCGGCTTGACTTCGCTGAAATCCATCCCAGTCACGCTGCTTAACTCAGCCAACAACGACTTGAAATCCGCCTCTACCTGCTCCTCAGGGTCATAAATCATGAATAGCTGAACCCCTTTAAATTAAATAAATATTCCCTCGGCTCGGAATAGACTTTCAACTAACTTATTCCTATAGGCTCCATGAATTACCCAGTTCTTGCAGGGCCTTTCATCCCCTCAACCCCCGATAGGTTAAACATCAATGGGTCGGCGGGGGAAGTCAACCACCGGCAAAGGTTTTTAGGGAAGACCGCGGAATATATAATTATGTGGAGGCCGTTGATCGCGATCGTGGCTTTCATGATTGCATCGATGGGCGTATCGCTTCATGCAGCGTTGATACCCGTCATAATTCCGCCAGTCTCAACGCCCTGCCTTAATTACTCCATATCGCTCAACTTGACCTACGCATCGCTGCCCAATGCTGTCCTGAGCAAGCTGAATGAATTGAATCCCGTTTTGTATAGGTCCATTGAACTCGTGGCAAGAACCGTGCCTCCATGGTTTGGATTGGGGAGTGAGAATTTATCCTTAATAGTATATGGTGAATCAATACATATAACGAATTGGGCCGTATCCAACTCCACGGGAGGAATAGAGTGGCATGCATGCATAGGCAGAGACGAGCTGAACGCGGTTGGCCCTTGGACTGTGGTGATAGGGAGCGGGGATAGGTACCCCTTGTCAGTGCTGTTTGGATTCAGAACAGGAAATGAAAGCCTTAGATCACTGCTGGGGAATCTGTCCAGGGTGGGCGGCGTCCTCCTGGGCGAAAATAACCATACCTATAATTTATGGCATCGGGTGGGCAATCACTATGGAGTGCCGATGCCCATGCATGTCGTCCTCTATGCTTGGCTGGGCAGCGATTTATCGCCACGCAGGCCCGTATCGCCTTTGCCGACTTACTTTGATGGAGCCCCATTCCCATATTATGGTAAGTACATAGATTTACGCCTGTTCAGCGTCGTTAATGGAAGCGTGGAGTCGAGCGCTAGCTATGGTGTCAACTTAACCGTGGGTAGCATGACTGGATTTGGGCTTTCCATATACGGAACCCAGCGATTACTTCCATACGGTCCCTTGCAGTATAATTCCATGCTTTTCATCTATGGAAACGGAACCATCGCCAGCGCATCGTGCTTGGGCGAATCGTTCTACGATACTGAGGTGACCCTTCAATTCATTAATCCAGCGTATGGCAATTACATTACGATGCCCATTTATAATTATAGGTCGCCGCCCACCGGCATTGCCTTGATAAATGGATCATTAATATCAGGAGGGTATTTGACAGAGTATGACTTCTACAACGACTCATCCATAGTGGAAGCTCCGTTATTTAATGCGTCAACTAGCGCTTGCAAGTTGAATTGAGGAATAATGGAATCCATATGATGTGGGACCAATTTTTCAGCGAAGCAAGGGATTGAGATGCCTCGGGCGGAGGCGATCGCTGTGAAGCCCTCCTTGAATAATATCTCATCCAGGGCGTGGTCATCTATGGACGGGAAAGTTTTAAACTAAGGAACTGGTCGTGATTCCATGCTGGAGATCATTGCATTGCTGGTGATTATAAAGGCAAGCGGGATTCCATTCATTAATTACACTATTTACCTTAGTCCAAACTCCACGCTGGCGACGGTGGACCTACCGTCCAAGCCCATACAAGGAACCTTAGAGGCGATCAACGATAGCGATGGTTCATTAATACCCGCTAGCCTATACTCAAATGGTTCCCTATCCATATTCGCGTTTGGAGGCGGGTATGCATCAGTGCTTTATTACGCTAATTATACGATTGATCAAGAAACGCTGACCTACTACTTTAACTTGACGAGCCCCATAAAATTCAGCCTAGTGTTCCCAAGCAACGTAGTGATACTGAACTTACCCAGCACGGTGCTGGGTTATGAGAGGATAAATAACTCTGTGGAGATCATATTGCCGCCGGGTCAATACGGGATACAGTACGTATATGTTCCAATGGCTCAGCAGAACAGATCGCTTACCACATCGATAACGTCAACCACCACTGCGTCGGTGCCTCAAACAGCGCCTCAATCATCACCTGCATCATCCACGTCATCCGCCGCGGCGCCTCCAATCACTTCTTCGACTGGGGCTTCATCTACAAGCCAATCATCGACTCCGCCCACGCATGCATCTACATCGACTCCGAGCAGCGGCACGCGCGGAGAGGCCAGGGATTTGACCATAATAGTTACGGTGGCTGCCCTAATCATAATCGGAGTATTAGTTGCGTATTGGAGGAGGAAGCATCACCCCGTCTTGGAGACGCTGGACGACGTGGATCAAGCAATACTGAACGTATTGAGGGAAAACGGCGGTTCGTTGTACCAATCACAGTTGCAGCAATTAACTAATATACCGAAGACCACGCTGTGGAGACACATTCAGCGGCTGCAGGAAAGGCAACTGGTCAGGGTGGAGAAGGTGGGGGGTCAGAACAAGGTTTTCCTGAGGTAAGGACTAAGATGGAACCTGCGTTTCACAACGAGTTTCATGAATCGCCATATCAGCATCCCTAATAAAGGGGTGATTCACTGTTGCGCGCATGAGTGTGGGGCGGGCCATTGCAATGATTGTGCTGGCGTCGTTATTCATGGGAGCGATTCTAGAGGCGGCTTCGCAAGCCAACTCGACGCTGGCCGCTCAGGGCATCTGTAATGCAGCGGCGGTCAACATAGCGATGGGCAAGGCATTTTACGGCGAGCTGCAAAGCCTGGGCCCATCCATTGGGCATTATAACGCTGCTCTATCCATGGCATTGAGCCTCAACTACAGGGCGGATGCCTACTTAAACGAGTCCAACTGCCAAGCCGCGCTTAATTACAGCGTGGAGGCCATAAATATGGAGCGATCCATCTTCTATTCCATGGTAAGGAACTCATCAAACCCAGGACTACTGTGCCCCCTAAATATTGGCACTGCCTATGCTTACCTCAACTATGCCAAGGAGATTGGAGCGAGGCTGGGCAATGCTTCGCTGGTTCTGTCCGCGTCGAATGCATTGAGATCGGCCTCGTGCAATGAATCGTTCATCGCCAAGGCCAGGGAGATATACTTAACGGCGTATTCGGAGGCAATTGCCAACTATAATTCATCGATTTACGGCATAACCGCCAAGCTTCTCAGGGAGTTCATTGCAGATAATTCAACAAGCTCGCTGGGGTCTGTGGACTATTTAATTAAATCCCAATACGGGAAGGCGGCTGAGGCCGCCGTGATGGTCGGCATTAAGGGGTTAATCGATTATCTAAATTCAACTTTCTCCGGGTACATTTCAAGTGGAAATATAGTTGGCCTGGCGTCCATGAATGGGAAAGCCAGGATGCTTGCCTCGCTTATGGGGTTTGCCGGACGGGCCGGCATGAACGTTAGCCAATACTCCGGCGAATTTGATCGCATATATGACTACGTTAATGCGTCTCAGGGCATTGAGGGTTATGGGCTTAACGAGACACAGCTACAGCAAGTGGGGGATGAGCTGAGGTCATTGATTAAGGCGGGGCGCGGGGGGCTGGAGTCTCTTTGGCTTAACGTCTCCTCGCAGTTCAACGTTGAATCGGCCATGATGAATCTATCGAATTATGAGGCATACATAGAATCGCTGAGGAAGGGCCAGGGAGTATCGTCAAACATAATTGGAGTGCCAATTCCAGAGCCCATGCTCGAGGAGCTAAGCCACATGTTAAACATAACGATGAGAAACGCCTCCCTGGCCTACCAATACCTCAACCTATGCGGGAATTACTTGAGCGAGCTTAGGCAGAGCATTAAGGGAAATTACACGTTGGTAGAGATAGCCTATTATTCATGGAGGATCCACGTTTACTGCCCGATGGCGTTCAATTATTTAATGCTGACAAAGCTGGATCTAGCCTCCATTGAGGGGATTAGAGTAAATCATTTGAGGCCCAGCGGTAACTTAACGTCATCGATGCCGCCCAGCGGTAACTTAACGTCATCGATGCCGGGCTGAAGGATAAATTTTAAAAAGCGGCTGTCTACGTCATGCCATGGCGAAGAGAGGAGGCCCTAAGACAGTGGGAGTATCTCATAGGTACCACGTGACTCCCGGCGTTTTCGCCAATAGCTTGGTATCCGTTGTGGACAACAGCGGCGCTAAGGTGGCCAGAGTTATAAGCGTAATAGGCAATAGATCGCACGGGGTTCACAGGAAGATACATAACGCCGGCGTTGGCGATATGATAGTGGTAAGCGTTGTTGAGGGGAAGCCCGAGGTTAGGAAGCAGAAGCTAAGGGCCATAGTTGTGAGGCAGAGGAGACCGTTTAGGAGGCACGATGGGACTTGGGTTGCATTTGACGATAATGCGGTGGTAATAGTAAGCGAGGAGGGCCAACCGAAGGGCACCGAGATTCACGGCCCCATAGCAATGGAGGCAGCCCAGCGCTGGCCTCAGATAGCATCGCTCGCCGCGCTGGTGATTTAAATAATCAAGTCAAGATAAGTGATGATAGATCACTAACTGAGCTGTGACTGAGGGATTTGAACGCTGAACAAATAAACCATCAAGCGGAGACTAATCAGCGTTGGGCCTTCCCTGCCGGGCCCTGCACCACCAGCAGCAATAGAATTAACAAGTAATGTCTCATATCAACATTGAGGCCCTATTGAATTAGTCGCATGGAGGGATGGTTTTCCCAGCCCGCTATAAGATAAAAATCCTTAAATTACGGTCATGAATGAAGTCGCCAGTGATGATCACCAGACCACTGAGCGATGAGGAGTGGTATTACATCTGATGCGGTTAATTTCATCCTAGTCGTGCTAAGATGGGGAGTTCCCGGGAGGGGGCAAATATTGGACGAAGCAGCTAGCCTTGGCGGTCAGCAGGAGAGAGTTCTGTACTCATTTATGTTAAGAACGGCTAACTCGCTGTTGAGCGAATTGATTAGTCTAATGCCGGAATCCAGGTCTAGGCTAGCATACAGCACCGCGTCATGACCGTGAACATCGACCTTATACTTCACCCAGCCGTAGTACTGCTTCATGTAGTAATCTATCATGGCTAGATCGCCGCTTATGGCCTTATCGTCGGATCCAATGAAGAATCCATTCCTGAGGAGAAGCCTATACCTAAGCATTAGCTCGCCCAGCCTCGACCTGAGGCCAGCGAACCTGCCGAGCATGAAATAACCAATCACTAGCCCAAACAATACCTCCACCAGTGCTATCACAATTATTTCAGCTGGATTGCCGCCCACCGCCCTCAATAGCAAGATAGCTATCAATAATATAGCGATGGTGGACGCGATGGATGCCCCCAAGTCCCTCCTATTCATCAAAAATAATAAGGTATGTTAAACGGTATTAAACCTTTACTATAAAAGAAATAGTCAAATAAAACCAAGAAACCTAGTGGGGATGGGACTTAACTCAACTGCTTCCAGGCCAGCCTTCCATTGAATCCTCGCCTCTCCCATAAATAGAAAGTAAAATCCCCCCTCCCCGCATTTCAATCATCTATATTGCTTACTTATTGAGGAGTAGTCTGTATTTCGGCTTCAGTAATGGGGAAAAGAGACGGCAAGCCCGCCCGTTAGGGAGGCGGGAATAATCTTAGCCCTGAATCGGTTTTCGCATTTTGAGGGATCATTTATTCAGCCAGTAAAGCGGTGGTGCTGACCTCCTCCCCGCCCTAAAGGGCGAGGTTTGTCTTTTCTTTTATCACCGAGGCATCATGCTCCTAATTATGGGGGTTTCGTGTATTTTCTTACATACCCCCCTCAATGGGCAGTCCCCGCAGTTCCTCTGCGGCGGCGATTGTGCCGATAGCATGATTTTGACCTGCTTGACTCGCCTTATTGCATCGACCACATCGCTTTGAGTCACGTTGACCTGCTCCCGCATGTTCATGTAAATCAATTCAGCATCGTTTACCTCCTCATTAAGCAGGGCAACGTAGGTTAGCACCTGAATGCGGTGGGCTGGATGTGGTTTCCCGGTCTTAAGTTCCAGCACGTCTATCGTATCATCATCATTGTACACAACGACGTCCGGCTTTCCGACCACATCGTCATTCTCTATCTTCATTTCGGAAATCACGGTCTTGCCAAGCGTGGACCTCAAGTAGTCTTGATACTGGGCGTGAGCCAGTTCCCCAAAGGCTATGCGGCGGAGCCAGGCCGTCTTGGTTATCATAACGCCATACCTATGCTCCACCCACGCCTTGAAGGGGCAGAAGTCAAATGACGATACCATGCTTGGCGATGCATTGACTCCTCCTCGCGGAATCACAACTATGTCTCCCCAGAACGTCAATATGGCTGACTTAACGTACTCCTCGACTACCTTATTGATGGCATCATCGTTAACCCTCACCACGTCCCTCAAAAGCGGGTACACGTTGTGGAAATCACTGGATCCAATATAAAGATTGCACTTAGCATGCCATTTCTGACCTCCTCCCCGCCCTAAAGGGCGAGGTTTGACCTTTTTCTATCAACGCTGAGCTCAGCGGTTAGTTTAATAATTCCCCAGGGGTCGATCAATTCATGAAAGCCTTAGTGTTTCACGGGCGCGGCAGTAGCCCGGATAAAATAAATTGGTTGATCAGGCCATTCCGGGAGGCCGGCCTGGAGGTTATTGCACCCACCATATCTGAGGTTGATGATGGACTTGAGATAGGTGCTCAAGTGATGAGGGATAGTCAAGGCGAATTAGTCGTATCCGGCCACTCAATGGGGGGAACAGTCGCGCTGCTGTTGGCCGCCAGGATGCCGAGCAAGGTGCGGTGCGCCATAGTTGTATCCGCTCCCGTCGATAGGCTACTCCAGCTAAAGTACTTGGAGGAGGGGGCGGATGGAACTCCCCGCAGGGCGATCTATGAGGAGCTGCGGAGGAAGTATCCCAGGGATGACTACTTCATACAGACATCCCCAATAAACTACATAAATGATGATACGCCTCCCATACTTTATATTTGGGGCACTGCCGATGAGATAGTTCCTCGGAACCAATTGACTGCGATTGAGGCCAAGGCCCGCAGGTTCGCCAAGGTGGTTGTGAACGGCATGGGTCACACGCCGCGATCCCAGCATTTACGGGAGATAAGCAGCGCAATAAGGCAATTCCTCAATGATCAATGCAATCAACCCAGCCCCTAAGGCGAGGCTACCCGCCTCCTTGGTTTCCTTCATTGCAGCAATTGTAAAACACGCAATGAATCTCGCCATCTATGACAAGGGGAGAATTAAGGAGAAACGCATTTATGATGGACTATTATCTCAAGGCCTCGGGGAATTCAAGCTGCTCAGTGTTGGAAGGGGGTTGGTTACTGCTGGTCTCCCGTTTTCTTTATCATTGGGAATGGAATTACTTCCTTTATCGATTCATTGCCCGTGAGTATCATCGCTAGCCTATCCACTCCCAGCCCGAGTCCCCCGGTGGGCGGCATGCCGTAGCTCATGGCCACCACGAAGTCGAAGTCATATGGATGGGCCTCCTCATCCCCCCTCTGGAACCTCCTCTGCTCTTCCTCGAAGAGCTTGTGCTGGAGTACTGGGTCGTTTAGTTCAGTGTACGCATTTGCCAGCTCCATTCCCGCTATGTAGAGCTCAAACCGCTCTATCAGGCCGGGCCTCGACCTGTGCGGCTTGCAGAGCGGCGTCGTCTCCAGCGGGTAATCCGTTATGAACGTAGGTTGAATTAAGCTGGGGGTGACCAGCTTATCGAATAGCTTCTCTATCATTAACCCCCTCACGTACTCGCCGCCTCTAGGCACCAATCCATGCTTATCCATCAATGCCCTCAATTCATCGTCGCTCAGGGAATCCACGTCTCGACCCAATGCATTGCTAAGCGATTCGCTCATTGTTATTCTCTTGAATGGGGGCTCTAGCGATATCTCTATTGATCCGTACTTCACCTTGCTTGTTCCCAACGTCTTAATAGCAACATTGCTTATCATCTCCTCCGTTAGCTTCATTAAGTCGTTATAATCCGCGTAGGCCCAGTAGAGCTCCATCAGGGTGTATTCCGGGTTATGCGTTACGTCTATATCTTCGTTCCTGAATACCTTGCCTATCTCAAACACCTTATCAAAGCCCCCTATTATGAATCTCTTTAGATAAAGCTCAAGGCTTATCCTGAGGTACCAGTCCTCGTCTAGGGCATTGACGTGGGTCTTGAACGGCTTAGCTAAGGCGCCTCCATACACGGGTTGAACGACCGGCGTCTCCACCTCCATGAATCCCCTCTCGAAAAGGAACTCTCGCATTGCTTGAGTGGACTTGAATCTAGTGGATATACTCTTCCTGGCGGATGGATTGTACAGGAAATCTAAGTATCTATGGGAGTACCGCCACTCCGTGGTGTAATTAGTCCAATCGGGCGGGTCTAGGAGGGCCTTGGATAGCAGTCTATAGTCACCCACCAGTAAGGTGAGCTCGCCCTTCATAGTATAGAATAGATTCCCCCTAACCCCCACTATATCGCCCCTATCTATAAAGCGGAGAAACTCATCGTACCTGCTCCCCAGCTCATTGACCCTAAGATATAATTGAAGTCTCTCCCCCTCATCGAATATATCAACAAATGATGCCTTTCCATGCGGTCTGATATTGGCTATTCTTCCCGCGGTGCTTATGTTGGTCTCTATGAACGTCATCTCCCTCGAGGGGACAGTGAATGGATGTGACTTAGCAATCTCCCTTATTTCGTGAATTGTATGGGTTACCTCGTACTTATGCGGGTATGGGTCTATCCCAGCCTCCCGAAGCGACTGCAATGCTTGCAGCCTCTCCTGGCTCCATGGTGGTGTCGGCACTATCGCGTTATCCGCATCCGCTTTAAAGCTTATCAGCTTTAATATCACTGAAATCCAGGCAAGTAATCGCGGGCCTCAATGAACCGATTGATTTATAACGATTGACGCAAATCACCCCACATGGATCTCTGGAGCCCAGCTTTCAAGAACGGGGAAATGATACCGGTTAAGTTCACGTGTGATGGAGAAGATATATCCATGCCATTGTCGTGGAATGGCGCACCTGGCGGGGTTAAATCATTCGCATTAATAATGGATGACCCTGACGCACCGATGCAAGTATTCACGCATTGGGTTCTCTATAATATCCCCCCCACGCTAACCTCCCTGCCCGAGGGCATCAGTAAGGAACGGGAGGTGCCGCAGGGATTGCAGGGAATCAACGATTTCGGCGAGGTAGGATACGGTGGTCCCTGCCCTCCACGGACTCACCAACCTCATAGGTACTTCATAAGGTTGTACGCCCTGGATTCCGCGCTTCAATTAAGAGGGGGCGCGCGGGTCGGGGATGTTAGGCGATCCATGGAGGGGCACGTAATGGCATCCGCGGAGTTGATGGGGAGATATGGCAGGAAGAGATAGGGGCATCTATGCATTGGAAATAGAGCTTCAGGGGCCCCTCTACATGCTGGGACTCGAATTAGGTCGAGGAATTTACCTATACGTTGGCCGAGCCATGAATGGATTACCAGTTAGGTTGAGCAGGTATATGAAGCCCATAACAAGGCCGCACTGGCACGTGGACTGGCTATTAATGAATGGAAGGCTGCTTGAGGTTGCATCAGCATTGACTAATGATCCTGGAATGGAGCATGAGTTGGCTTGCTTACTGGCCTCCGCTCATGAATACGTGCCGCGGTTCGGGTCATCTGATGATGATTGCCCCTCCCATTTATTCAAGGGCGAGATCGATGATGCCGTGAACGCCATGAAGAGATTAGGGCTGGAGCCGCGCGTTTATAGAGTGCAGGGCTGGCAGCAATGAAAGCCATTTTCAAGGCGGTAGTTCAACCAGAATTCGAATAATAAAGGGAAATCACTGAAGCTAGTGGGCGACTTGGCCAAGTTCCATGATTGATTGTCGTTAATAGAGGCAGCCGTTCTTTAATGGAAGGCTTTCAATGACGCCGCAAGCAAGTATTATGAAGAGAGTATTCGGCAGTGCTAATGCCCAGCAAGCAATACTCTCACCCAAGGGTGGGGAGGGGATTAGATGAGCTCGCGGTACGTGAATGCATACCTACTCCCCGCCACCTCGCTCAGCTCCACGCCAAATGCCCTGCCAAGCGCTGTGTTTAAGGTGCCGTTTATCAAACCCAATGTGAATTGCGCGCCCATTGCCGCATCAAATGGATTGACCAGATAAATCCTGGAGAAGCCTTGCGGTGCGCTGTATTCATCGAAGTAGCCCATTGCCCATGCCATATCCATCATAAGCTCGACGGCATTATAGCCGCCTTGAGCCATAGATAGGCTGTCCAACATTGATGAAGCATAGTCGAACCCGATCCTAAATAACGCATGGCTTGAGTACACATCGCCTAATCTCCTGGACAATGCGTTCACAAGGCTTCCCCTGCCAAGCGCTATTATGTCCATGTTATCCTGAATTGGCCTTGCGTATGCCACCTCAGGCATTCCGATCACGGCGTTGATCGCCGCCGAGGCGTCCCCCTCCACTTCAACCAGGGCCGCCCGTCCCCTTCTTACTATCTGGAGCAGTACCGTGGATCTCGATAACGCGTTCACGAGTCCGATTAGATTGATTTTGTCGTTCCGTAGCTTGACTAGAATGAATGCCATGAAGCGATTATCATTGTTCAAAATAAAAAGCTAATTCGAATTATTAACTCGCATTAATTCACGTGCCTGCTATGAATAACATACGGCATAGTCATCGATTTATGATCTATGCACCCCATCTAGTCTATCACTCGTAGAAGTTAAAGTTTTAAGAGAGAAGTGAGGGGGTTGTTTCATGTTTGATCCTCCTCGTTGGTTGGAGGAGTTAACTAAGGGTTCAAGGCCCTTGGAGAAGGCAATACATGGGGATAGATTAGGTGTGACAGACGTGGAGGGTCTCCTTAACGCTCCCTTTCATTCCCTAGTTGCCGCCGCGGATTACTACGCTAGGTCAGTTAAGGGCAATAGGGGCAGCTTCATTAGGAACATATATGTTACATACACGAATATATGCGTCACCAATTGCACGTTCTGCGCGTTCTATGCGAGGCCAGGGAGCGAGAGGGGGTACTTGATTGAGCCTAGGAAAATGGCTGCGCTGGTTGGGAAGGCTTGGAGGGATCTAGGCATCGCGGAGGTTCACATGGTTGGAGGAAACAATCCAAGCGTAGGGCTTGATTATTACGAGGAATTGATAAAAAGCATAAAAGAGGCCGCTCCAAAAGCTTCCCTGAAGGCATTCACGGCGGAGGAGGTATGGTTCATATCGAAAACGACGGGCAACAGCGTGCGGGAAGTGCTTCAGCGGTTCAAGGAGTTGGGGTTAGATGCTATGCCGGGGGGCGGGACCGAGATACTGGACGAGGAGATACAGAGGAGGATAGCCCCATTAAAGGCAAGCCCGGAGGAATACCTATCGGTTCAGGAGGAGGCGCACAGACTCGGGATAAAGACCAATTCAATAATGATGTATGGACACATAGAGGAACCGATACACATAGCGCGTCATATAAATAGGTTGGCGGAGCTCCAAAGAAGGGCGCCGGGCTTGGTTTCCTTCATACCCGTCAGGTTCAATCCGGGAAACACTCCCCTGGGCAAGCTGTCGGCCGGCAAGGCAAGGCTCGATGGGCAGTACGACTTGAGGATAATAGCGGCGTCTCGGCTTGCATTGCTTGGGTTGGTTGACAATATAGTGGCTTACTGGGTATCAATGGGGGACAAATTAGCGCAGGCTGCGCTGTCCCATGGAGCAAATGATTTGGGCGGCACGTTCTATAATGAGGCGGTGATATCGGCGGCCAGCGGCAGGGAAAGCGCTGGGAAGAGGGCTGATGAGCTGGCTTACATGCTCAAGACGGCTGGTTGGGAACCATACGAGCGGGACACGATTTATGAGAAATACTATAGGGCCGGCGATCAGGTTGCCCATTAAGTACGCCGTCCCTCCCTACAGGTACGCGGCCCCCCTCAAGCGATCCCTCGTGGATTCCGGCATTCAGGTAGTGACATCGCTGCCGCCCGATGCGCATGCATTGATAAGCAATGGAATTATAACGGCGGGCCTGGTTCCCATACGTATGTTGATTGACGGAAAGTTAAGGCCAGCGCCGGGCCCCATGGTATACAGCGAGGCTGAGACAATGAGCGTTCTCGTGGTATCAAGGGACCCAGTCCAGCTCAGGGAGTGCGGCTCCATCGCTGCCTCCCCTGAGAGCCGATCAGCTGTGGCATACTTGGGCATAGCCATGGACAGGACCGGAATTAAATCTAGGGTAGTTGCCGGATTCAGCCCCGATGCTGGCCTTCTCCTTTCCATTCATAAATGCGCATTAGTGCTTGGAGACGAGGCGCTTAAGGCGCGTACATCATTTCACGTGGTGGCGGACGTGGGCGAGCTGGTGAACGATGTATTGGGAATAAATCCCGTCTATGCAGCCACCGGCGCCAGGGATGCATCGATTGACCTAGGCCACGTTAAGCCAATCCCCCTGGATGAGGATGCGACAGAGACATCCAGAATAACAGGGATAAGCCTGGACGAGGCTAGGAGGTATCACGAATTGATAAGATTGGAATACAATGAGGCTAAGCTAAGCACCGCCTTGAAGACGCTGACCGAGCTCCTCAATGAAAGCCCGAAATGAGCTGTAATTAGTTGATATTACATTATTACTTGGGAATTACCTTCGCTAAAAACAGCGCAATGATGCTAGTTTAAATTTCAATTAAATAAAATAAAAATTCACGCCACGGAGGACGGAACCAGGGCTGTGGCGTAATCATTTTTAACTCCTCCAATCTACTTTAGGCATGAGCAGACTTATCATAGCTCACACACCTGATCCGGACGATGCCTATATGTTCTATGGAATAGCTAGCGGCGCGGTGTCGGTGCCAGGCTTCGAGGGGGTAGAGCAGGTGGTGGAGGACATAGAGACCCTCAATAAGAAGGTAATAGGGGGATGGAACGTCGATGTTACTGCCATGAGTGCGCATGGATTTGCATACGTCATTGATAAGTTCTACCTGCTTAGGACTGGGGTTAGCATGGGGGAGGGGTATGGACCCATGGTTGTGGCCAAGCGAAAAATCGGATTGAGGGGTCTCAAGGTAGCGGTTCCAGGCGAGTACACGACTGCCCGGCTATTGCTTAGGCTGGCCACGGGGGGAGGGTACACGGAGGTTTTCGCTAGGTTCGATTTAATACCCGACATGGTATTGAGGGGGGAAGTGGACGCTGGCCTGCTCATACATGATGCACAGCTTACATATAGCGACATGGGGCTGGTCAATATCTTGGACTTATGGGATTGGTGGAGAAGTGAGTCGAATGGGTTACCGATGCCGCTGGGGGTCGACGTGGTGAACAAGAGATTGGGTAGGGAGGCTGCATTGCGTATCAGGAATGCGCTTCAGGAGAGCATACGGTATGCATGGAGCCATGAGGAGGAGGCGCTAAGGTATGCATCCAAGTTCTCCAGAAGCGGCAAGAAAATAGGCGAGTTCGTTAAGATGTACGTTAACCAGAGAACACTCGATATGGGAGAGGAGGGGATTAGGGCTCATCAATTGCTGCTCAAGATGGCATTTGAGG
>DAHE01000028.1:54955-59381 GCA_002508315.1 Thermocladium sp. UBA166
AATCAATATAATATATGAATTAGATTCAGCTTTTATCAATAAATTAATATCTATATATGATATTTATATTATGGGAAGCATGCTATTTACTTAGTTTGCAAAAAATTTATATAATCTTGCAGCACACACCTGGGACTGATATGAATAGACGAAAAACACAAAGAAACGGCATATCTAAAACAATCCTTACTGCGATAATAGTTGTAATAGTGATAGTAATAGCGGCAGCCATAGCCCTCACTTACAGACCAACACCCACGAAAACCACCACTCCTACCTCCACGATCCCTCCATCCACTTCCACCACTACCAGCAGTGTAACCTCAACGTCCACAACTACCTCTACCACGCCTCCCCCGACGTCTGTTTCCCCGATATCCATAGCGCCGACTTCATACGTAATATCCCAAGGAACCCCCATATCGTATTCCATATATGGAGTTCAACCGGGTGCGGTGATTTCTTTCTATTTAGGAAATGGCCACGTGGTGAATGTATCTTCTTCATCGCCTACGGTGAACTTCGCCTACTCAATGCCCGGCAGGTATTTGGTAATGGCGCAAGAACTAATTAATGGAAAGATAGCGACCTCCACATCCTCATCCCTGTTACTGATACAAGTCACTCCTAATATAAACACTACAGTGGCGCCACTAATATCCGTTCCAGTCATAAGCTTCAATGCCACGAGAAATCCCAATGCGCCAGTGGTAAGCGCGGGTCAACCGGTTTACCTATATGGCGGATACCTGGAAGCGCCAACAGGCACCAACATAACCATCTATGAATACGAATGGAACTTTGGCAACGGTAAAACGGAAACTATAATGGCAAACAATGAAACATTATTGCCAGTCATCAATCCAGTCAATGTGACTTATAATGCTCCCGGTCTTTACACAGTTACCTTAACAATAGTGACCAAGAACACCACGTCCGGTCAGGAATACTCGTACTCCACCGCCCAAACAATAGCCGTAACAGGAAATGGCCTGCAATTCTCCGTTTATAAATTCCAGGGAACCATACCAAACCCAGGGGTAATAAATGTCGCAGAGAACGTTCCTGGGGGACCTTACTCATTTGATCCTCAAATAGATTACGAGTCTGTTGGATTTGAGGTGGTATCAAATATATTCGCCACATTATTGCTCTACAATGGATCCAGCACGACATCATTCATTCCATTCGCTGCATCAGAGATACCCACTGTCCAGAACGGCGGAATAAGCGATAACTATACAGTTTACACGTTCCATATAAGGCCTGGACTCAAGTTCTCAAACGGAGACCCATTAACTGCATACGATGTCTGGTACTCGGTGGTAAGGTCGCTCCTCTTCGTTGGGGGAACGCCGGGTACCCCTGACTGGATACTCGCTCAATACTTGATTCCAGGAGCAACGATAGGAGTCCCAATAGTTACCCAGTCAAACATGAACCAAACGTTCCAGGAGATAATGAACGCAGTAACATATAATAATGCGACTAATACGGTTACTTTCCACTTAGTTAAACCTACGCCGCCGCAGCTGTTCTTCACGGCGTTAGCTGATCCGCTCGGCGCTGGGATAGTGGATGCAAAATGGCTTGAAAGCGTGGGAGCTGGGATAAACTTCACCCCAGCCGGTTTCCTGCAGTATGAGAACTACGCAAATGAGGGCAACTATAACACTGAGGTTCAATGGAACCCCGTCTCGTCGGGCCCATACATGATAGAGAGCTACACTCCCGGGCAAGCGGTGGTTTTGGTTCCGAACCCATACTATCCGGGCGTGCCGGGCGTGCCTAAGCCTAATGATACGGTCGTGATACAGTGGGTTAAGGACCCTGAGACTGCGTATAACTTGTTCGTGAGCGGTGAGGCGGATATAGTGACTGGTTTACCGACTAATTACTTCGCCTCCCTGAAGCCGCTGGAATCGAAGGGTCAAGCGGCCATATACCAATTCCCAACTCTGTCGGAATTCTTCTTCGTATTTAACTTGAATATAAGCCAAAGCGGATTGAAGCAATTAGGTCCGAATTACCACATACCTCCATATTACTTCGATAATTTGTACGTAAGGAAAGCCTTTGCTTATGCATTCAACTATACTCAGTATATAAATGATATTGTAGGCAATGCTAAGTATGGATTTGACTTTGCCAGTCCGTATTGCGGAGTCATAATAAAGGGATTGCCATACCATGTTCCTTCCAGCGAGTTGTCCGGCTGCCCAGTATTCAATCTGACTTATGCGAAACAGTTAATGATTAAGTCAGGCGAGTACAATGTATCGGTTAATTTCCCAATAATAGTAAGCAGTGGGGATACGGTTGATTACGCGGCGGCCCAGATGTGGGCCCAAGCTCTCCATGAGATTGATCCCAATATAGTGGCGACCCCGCTATATATACCGTTCACGACAATAATAGGATTGGAAGTGCCGGGGCAAGATCCAATGCCAATATACTACCTCGGTTGGATAGCGGACTACCCGTACCCGTCTGATTTCGTCAATGCAATGTATCTTGAGAATGGAACATATCCGGCGCCCGATGGATGGTACGTCAGCTCGCTTGAAGCCCTAGGGCACGTCAATCAAGCTAAAATGTATAATGAGCTGGATAACTTGATATTGGCGGCGGACTCAACCCCGAATGAGACATTGGCTGCCCAGCTATATAAGCAGGCAGAACAAGTGGCGATTAATCTATACATGTACGTTTATACCCAGATGCCCAATGCATTTTGGGTAGTGAAGCCATACATGACCGGGTATAGGGGACAGATATCGTATGAGGAGAACCCAATGATAGGAGGCGCAGGGGATAGCCTGTACTATTGGTGGGTTAAGGGTTAAGCTTTCAGCTTAAAAAAATGAAATCCTTAAAAACTGATATTTTTGTCTCAAATATAATGGTGTTAAATCTATGGGGTTCTGGACTTTCTTAGGACGTAGAATAGTTTTGCTTTTGCCAACTATAATAGGATTAACTCTGATAGTATTCATTCTAAGTCACTTAGGCGGCACTAATTTAATATTGGCTGAATACCTGAGCCCCAGGCTCAGCGGCCCGNNTAGGCAAGCCGCAATAGCGAGACTAACCCAGGAATTTCACTTGAACCAGCCAATATACATTCAGTATTTTTATTGGTTGGCTCAAGTGCTTGAAGGCAATCTTGGCTACACCAATACGCCGATATACAGCGGGCCAGTTAGCACTGCTCTTCAATTGTTTCTGCCAAACACGATAATGATAACGATCTTTGCGTCGATATTGATCTGGATAATGGGCATACCGCTGGGAGTGTATAGCGCGGTTAATAGGGATAGCGTGGGCGACAACACGATAAGGGTGNNTATCGTTCACCTTATACTCGATGCCGATCTATATGATAGCTGTGGTATTGATACTAGTGCTTGGGGTTTATCTAAGGCTGTTGCCGTTCTCCAACCCAGTGAATCAATTATTGGTGGCCGGCCTGCCATGGTATAAGGGAGGCATATCGTATCCAACCCACATAATATTAATAGATGCGTTGCTGCACGGCGATTGGAATGTTGCATTAAATGCATTGCTGCATGTCATAATGCCCGCATTGACTCTTGCCCTGGCAATAGTGGCCGGCATGATAAGGTTGCTTCGATCAACTATGCTGGAGGTGATGGAGCAGGACTACATTAAGTTGGCCAGATCCAAAGGCGTTCCGGAGGGCGTCGTATATAATGTGCACGCTCGCCGCAATGCAATAATACCAGTAATGACGTTTTTTGGGTACACAGTTGCTGGACTACTTGGCGGCGCAGTGGTGGTGGAGTCCGTCTTTGATTATCCCGGCATAGGTTACTGGACGACCCAGGCATTGCTTAATAACGATGTGGGGGGAATAATGGCATCAACGCTTGTGTTCGGCATAATATTGGTAAGCGCGACGCTAATGCTAGATATATTATATGCACTAATAGATCCGAGGATAAGGTATTAGGGAGGTGAGCATGAAGCCCATAGAAGAAGAAAAGGATAGATTCAGGGAATTAAAGCTGTCCATTAGTGTATTTCTATCCAATAAGGCAGCGGTGGCGGGCCTAGTGATAGTGCTGATATACTTAATTGATGCCTTGATAGTCCAGGTAGATCCGGCCCTGCTTGGCATTCACCATCCCAATAGCCTGGTTCCCAACTTCTTCAATACGGTGCCGGAGCCACCGTCTCCTCACCATCCCTTTGGGACCACGTATCCCGGAATAGATCTATTCAAGTCGATAATAAAGGCGATTAGAATAGATGTTGCGTATTCATTATTCGTCGTGCTTGTCGGAGCGGCGATAGGTACGTTGCTTGGAATAGGATCCGGGTATAGAGGGGGACTACTTGATGAAGTATTGATGAGGATAACTGATATCTTCTTCAGCATACCTTATCTAATACTTGCATTAGC
>DAHE01000028.1:59389-59889 GCA_002508315.1 Thermocladium sp. UBA166
GTTGGTTTCGTGCTGGGGAGAACCTTAAATAACATGGCAATAGCGCTGGTCGTGGTTTGGTGGCCCATATACGCTAGGTACGCCAGGAGCCAAACTCTATCAGTAAAGGAGGTGACATTCATAGAGGCGGCTAAGATATCGGGNNGCAAGCAATACCCGCATTTTAATTAGGCATATACTTCCCAACGTAATTCCACCCATATTAGTTCAAATATCACTGGACTTGGGATCAGTGATGTTGATTTTCTCCACCTTAGCGTTTATAGGCTTTATACCGAACGCTAATCTGCCGGAGCTCGGGTACCTCACCAGCTTGGGATTAAATTATATAGTTCANNGATTGGTGGACCATGATATTCCCCGGCTTGGCCATAACGCTCTTCGCATTGGCGGTGAACCTAATGGGGGATGGATTTCGTGACGTTATAGATCCAAGGAGGAGGAGCTAGGATGGAATTGACTCAGCAAAACGATAATGTATTGGCCGTGAAGGATTTGAG
>DAHE01000028.1:60053-60342 GCA_002508315.1 Thermocladium sp. UBA166
AAGAAAGACCAAGAAGTTCAAGGCTGCCAAGAACGAAAAGATATTGAAGAAAATGCATAAAGAAATGAGGAAGATAAGGGGGCTGCACATATCAATGGTGTTCCAAGAACCCATGACCAGCCTAAACCCACTGCTTCAAGTAGGATATCAAGTNNNNGCCGAGGCAATACTTTACCACGACCCGGCGTCATTGGCCAGAAGAGTGTTGGCCCGTCATAGGGCTACTAGGGATGATATGAGGAAAATAATAGATATCATTAAGTCGACCAAGGGCGATGAGGAGGAGGTT
>DAHE01000028.1:60402-61237 GCA_002508315.1 Thermocladium sp. UBA166
TATCGTTGTGCTGCGAGAATGTCTCTCCCTTCTCGTTATTTCTATTGAGGAGGGTGGCCTCCGGCGGCATGAATTATAACAGGCTTACTAAGAGGGTGCTGCTTAGGGAGGGGTATAGGAAGGCGACTGAGCTGCTCTCAATCATGGGAATACCGAATCCGGATAAGGTAGTTAAGATGTATCCCCACGAGCTCTCTGGAGGGATGAGGCAGAGGGTCGTCATTGCCATTGCTTTAGCCAATAACCCGGATATAGTTATAATGGATGAACCAACCAGCGCGCTGGATGTCACAGTACAAGCACAAGTGCTAGACCTGGTGAATAACCTGAAGAAGAGCACCAATTCCTCCTTCATATTCATTTCACACGATATATCGGTCTTATCCGAGGTATCGGATAGGATAGGAATAATGTATGCAGGTCAATTAGTTGAGGTGGGACCAACTGAGAATATATTGAAAAAGCCCCTTCACCCATACACTCAACTGCTCATGAAGGCGGTGCCAACGCTTGACAGCAAGGAAATCGAGGGAATAGAGGGAGATGTGCCGGACCTAAGGCAATTGCCNNAGCGGTTGCGCATTTCATCCCAGGTGCCCATTCGCTTCGGATATATGTAGGCGGGAGAAGCCTAGATTATTGGAGGCAGGAAAGGAGCACTTAGTATCGTGCTTCCTTTATGGAGGTGAAGCTCCATGATAATAGCTGGATACCACGTGAAGAAGTACTTCCAGGCCGGCGGCATGTTAAGCCGTGGAGGACCGACGGTGAAGGCGGTCGATGACGTGACGATAGCCGTAGGTGATGGAAAAATAGTTGGAGTTGTTGGGGAGAG
>DAHE01000023.1 GCA_002508315.1 Thermocladium sp. UBA166
TGGCAGGGCCGCGGCTTAGGCAATCAATTCCTGGACCACCTTCGCCGCGCGTCGGCGTTGATACACGTGGTGGACGCCTCGGGGGGAACCGACGAGGAGGGCCGCCTCGCCAGGCCCGGGTCCCGCGACCCAATGCTTGACGTGGAGTTCCTGGAGGGGGAGGTCACTATGTGGATGATTCAAATATTGAGGAGGGATTGGGACAAGATGGCTAGGCTGGTCGATTACGCCAAGAAGCCCTTGATAGGCGTGCTGTATGATCACTTGAGCGGCTTAGGCATTAGCGAAGCCATGATAAGCGCGGCCCTGGTGGAGTTGGGCCTCGATAAGAAGCCCCTCCATTCCTGGAGCGAGGACGATCTAAGGCAGTTCGTGGGGCTTCTCAGGGGTAGGTCGAAGCCCATGGTGATCGCGGCGAATAAGATAGACGTGCCCGAGGCAGAGGATAACGTGAAGCGGATGATGAAGGAGTTGGAGGGCAGGGTGATCCCGACGAGCGCCGAGGCGGAGTTGGCGTTACGGAAGGCCGCGGGCAAGGGGTTGGTTAAGTACATACCGGGTGATCCATCGTTCGAGGTAGTGGCGAGGGACCTGCCCCAGGCCCAGAGGGCCGCGTTGGATAGGATAGCCGACCTCATGAGGAGGTGGGGAGGCACCGGCGTCGTGCAGGCCATAAATAAGACGGTGCTGGGCGTCTTGGGCATGGTGGCCGTGTACCCCGTGGCCGACGAGAAGAGGTTCACGGACACGGAGGGCCGCGTCCTCCCCGACGTGGTTCTGGTGCCGGGGGATTACACTGTGCTGGACCTCGCCAAGTCCATACACAGCGACGTGGCCTCCAAGGCCATGTTCGCCATAGATGCAGTGAGCGGGAGGAGGCTGGGGCTTGATGCCAAGGTATGGCATAGAGCCGTCATCCGAATAGTCACCTCTAAGTGAGGCTCCTTATGTATTTTTGACCTCAGTTGATCGTAAATTAATGGGAAAATTATAACATGATATCGATAATTATGGTTAAATAGTCGGTTATCCTTATATTATAATGGGATTTATAGCTTCATGGATGCCGAGCTAGTCGATGGGCAAGTCAATAAATCCATACTGGAGCTGGAGGATATGGTTAAGGACGAGCATGCCTTCCTGGGCTTCCTGGAGAAGTGGGTGCAGGGCTCATGGAGGTGGGTGAAGGAGGATAAGTACAGGACAATGCTTCGAATAGAGGCAACGACATTGAGGGAAGTGCGTGCCTTCCTGGACTCACGGGGATTCACGGAGGCCCTCGCCCCGATAGTGGGCCCCGTCACGGATCCCGGCATAAGGGGCGCCAAGCAAGCCACGATAGACTTCTACGGCCATGAGTATAAGGTGATGAGCAGCGCGATACTGTACAAGCAGTACCTGGCCTCGTCGCTGGATAAGGTGTACTTCGTCTCCCCCAACGTGAGGCTCGAGCCCAACGACAGCGCGTTGACTGGGAGGCACTTGGTTGAGTTCTACCAAGTGGATCTGGAGGTCAAGGGAGCGTCCCTGGAGGACGTCATATCGCTGGCGGAGGACTTGGTGGAGCGCGTCGTGAAGGCCGTGGCGGAGGAGCACTGGAGGGACTTGGAGAGAATGGGGAGGACGCCGCCTCAGTTCAAGCGCCCCTTCAAGCGGTATACGCACGCCGAGGCGGTGGAGCTGGCCAACAAGCTGGGCTGCAGCAACCCGCGCAACACGGAGCTGAGGTGGGAGTGCGAGAAGATGGTATCGGCGCGCCACGGATCCCCGCTGGCCGTGTATGAGTATCCCAAGGGCTCGAGGGGCTTCTACGACAGGGAGGACCCCGGCAGGCCGGGCTATTTACGGGACTTCGACCTGCTCTACCCGGAGGGGTTCGGGGAGGCCGTGTCGGGCGCGGAGAGGGAGTTCGAGCCTGCCAGGGTAATAGCTAGGATGAGGGAGTCCGGCGAGGATCCCAACAAGTATAGGTGGTACTTGGAAATGCTGAGGGAGAACTACCCACTGCAAACGGCGGGGTTCGGCATAGGGGTGGAGAGGCTGGTTAGGTACATATGCGGGCTGAGGGGGGTTTGGGAGGCGCGGCCCTACCCCAAGGTGGCCGGCATAGTCTCTCCCTAGGCGATGACGCGTGTCGAGCATGGCGGTAAAGGCAGTTGAGCTCGCCGTGAAGATAAAGGCAATGCTGGCAGCCCTCCGGGGATTGAGGGAGTTCATGGATGATTACCCATTCGACGAGATATCCATGAAGGCCCTAAAGGGAAGGGAGGGAGCGTACCCATTCGGCGAGGTGGGGACGTACGGGGCAGCCGTCCTCGGCGCCTCGGTGAGCCGTCGATCATATCCTAGATTCCTATCCCTCGATGACTTAGTGCTCTACCCGCCCGCCTTCACGCCGCGCAGGCTTGAGAAGATGGCGGAGCTGCTGCGGGAGCCCGTCTTCACCGACGTGAGCTTA
Source organism: Thermocladium sp. UBA166 (assembly GCA_002508315.1). GTDB lineage: Archaea > Thermoproteota > Thermoprotei > Thermoproteales > Thermocladiaceae > Thermocladium. Next base: position 2,459 of record DAHE01000023.1, read on the forward strand.
GAGACGGAGCTGGGCGGCTTCAAATCCGCGGCGCCCTTGGTCGTGGCATCCATGGGATCGACCGACATAGCGAGTAGGTACTCCATTCAAATAGCTAAGGCAGCCGCGGCGGAGGGCGTGCCCATGGGGGTGGGCGAGAACGTGTCCACCGTGAGGGGGTATGAAGCCAGGAGGAGCAAGCTCCACCCATCCTTCAAGGAGAGGGTAATGGCGTACCTGGGGAACCTGGATGGGAGCGGGGGAGTATTCATACAGCAAAACGTGGAGGATTCCTATGATGAGCACTGGAACAAGGTGTACAGCGATAAGGACTTGGAGCCATTCATAGAGGAGGGCCGCGTTGGGTTCGAGGTTAAGGTGGGCCAGGGGGCGAAGCCGGGGCTCGGCGGCGTGATAAGGATGAGGAGGGAGGATGCAGTTAAGGTGAGGGATAAGTATCACTTCCTCGAGGATCCATTGACGGCTAAGGGAAAGTACGTGGAGAGGTACTCAGTGCCGGGCACCTTCACGCCGGACATATTGAGGGGCACGATAAGGATGATGAGGAACAACTACCCGCGGGCCAAGATATGGATAAAGACGGGCCCTTACAGGGATGTGGCGGAGATAATAAGGATAGCGAGCGAGGAGGGGGCGGATGCCGTAGTGATTGATGGGAAGGAGGGGGGAACAGGCATGGCCCCCTCCGCCGCCATGAAGGAGCTAGGCTACCCAACCGTGGTGGGCCTCAAGAAGATAATGGACGCGAGGCTGGGCGGCGCGGGGTTGAGCCTCCTCGTGGCGGGCAGGCTATTCAATGGGGCGCACGCTGTGAAATCAATCGCGCTGGGCGCGAGCGGGGTGTACGTTGGTCGCCCCCTCATCCTGGCAGCCATGATAAGGGGAGAGAAGGGGGTCAGGAACTACATAGAGGCGGTTAAGGTGGAGATCCAAATGCTCGTGTCCGCGCTGGGCAAGTACGACGTTAGGGAGGTCTCCAGGGAGGACGTGGCGTCCCTCAACCAGGACTTGGCTAGGATGTTCGGGATACCCTACGTATACTCCAGGGAATGAGGGGCGCAGTGTTTAATAGCACCGCTCATCGATTCCGTTAATGAGGGAGGAGGAAGCAAAAGCCGCGCTCTCCAAGCTGCGTGAAATAATGGATGGTCACAACAATTGGAGGAGGAGGGAGACAATTAACCTCATACCGAGCGAGAACGTGATGTCGCCCCTCGCAGAGTACTTCTACCTCAACGACATGATGGGGCGATACGCGGAGGGAACCATTGGGAAGAGGTATTACCAGGGAGTCTCCTTCGTGGATGCTGCGGAGCAGATGCTCGTGGACTTGATGTCATCCCTGTTCTCATCCAGGTTCACCGACGTGAGGCCCATATCGGGCACCGTGGCCAACATGGCTGTGTACCACTCAGTGGCGGGGCTCGGGGAGCGCATAGCCTCGCTGCCGACCGCGGCCGGCGGCCACATAAGCCACAACGAGACCGGGGCTCCTAAAGCGTTCGGCCTGAGGGTGTCCTACCTCCCCTGGAGCCAGGGGGACTTCAACGTGGACGTCGACGCCGCGAGGAGGCTCATAATCGAGGAAAGGCCCAAGCTGGTGCTTCTGGGTGCATCCCTCTACCTATTCCCTCACCCCATCAAGGAGTTGGCTGATGCGGCCCACGAAGTGGGCGCGGTCCTAATGCATGACTCAGCACACGTGCTCGGCTTGATAGCTGGCCATCAATTCCCCAACCCCCTCGAGCTGGGAGCCGACATAATGACGTCCTCCACACACAAGACATTCCCGGGCCCCCAGGGCGGTGTTATCTTCACGACCAGGGAGGATTTATTCAAGGAGATACAGAGATCAGTGTTTCCAGTGATGACCTCCAACTACCACCTGCATAGGTACGCATCAACGATAGTTACAGCCATAGAGATGTCCACGTACGGGGACGAGTACGCCGCCGCCGTGAGGGGCAACGCGAAGGCCTTGGCGGAGCAGCTCCACGCTAATGGCTTGCCCGTGGTGGCTGAGGAGCATGGGTTCACGGCGACCCACCAAGTCGCCATGGATGTATCGAAGTTCGGGGGAGGGGGCCCCATAGCCAAGGCATTGGAGGACGCCAACATAATAGNNTAATAAGAACATGCTTCCATGGGATAAGAGCCCCATCAAGCCAAGCGGGATACGCATGGGCGTCCAGGAAATGACGAGGATGGGAATGGGAAAGGGAGAGATGGCCGAGGTGGCGGAGTTGATCGCCAAGGTAATAATAAAGGGAGTGGAGCCATCCAAGGTGAAGCCCGACGTGGTGGAGCTGCGCCGCGGCTTCACGAAGGTTAGATACGGCTTTGAACTAAGCGCCCTAGGATTAGACTGCCCCTGCCTACCACTCCTATGAACCGAA
>DAHE01000050.1:0-623 GCA_002508315.1 Thermocladium sp. UBA166
TCTTGCTTCAGGAGTCATGGAATGGGGCGCCGGCGTTGGGGGCTACTCTTAGCCTCGATTCATTTAATCCAGGCGGGCAAGTGGCGAGCGAGCCGTTGGGGGGAAACAGCTTGGTTGTTTGCAATGTCACGCCTACCTCGCTGATATTCAACGTGTCGCTTCCACCTCCGAGGGGATACCCCATCACTCAATACGTGATTAACTCCACGTTAAACGGATTATCTCTATTCACGTCCCCCATGCCGGCGACGGCATACGCCATGGCGCCTTACATGAATGTCTTCAATAACGGAACCTTATTTTACTACGTATACGTGGGCAATTGGGGCACCATTCCAACCATATTATTATTCTACAATGGTCTGGATTCCACATCATATAACGGATACAGTACAATCTCGCGAGTCACCAGCATCACTACGCCCAGCAAGATCTTTCCAACCGTGGCCAGCAAAACCGAAATGGTATACATACCTGTGGGATACACAGTGCTTAAATACATTGTCATTTTACCAAGCAATATAGCCAGTACACAATCAATAGGAATACAAGTGTTTTACTACGAACCTTCCTCAACACACGAATCGCTACCGTTCACCGTAGCAAATCTAACTTATGTTGTA
>DAHE01000050.1:658-3834 GCA_002508315.1 Thermocladium sp. UBA166
ATTAATGGAAACGCATGGATCTGGTGCTATAGTTCCAATGGAAATGGAAATTCAATTTATAGTGGAAGATGTGAGGGGGTTTATTATGGTGGTTAATGATAGGAAGGGGATCAGTGAGAGTATTTCCGTGATTATAATAATGGCGGTTGTGTTGGCCTTGATAGGGGTCATGCTTTACGTGGCTACTTATTACTTCAGCAATTCCGCGTCGTCTTCCGGTATTTCCCTGGCTGAGTCGTTCCTGATAAATGTGGCCGATGATATGGACACCATAGCGTTCCACACCGGGATAGATAGGTTGTATTATATCCCGTCGACACCGTATGGAGTGATGAATTGGCTTCCGAATTACTGCGTGTACAACTTAAGCGGGCTTGTATTCAGGGATGGGGCCGTGGTATACGGGACCCCCCCTAATTACTACTCAATGCCCAGGGGCTTTGTCCAGGTGCTGCGGGGCGATGGGGGGCTCGCGTCGACGTCGCCCTCATCCGTCATGTTCCAAGTGATTCAGTACGGGGAGGACACGCTGGGTGGGGAGACTTATGGAACGTACCTGGCCCTTTACCCCCGCCCCATAATAATCGGCAATAACACGAATTACGTGTACATATACATGGCGTCATCGACTGGAGGCGGGGTTGGGAGGACCATCATGTCCATCAACGTGACTGACACCAGCGTAGTGCTGCTTGGCAAGGGGCTCTATACGTTGAAGGCCACGTGCGGCTCCGAGACGGCTAGGTATGAGGTGAACTCTCTTGAGTCGCTTTACGTGGTTTACTCCAACTACACAGTCACCATGAGGTGATGTGAGTGGATACCGTGGCATTCATAATAACCACCGTGGCCATCGTGGTCCTAGTATCCATTTTTGCCTACGAGACCGCCGCCTACGTTAATTCACAATTCCTCCAGTTGAGGGGGTACGTGGAGTCCATCATAGGGAATACCATGATTTACCAAGTCACTGAGGGATTGGCGGTGGCGTCGATACCCAACGTTGTGAGCGACTTCAATTACACCATACTGCTCGCCTCATCATCAATACCGCTCAGGGGGGCCGCCGTCAACTTCAACATCACGTTGTTCTGCGTGGAGGTGAGTAAGGCGAGGGACTCGATTATTTACAGCAACGGAGCGCCGGCTCAATGCAGCTCCTCCCCGCCGCCGGGCAGCGGCAAGGTACTGGCGGTGAACGTATCGATAATCATATCCACATCCACCACCACGGTGAGGAGCAGGCACCCCGAGATGCTGTTAATAACCTCAACCAATCAACCATTCAACATAACGGCCTATAATTGCCTACAGGGCACGGTGACGCTGCTAAACAATAAGGAGCCCACGGGCGTATGCACCTGGACGCCGACGCAGCTCTATGATGGGAAGGCCGTGCTGGAGATAGAAACCGGGAGGCCGCAATAAGCAAAAACGGTATTACACGGCGGAGAGCGCCCCGTCCNNTCCAGGTCCTCTATTATGTCCTCCACGTCCTCAAGCCCCACCGATAGCCTGAGGAGGGACTCGTCTATCCCCAGCAACTCGCGGTGGTCCTCCGGTATGGCTGACGACGCGCTGACTATTGGGTACGTGATGAGGGACTCAGGGCCCCCGAAGCTGGGCGTTGGCCTTATCATCTTGAGGGACTTGAGCAGCCTCTCCACCCCCGCCCTGCCTCCCCTCACCTTGAATGAGACCACGCCGCCGAACCCACCCCTCAACCTGGACGCCTCCCTCCCACCGCTTAATCCTGGGTAGTGGACCGCGGCTACCTTGGGGTGATCCCTTAGGAACTGCGCCACGGCCATGGCCGACTCGCATTGACGCCTCACCCTCAGCTCCAGCGTCTTCAATCCCCTCATGACCAGGAACGCCTCCATTGGCTGCAAGATGGAGCCGAGCCTCCGGCGCCAGTGCCATAGATCCACTACCTGCTCGCGACCCCCTATAACCGCCCCCGCCACCACGTCGTTGTGGCCCGATAAGTACTTGGTCGCGCTGTGCACGACTAGGTCAGCGCCCAGCTCCAGTGGGTTGAGGAGGATGGGCGTGGCCATGGTGTTATCGACCACGACGGTGGCCCCGACCTCGTGGGCCGCCTTGGCTATCCCCTCCACGTCCAGCACCCTAAGCATTGGGTTCGTTATAGACTCTNNGGGCGAGGTTTGCCCTTTTTCAATCACCACGAGCTTGACCTTCCCATCAATGGCGTCCAGAATAGACTGGGAGTCGGGGAACGCTGTTCTCAGCTCAACGCCGAACTTCCCCAGCTCCCGGGCCAAGCCGAGAGTGGTTCCGTACATCTCCATAGGCATCAAGACCGCGTCCCCACTCCTCAGGAGCCCCAGCAACACGGCGGAGATAGCCGCCATGCCGCTGTTCAACGCAATCGAGTCCTCCCCCCTCTCCAGCCTGGCCAGCGCGTGCTCCAGCGCCCTAGTGGTTGGGTTCTCCTCCCTGGAGTACTTGAGATCAACCCCCCTGTCCGACTTATTGGCCTCCACTAATTGCACGAACATGGCGGATAAATGGATGGGCGGGATGAACTCCCCAAGCTCCTCGTCGAAGTAGTCATGGCCATGTATCGAATCCGTCTGGCCGCCCATGGATCCCGCTGGGAACCGTGTTTTTAACTTTTTAGGCAGCCATAGAGAAACGCGCCACGCCTTAAAAGGGGAGGGCCAACGCCCCCTATGTTGATCCATTTACGAAAACGAGAACGGCCTGCTATGGATTGAGCCGTGGTTGTCGGTAGCTATTACTCTCCGCGCAAGCGCATCTTGACGCCAATATAAGGAGGCGGGTAAGAGTTGGCCAGCGTTTGCCTTAAAGGATGCTTAAGCGGCACGGATTACTCGCTTGGGGATTACCATAGCCTCCACCCAACGTGCTGGATCACGTGAGGAGGCATTCCACTCGGGAGTCGAGCGTGGCGTGAATCGAGGAAGCATCGACCACAAGGTTGGAAGCCTCAGTGAGTGGGGCGAATAAGTGGGGAAAAAGAGGCGGGAGGTAAGCGAGAAAAAATGAAGAGGATTTTTTTGATTCCTTATCGAGGAGGGGGGTTCACCTTCTTCTCCTAACGGCAAGCAGCGCGCCCACTATCACGACTATGACTATCACCACGACGGCGATCACGAGGTCCTGCGATGAAGACGATGTCCTTGGAACCG
>DAHE01000050.1:3915-11954 GCA_002508315.1 Thermocladium sp. UBA166
GGAGGCGTTGGGGCTTGCAGCGTGGCCACGGGTTGAGCTATGAAGTAGACGTTGCCTTGGCCGGCGGAGCTGGTAAAGGCCATGTATATGGATGCGGAGCCGGGGTCAACCAAGGCAATTGATGGGGAGTACTCCGTTCCATCCGTAGTGAGTATTGTGCTGTTGATAGCTGTTGGGGGACCGTAGGACAGCCCTACGTTGGTGCCGACCGCCATGCTTGACTCCACCGTGTAGCCGACCGCCACCTCCCCATCATACACTGCGAGGGATGGCTGAGACAAGGAGTAGCCCACGGGCTCCGCCAGCAAGGGTCGCGGATTGGAGAGGCTGCTCGGTGAGCCGCTGGTTATGTAGAGAGTGCCGCCGCTCGTGATGGCTAGGTACAGCTTGCCGCCGTAGGGGTACATGGAGACGCCGCTGGCGTTTATGGGCAGCTCGTCCAGGACCCCGCCGCTCGAGCCCAGCAGCAGCACCTTGCCCGGCACGGCGACTGCTACGTAGTACGTCCCGTTGAGCGAGGCGATGGATGCCGAGTATACCGTGGATGCGGGCACTGTTAGGTTGCTGGCCACGACGTAGGGGGCTAGGTGGACCAGCGTCAAGCCGTGGCTGTACGCTACCAGCAGTAAATCGCCCTGCGGCGAGTAGGAGAGCGATACGACGGGGCTCGCCTCACTGATCACTGGAGCGGGCTGGGTCCATGATTCACCGTTGGTCGACGTGGATTCATAGACCTCGCTCCCAGCGGCGTAGAACGCGGTGAAGCCATTGGGGCCCGCGCCAACTGTGGAGATGGACGGCTTAGCCAACTGCGTGGTGGATGCGGCGGTGGTGGGGGACGTCTTCAGAAGCGGCAGCCTCACGGCGTACAGCGTGGCGTAGCTTGTGTTGGTGTAGTTTGATAGGACGGCTTGCTGGGTTAATGGGGATGAGGAGTTGACTAGGTTGGGAGCTATGTAGCTGAATATGTTGGGCGCGTAGGGCGTCTTTGCGCCTCCTCCCTGGTAGTCCGTGGCGTTGGGGTAGACGGGGTCCCAGCCGTTCGTGGCGTACCCATCCTGGAACCCAGCCACTATGACGTAGCTATAGCCCGTTATATTGCTCCCGATCAGCGACGTGGGCACCTCTATCGAGACCGTCTTGGTGGCTAAGTCGCCCTTAACTATCAGGGGGGTGGTGTACGTCTGGCCGGAGCAGCTCTCCACGTATGAGTTGGACGGCCAGCCCGCTGCCTGTATAACCCACTGCCAAGCCGAGCCTGGGGCTATCTTGGCGTTAACGCCGGGCAACGCATTCGTGCACCCGGAGGAGCCTCCCTCATGTATGTAGATGTCTATTATAGGCTGCGAGAAGCCGTTGGGGCCGTCGTACACGTTCGTGAGGTTCCCAAACGTTATATTGAATTGAACCAGGTAATCATTCATGGAGACGTTGACCCACCTCATCCAAACAGAGCCTGGCGGGTAGTTCGCGGTGAGGAGCGGGTAGACGTAGTACCCAGGCCCATTGCTGGGGGCCGGGTTGTATATAGACATGACGGGGGTCAGCTTGGCTATATTGGATGGAATTGCAGCGAAGATGGGGCCCAGCAGGTTCACTATGGAGCCGCTGCTCTGGTTGACGGTGGCGACGGAGAACTCAATCGAGTCGCCTGGATTAATGCCGAGGGCGGAGAAGGGTATTGCTATCTCTATGGAGTCCCCAATTGCCACGGCGTTGGGTATTGACTCAACGTATGACCAACCGGACGGGCCGGACTCGTATATGGCCACGTCGTCCGAACCGGGGCCCACGAATATCTCGGCGAGGCGAGTGGCGGCGAAGCCCAGCGGCATGCCGGGGGCCGCGGTGTAGTTAGCGTCGGGTATGTTTATTCCCATCAAGTCGCCCTTGCCTGGGTTAACGGGGGAGAAGTAGACGTATATCGTGTACTTGGACGTGGTCAACGCATTGGGCGCGGCGTACTGCATGGGATTCCCGTTCACCTTGACGTCTATGTAGAGGTCATTAGCGTCGAACGCGTAATAGACTGTGTTTATCCCCCCTGCTCCCCCGGTCTTGTTGAGGAGGTACTGGTAAGAGCCGGCCCACGCGAAGTTATTGTTTATGGAGTACGCTGGCTTTCCGTCTACGTAGATGAAGTTGTAGAGGTTTCCAGTCATCGGCGGGGTTATGGATGAGTTAGTGCCCGGCACGGTCGGCGCGAGCGGCTGCATCCATTGATCCTCCAGGAACGGGGTGAGGGGCAGGCCCAGCACCTCTAACGCGTTCCTCATGTCCTGCCTAACCTCCATCTCGAATACTATGGCGTTCTGCGACGTGAGGCTTTGATCGTTGGGGTCGAAGGTGAAGTATATGTCGGAGCCCTCTGCGCCGTATATGGACATCCAGGCCTCCACGTAACGGCCCTCCAGGGTGGAGGTGTTCCACGTGCCCAGGAACGGGAAGTCATTGTACCGGGTTATCTGGGTCAGGTTAAGCGGCTGCGTTAGGTTGTGCTCCTCCCCGAATTGAAGCACCATTGACCTCACTATAGCCAATTGCTGCCAGACGGCGTCCTGCGGGGAGTGACCGGCCCACTGCGTGTAGAACGGGGAGACAGTCCCCGCGGGTCCCTGGTTGTTCCAGGACCCCATGATTTCGTTCAGCACGGGTAGGTCGTGGTGAGTGGCCAGGTATTGCTGCATGGTGGTGGTCTGCACCCAGGAGGAGTTGCCGGCCAAGGCTGTGTACAGGTCTATCAGGAACGGCACGCCGTCCTCCGGGAATGGGCTCATGAACATCCAGTTCTCTCCGTCTAGGGCGACCGTCACCAATGTATCGTTGTGGTGGGACGCCGGTATTGAGTCGTATATGCGCCTCAAGTAATTCATGAATTGATCCACCGCCGCCCAGTTGCCCTGGGACGCGGCTATCTCGCCGTAATTGAAGCCCCAGGCATCGGATAGGGTTCCGTCCCTGAACGCCACAACTATCGAGGCATTGCCAACGACCACCCTGTAGGGTTGGTAGAGGTCCTCCATTTCTTGGACTGTGGGGTTGGGGCCCGTGGGCACAGACACGTTTGCCTCCGCCAAGGTGGACTCGCTGGCGTACGTCCAGTAATAGCCCGACTCGTTTAGCAGCGGTATCATTGCGCTGGATATTGCCATCTCCGGGGTCCACATGCCCATGGGGTACTGGCCAAACACCATCTTGTAGAGATCCCTCCCTATGTTGAGCTGCGCCAACACGTCGCTGGTCCACGTGCCCTTCACCACGGGGTTGCCGTTCTCCCCAGTCCAGCTGGGTATCAGCAGTAGGGGAGTGAGCGGGTGATCGAACGGCGTCGTGATTATCTCCACGTTGCCGCCCGTGTTGTTGTTGCTCATCCTATCCATCCCAAACGCGGAGAGGACTATCCTGGCCTCCACTGGGTAGTAGCTGGTTATTATGCGTATGTCGCTTATGTTGAACGATGTCTGATCGTAGAGGGCAGCTATGGTGGCGTTGTAGTACTGGCTCCCCAGCTGGCCGGTGACTATGGGGTAGCTCACGCTCCAGAGGAACCACTCCACTAAGGCGTTGGTCAATTGCTGGTCATTCAGCGGAACGCCGCGCTGCTCTAGGCTGAAGAGGGACGCGTACACCTTGGAGGCAGGCGTGTTGGCAGAGTAGACCCAGAGGGGTGTGTTGAATGCCAGGTCGAACTCCAGCACTTGCCTCACCGTGGTGGTGTTCCACTCATAGCTGGGCGCGAACGCCTCCAGGAAGGTGTCGTTGTACTCCTTTATCTCCTGGTAAAGAGTGTTGTTCCACTGAGAGGGGGGTATCATTGCCGCCAAGATGTACGTGTTGTTGTAATCGCCGGCGGCTATCGCCTCTATTTGGTACAGGAGGGAACCGGATAGGGAGTAGGTGACGTGGACCGTGGGGAACATGTGCGCTATTATGGCTTGCTCGGCGTACTCCTCCAAGTGGACTGCGGCCCAGGGCAGGAGATAGACATTGCTGCCCACGTACGTGTACAGTGGCTGGTGATCGTTGAACACTATGTTGAGGTATATGGGCGGCGCCGGGGCTGTGTAGTTGACTAGAAGCGCGAAGTTCTGGCCGTAGTTGCTGTACCAAGTGTTGGTGGATGCGTCGTAGTATACCCATTGTATCCATTGGCCCTGCTTGAAGGGCCCAATCACGGCCGAGTAATTACCCCACAACGGATTATACTGCATCGTAACGTTGGTCACATCACTCCAAGGAAGACCAGTCTGAGGACCAGTGGTCAAACCAAAATGAAGGATGAATTCATCGGGGGGCTTCCCGACCACGGTTATCAGCACGGATCCGTTGGTGAGGACCCGGGCGAACGTGGTTGATGGGCTTGGGGCGCTGGACGCGGTCTCCTCCACCGCGTAGTTCTGGCCGTTGTTGCTGATCCACTTGTCGAGCGTTGGGTCGTAGTATACCCATTGTATCCANNCCGATGGCTGTTATCAATATCGACGCGTTGCCGAGCACCTCCGCATGAGTGTACCCTAGGTTAGGTGGGTTGACCTCCAAGTTCCAGTTCCAGAACGCGTGTCCCTGGTAGTTTATCCACGTATTGGTGGTCTCGTCGTGGAATACCCACGCTATCCACGTTCCATTGCTTATGGGTCCTATAGTCGCCGTGAAGTTAGCTCCATTCCACTTCATCATTGTATCGAACACCTGCGTCCAACTTCCCTGGGGAGCCGGCTCTATTCCCCAATGGAGGTCCACGGAGTCCGTGCTGGGTAGGCCGGCTATGTAGATAGTGACGTAGCCGCTCTTGCTCACCGTGAACGAGACTTGATATGATTGGGCGACCGCCACTTGGACTATTAGTAAGGCGGCCAGCGCCGCCAGCAATGCGTACCTGCGATCCATATCGGGACTTATGCATTTCCCTTTTATTTTTTATAGGTCTTCCAAGTTAATAGTTAATACTCAATAAATAATTAATGCGATGGATTAGATAGAATATATATTAAATTTGAAAATGCCTATGCCTTCAACCCGCCCAGGCTGTACGCCCTCAACAAGAACTTCTGGAGAGCTATGAACAGTATGAATATGGGGAGGCCCATCAACACAGCGAAGGCGGCGAATACATTGTAGAGCGTGGCCCTATTAGTCACGGCCAAGTAATACATGCCGAGCGTGAGCGTCCACAGCTTGCCGCTAGTTATGAACGCGTTAGCCAACACGTAGTCCGTGTACGCGCCTATGAATGATGTTAACGCCACGAATGCGAGGACGGGGCCCGTCATGGGGAGCAGTATCCTCGCGAAGGCAGTGAACCTGCCCAGCCCATCTATCATGGCCGCCTCCTCGAACTCCCTGGGTATGGTGTCAATGAATATCTTCCCGAGGTAGGCCCCGAATATGGATGAGCCGCCGGAGTACGCTATTATCAGCCCGTAATACGTGTTTATCAAGTGGAGCTGGGCGAACATGAAGTAGAGCGGTATGACCGTCACGGTGAATGGGAAGAACGTTAACACATAGATGAAGTATATCAACGTGCTCTTTCCAGGCATGTTTATCCTTGACAGGGCGACGGCGCCCAGGAAGGCGGCTGCCGTGGCTATCAGCATGGATGATACGCCGAATATCAAGCTGTTCTTTAGCCATAGGAAGAAGGGATTCTTGAAGAGTATGTAGTAGTACGCGCTTAGCGTGAGCGATGAGGGGCGGGGAATCAGGCTGCCTATGCTTATGGACGCGAGCGTGGGCACATTGCTGAACGACGTTATGATCACGTAGTATATGGGGAACACAGCGAAGGCGGCGAATGCTATGAGCACTGCGTGTGATATGGCCAGCCTAACGTACTTGAGCAATCGGTAGGAGTCCATCACGCTATCACCTTCATTATGCCCGATATCCTCAGCATTATCAATGCGAAGGCCGCTAATATTATCGTGTCCACTATGGAGTAGGCCGCCGCTATGTTGTAGAGGCTATAACTGAACGCCTCCTGGTAGGCGTACACGACGAATATCTCCGTCGCAGTGCCCGGGCCTCCCCCGGTCAGCAGGTAGATGGGGTAGAAATTGTTCCACGTGAATATGAAGCTGCTTATGCCGACGAATGATAGGGCGTTCTTCATCTGGGGAAGCGTTATGCTGGTGAATCTCCTGAACATGGATGCCCCATCCACGTACGCCGTCTCGTACAACTCCCTAGGTATTCCTTGGAGGGCCGATGAGAAGACGACTGTGAAGTACGGGAAGGAGAGCCATAGATTCGTGATTATCAGGGCGATCCAAGACGTCGACACGTAATTGAACCAGTAAATGGAGTGCACGCCCATCAACGCCATGATTTTATTCACTATGCCGTACTCGTAGTTCCACATGCCGCTCCACACCAGTATTGTTATGAAGGATGGAAACGCCCAGGGAAACAGCATGAACGTCATGTAGACGGTCCTCCCAACCAAGTCCCTCTGATTCAACACCAACGCCAACACGAAGCCGGCCGCCATCATGGGAACCAAGCTGCCGACGGTCCATATGATGGTTTGCAGGAATATGCTGCCCAGGGCGCCCGACTTAATTATCGTGATGTAGTTCTGGAGCCCCACCAACTCATACCTGAAGAAGTGATAGAGGTTGAAGTTGGTGAAGGATATGTAGACCGCGTACCCGATGGGGTATAGGGTGAGGAATAGTATTATGGCGATTATGGGAAGGAGGTATAGGAAGCCAATAAAGGTATCCCTTTTAACCATGATTACCCAGCCTTCCTTAATTTTATTTAATTATTAGCCCAGCATGCCGGCCTGCTGCATCTGGGATACCATGTACTGCTCCCAGCAGTTCGCTGCCTGCGGGGCGGTCAACGTGCCGTTCACCGTGTATAGAGTCACGCACTGGTGGAAGCCGTTCCAGTAGAAGTTCATTTGAGGTATGTTGGGGAACACTTGTCCGTGCTGCGCCTGCGCCAGTATGCCGTTCATTATGCCGTTCATGTACGCCGGCTGCAGCTTGCCGGCAGTCAAGTTAGCTATGACTTGGTTATAGACTGGCAGGTAGGACGGTATGTCCCCCGCGTACTTCCACAAATTCAACTCCTGCACTGGCCCGCTCATGAACTCGATGAACAGTATGGCTGCCTTTATCTGATCCGGCGTCGCGCCGCTGGCCTGGGGCACGCTTATCACCCACCCAGTGGAGCCTATGAAGGGCTCAGCGTACAGACCCGTCTGGGACACCACGGGCAGTGGAGCCGCGCCCAGGTTGGGCCCGAGCGCCTTGACGTAGGTCGCCAAGTCCCACGGTCCGTCGAATATTATGGCCGCCTTGCCCTGCGAGAATAGGTTACCCTCAAGCGTGGGGTTCATGTCGGGCGCGTTTATGTGCAGGTCAAACGTCAAGTTGTACCAGAACTCCATTGCTTTAGCCGCCGCTGGAGTCGCGTTCACCGCCGGGTAGCCCGCGCCGTTGAATATCTTGCCGCCGAAGCCGGCCAGCCAAGCGGCGAACCTGTAGCCGTACTCGGATCCCATCCCATACGCTATACCCCAAACACCGTAGGTCTTGTTGACTTGAAGCGCCATCTGGATGAGTTGGTTAGTGGTGTTGGGCGGGTTAGGTATGTACTTCTTGTTGTAGAACATCACTATGTAGTTTATGTTGTCGGGCAGGCCGTAGAGGGAGCCGTTCAACTCGAAGTTACGTATGGCGATTGGATTGTACTCCGCCAATAGGGAGGCGGGTATGTACTTGCTCAGGTTCAGGAGGAGACCGCCGGCGAACAACGCACCCGCGTCGTTGCTGGTGTCCCTGTATATTATCGGCGCCTTGCCTGCCTTGGCCGCCGCCTCGAAGTTGCCTGTGGAGACCTGGACCCCGGTGGTCACCTCCACATTAATGCACGGGTACTCCGCCTTGAATTGAGCGAGGGACGCATTGAAGGCCTCGTTCTCGCTTGGGCTATAGGTGTCCCACACCGTTATGGTAACAGGCCCGCTCACGCTTGCACAAAACGACGCAGACGAAGGCGCGGTGGTCGTAGTGGTCGTGGTAGTCGTA
>DAHE01000050.1:12069-29775 GCA_002508315.1 Thermocladium sp. UBA166
CGCGGTCCTAGATAATCCCTTCATGGTAATATGAGCCGATGCGCGGATAAATAAGTGTTTCTGTGATAAATTAATACTTGAAATAACGTTTTAAGCAAGTAATAACGTATCTATATATAATGGAATAATGTATGTATTATAAATAAAAAGGTATTGGCCCAATTTAATTAATTGAGGAATCACTTACCGCGGTGAACCAAGGCGTAGTAGATAACGACAAATATCAATACATTGAAGAACGCGAATCCAACGGCGGATATATAGAGGATGGCGGGATCCATCGCTATCAAGTCGACGAGCGGCGTCAAAGTTGAGACAAACGTGGAGACTTGGAGTGTGTGGGCGACTTGAACAGCGAAGCTCACACCGTACGAGTTAACGAGTGACTCCGCCGCGCCCAGAGGGGGAACCAAGGCGTACGGCATGTGGGCCACGCCGTTCAGCACCTCTGATGCATCGACTATGGCCAGCGAGACCATCAACGTTAAAGCCGCCGCGGTCTTCGATGGCCTCCTAATGATAATCACCAAGGCTATCAGGTCCACCACCGCTAGGGCTATTATGAGGTAGAGCAGCCACGCCAAATCGTAGGTGGGCTGGTACACGGAGAGGAACGCGGAGGGCAAGTAACTCGGCGGGCGGCCCATTATAGACCATGCCACTGTGGGGGAGTAGAGGTAGACCTCGTATAGGTACCACGCGCCGAACACTGCCCAGAGCGCGCCGAACGCTATGGCTAGCTTCGCGCCGAGGGACCGGCCAGCCTCGTAGTAGGCGTTGGGGGACGACGCGCCGCGCCACGAGTGGATCGACGCCATCAATGCAGAGGTGAGCGCCAGCGCCGCGGCAATGGTGGCCAGGAGGAGCGGGGGGTACGTTGGGTTCCCAATGGCCTGCCCCAGGTTCACGGATAGGTTGAAGCCTATTATGGAGGAGGAGCTCTTGGTTATCTCGACGCCGATGGGGTAATTTATCACTGCAAACACCATCCTGAACATGGCGGGTATCACCGTCATGAAAACGGCGGTCAAGTACCCAACGGCCACGTGCCTCATGGGCGGCAGCGAGGCGAATGTCCTGTAATAGAAGCCAAGCATGGGGAGAGCAATCACTATCCCAAACACTATGGCGACTCCCCAGACCGGCCAGAATAATGCTCCAGCCACGTCCGTGAATACCGGGAGGAGGCCGGCCAGGAATACCGTTATTATTGTGCCGAACAGCCCACCTATGGCGTAGATGGTTATCAAGTACGCCCCCATGTTGCGGGCCATGCTCACGTAGTTCTCGTTACCTCGCCTGTACCCCAAGTACTCCAGCGTGGGCAGCAGCCAGGCCAGGCCGAGCACCGTGTAGACTATGGGTATATGAATGGAGAACGCCCACGCTATTAGGGCTACGGCTATGGTGGCTGCATTCATGGCTCACCACCTGCCCTCCTGGGCCTCGTGGCGAGGTAAAGCATGTAGGCGGTTAACCCGGGTATTGCGAGAATTACTAGGAGTATCGCGGCGGCGAGCAGCGGCGAGACGGTTATTGTTGGGTTATATATTGACGAGACGGGCACTCCAGTTATTGCGGGTGGGTTACCGCCTAGGTTCTGCACCAGTATGAATGGGTTCCTCCCCGTCTCCGACGTCACGGCTCCCCCTATGGACGCCAACCCAGCGGCGGGCCCCAGGGCGTAGCCCAGCTTGAACCACCACGTCGGCGGCTCCCGCCTGAACAGTAGGTATAGTCCCGTTACGGCGGCCCACCCACCTATGGCTGCTCCCAGGCCAACCATAAGCACCAGGTAGAAGAAGGGGAGGAAGGCGGGGGGCCTTATTGAGGCGGGCCACGTGTAGTAGCCCCAGAAGGCGTGGTTAGTTGTTCCGAACGCGAAGAAGCTGAGCAGGGGGTCCACCTTCAACCCGCTCCAGAACATTCCCTCCATGGCAGCTAGCTTCAGGGGATCCGCGGATAGCACGAGCTCGCCTTGATCGTGGCCGAGCAGGAACCCCTCTACAGCGGTCAACACGGCTATCGTGGGTATCATAACCCTAAGTATTGCTAAGTGATGCGGGTCCCGCCCGTGTAGGTATTTATAGACGTATATGCTGGCCACTATGGACCAGCTCAGTATTGTGGCCGCCAGCATGCCGTGCCAGATGAAGACCTGGGCGCCCCACCAGTACATATTGAAGACTTGGGTCGGGGATTGGAAGACCGCAACGTAGCTTATCAAGCCCCCTATGTCTGCCTGCTTTATGATGAGGCCGGGCGGGGCCATGCTTAGGGACGACATGACGGCCAGTATGTTGTACGCGCTGAAGTACGCCCCGAAGACGGTTAGGGCTCCCAACGCTAGGTGAACCCCCCGCCCAAGCTTGCTCCACGTGAACTCATAGAAAACAATGAATACCACCTCGAATAGGAATGCGTACAGCTCTATATAGAAGGGAAGAACTAGGGCTGATCCCATTATGGAGACGAAGTTGCTCCATATGGTTACCAAGCCGAACTCCACCAGAGTTCCAAAAGCCGCCCCCGTGCCTAGGAATATTCCGGCAACTCTGCCGAACATCTTAGCGGTGTCCAGCCACCTGGCGTCCTTGGCGTAGGCGTAGATGCCCTCCGAAACCACTGCGAGAGTTATGGTTCCTATGAACATGGAGGCCAACAGCAAGTGGACAAGTATGCCGGTCGCCGATACGTACCGCACCAATAGAGGTGCATAGAGACTATTCATGAATTTAGGTAATAATAGGGATGAATATAAGCATTTTATTCGATAATCGAACCAATTTATCCATTAAATTGCGGAGAAACACCGAGGCTCTCCTTCGAAATTCGAACATGATTGGGAAACCAAAATGGAAGCTATTCAGCCATCACTTGAGCAATTCCTCCAGGTCCCTTATTATGCCCAGCACCAATGCCCGCGGGGGATCCCCCACCCGGCGGCGATCCGCCATTAAGTGCCCTATCACGGATAAAACCAAGTCCCTGGGCTGCCTTATATCCACCGCGGCGGAGGCAAGCGAGTCCGCGGCTATCGATAATAGCGCCAGCAACTCCCCCTGGCTCCCCACCTCTATCCCGCCGTTCCTGAACATTGATGAGATACGCCCCAGCACGTAGCCATCGTCGACGCAGCCCCTGGCGAAGCAGTCCAGCAATCCCTTGAGAGTCGACCTACACGTGCCCGTCCTCCCGCGCCTCTCAACCCTAACCAAGCCGCGCCTGGCCAGGGAGGCCGTCTTCCTATAAGCCGAGCTGATGGCGAGGCCCGTCACCCTGGACAGCCTATACATGGTGCTGCCCTCATTGCATATAACGGCGTTCATTATGGCAATCTCCTCTGCGTCGAGCGGGGGCAGCAGGCCAGCCCACTTGGTCCTCAGGGCCTCCAATTCCATGAGGCGCGAGGAGCTGCCAACCCATTATCCCTTACCCACGTGGAGCGGGTCGAGGCGAGGAACGATGCGCGGATTTAAAAAACGCCGCCAACCCAGCGCGAATTACTCCAGTGCTGGGGACAGGGGCCTCAATCCATCTATTTAAATTGTGGATCGACGTTAGGCTGGACGTGGGGTTAAACGATAGCTCGGCTTATATGAGTGCGGGCACGTCCTGAACCCCATGAAGAGGGTATTGATACTGGGAGCCGGGGCGGCTGGCTTAATGATAGCCAACAGGCTGGCCAGGGAGTTGAGGGATAAGATAAGCGCGGGGGAGGTTGAGGTGGCGTTGATGGATAGGGGATTCAAGCACGTGCTTCAAGCCGGCTTCACGTACATCCCATTCGGCGTGTTCTCTCCCCGCGACTTGGTCAGGCCCATACGATCCCTTGTCAATCCCAGGGTGAGGCTTATGCTGGGCGACGCGGGGGAGGCGGAGGAGATAAACGCGGGGGAGAGGGCGGTGAGGACCAGGACCGGGAACGTGGGCTATGATTACTTAGTGGTGGCGAGCGGGGCGGAGTATGATTACGACTTCATAGGTGGACTGCGGGACGCTGGAATTACTTACTACAGCATGGAGGGCGCCCTCGCCCTGCGGGACGCATTACGGGAGTTCAGAGGGGGAACCATAGTTACCGTGGCCGTGGAGGCCATGTATAAGTGCCCCGGGGCCCCGAATAAGTTCAACTTGATGCTGGACTCGTTCCTGAGAAACGTGCGCGGCAATAGGAGCGACGTTGAGGTGATCACTCTCTGGCCCAGCGAGCACGTTCACGCCCAGGCGCAGTACCATAAGGCAGCCATGGAGGAGTACGAGGCGAGGAACGTGGAGGTTAGGCTTAACTGGATAATTGACTCGGTGGATCCGAGGGGGAGGACCGTTAAGTCGCTGGACGGGGAGGAGGTCAGGTACGACTTATTGATATACATACCGAAGCACGTTGGGTCCCCCGCTGCCAGGAGTCTCAGCAAGGACCCTGATGGGTGGCTCAACGTGGATAGGAACACGCTCAACCTTGTGCTGGACAGGTTTAAAATGGATGATATATACGTGGCCGGCGACGCCGGTCCTCCCTGGATAACGAAGGCAGCCTCCAATGCTCACTACGAGGCCCCCATAATAGTGGGCAACATAGTGGATGAGCTGGGCGGCGGGAGGCGTTACTGGGGGGAGACCATCTGCCCCTTCGTCTCGGACCTGCCTAGCGCGGCGGGGCATCAGGGTAGGGCGTGGATACCGATTTGGACGTATGACTCGCCGACCCCACCGTTCAGGGGGACCAGGTATGGCTGGATGTTTAATCTAATGTATTTAGATATATACTGGGACGCGTTGGCGAGGGGATTGGTGTGAGAGACGACGTGCTGGACGCGCTCACCGACGAGAACGTGAAGGCATTGATCGATGCAGTGAACGCGGTGGGCAGGTACGGATTATCGGATGACTTGGTGGAGGCATTGATGCTGTTGAGAATGGTTTCCAGGCTAATGAATGACCAGATGATACACGACGTATCCCGCGCGCTGGCGGCCGCGTTCAAGGTGATCGATGCACTGGAGGGAAGCGCGGCGCTGGACGCAGTTCTCCGCGCCCTCCAGGACCCGGGGCTTGAGGCAAGCATGGGCTCGAGGGAGGCGGGCATGTATGAATTGATCAAGGCAATGGGGGATCCCAGCTTCAGGAAGGGATTGGCCGTCTTGGTGGAGCTCATCAAGGCAGTGGGGAGGGCGGCCGATGCTTATAAGCTGGCTCGAAGTGAGGAGTCACGGTGATTTTAACGTGGGCAAGCTTAATCCGGCCCACAGCATCGATCTATCGGTGATTCCATGTCTAAGACGATAGATATCAACGGCAAGAAAATAGAGCTGGACTCCGATGGATACCTCAAGGACCCCTGGGCCTGGAGCGAGGACGTGGCTAGGATCCTCGGCGCGGAGGAGTGCCGGGACCCGGAGACCGGGAAGCCCGCCATGACCGAGGAGCACTGGAAGGTGGTTAAGTACTTGAGGGAGTACTGGGAGAAGTACGGCACGTGCCCGCCCATAAGGATGCTCGTCAAGGGAACGGGGATAAGCCTCCAACGCATATACCAATTATTCCCCAACGGCCCAGCCAAGGGAGCGTGCAGGGTGGCCGGGGCCCCCAAGCCGACCGGATGCGTATGACGGGGATCCCCCGAGTAATAATCTCCGCGGAGCGGGGCAGGAGCGGGAAGACCCTATTCACCACTCTACTGCTTAGGGACTTGATTCAACGCGGGGTGAGCGTTTCCCCCTTCAAAGTGGGGCCGGACTTCATAGACCCAATGCACCACTCGGCGGCGTGCGGCGTGCCCAGCAGGAACTTGGATGAGTTCTTAATGGGCATGGACGGCGTGAAGTGCAGGCTGCACCGGTACTCTGATGGGGTGGCCGTTATAGAGGGCGTGATGGGGCTGTACGACAGCATTGATGGGGTCGGCGACGTTGGTAGCACGGCCAAGGTGGCCAGGGAAACGGGCACTCCAGTGATCCTCGTCTTGAACGGGGATAGGATCAATAGGGGATTAGCCGCGGTGCTCCGCGGCTTCAGGGAGTTCGGGGAGGGAGTGTGGGTGGCTGGAGTTGCGTTGACTAACGTCACGGAGAGGCAGGCCGAGAAGGTGGAGAAGGCGGTGGCCGGGGAGGGCGTGCCCCTGGTCGGCGTGGTTCCACGGAGCGGGGAGGCTGAGAG
This sequence comes from Thermocladium sp. UBA166, assembly GCA_002508315.1. Lineage (GTDB taxonomy): Archaea > Thermoproteota > Thermoprotei > Thermoproteales > Thermocladiaceae > Thermocladium. Next base: position 18,229 of record DAHE01000050.1, read on the forward strand.
GGACTTCAGGTACAGGCATTTGGGGCTCGTCACAACGGTGGAAGGCGGTGGGGGGTTCGGCTATCATCACTGGATTGACGTGGATGCAATAATCAAGATCGCGGAATCAGCTCCCCCGCTTGAGGCTCCTCCTAAGTGCGATGAGGGGGGCGTTGAGGGGAGCGGGGCGAGGGTGGGCGTCATAATCGACGAGGCGTTCAGTTTCTATTACCCCGAGACGCTGGAGGAGTTGAGGAGCGCGGCGGGCAGCGTCTCCTACATAAACTCAATGAAGTCCGGCGGGCTGGGGAGCGTGGACGCATTGATAATAGGGGGAGGGTTCCCGGAGGAGCACGCCGACGCAATATCCCGCAACAAGCCCCTCCTATCCGACATAAGGAGGTTCTCCGAGGAGGGGGGCTTCATATACGCCGAGTGCGGGGGCTTAATGCTTCTCTCCAGCGTAGTGGAGACACTTAGCAATGAGGAGTACGACATGAGCGGCGCAATAGATGCATACGCCGCCATGCTGAGCAGGCCGGTTGGGCATGGGTACGTGGAGGCCGAGGTGATTGCGGACACGCCCATGTTCAATCGAGGACGCGTTGTGAGGGGGCATGAGTTCCACCACTCCCGGTTAATCCTCAGGGAGCCCGTGGATTTCTACCTAAGGCTGAGGAGGGGGAGCGGGATAGATGGATTCGACGGCGTGAGGAAGCGCAACACCTACGCGCAGTACACCCACATGCACCCGTACGGGGTGCACGCGGTAGGAGCCGCGCTAGCCAAGCTGGCCGGGAGGGAGAATAGATAGCCCCAACCGCGACTGAACGCGTCACGGCGGGGGGAGGACGAGGCGTGGGCGGCGAAGTGGACGGAGCCCCCGCTCAGGGTTGGGAGGTTTGCTGCGGGAATGCTTTATTAGGGGAGGAGGGGGGCTGGGGGCATGAAGTGGTGGGAATTATCGCTGGAGGAGTTCGGTAAGGTCGATAAAACTGTGGCGGTGCTGCCGGTGGGCATAGTGGAGGCACACGGACCCCACCTCCCCCTCGGCACGGATGCCTTGATGGCGATTTACGTCGCCGAGAAATCCAGCGAGGCTGCCAACGTGTTGATGCTGCCCCCCATTTGGTACGGAAACACCTACGTGCTGGATAAATTCAAGGGAACCATCTCCATAGATGCACAGGCCCTTTACCACCTCTATAGGTCGGTCTTCACGGCGGTCGCCGGCAACGGCGTGAAGTACCTGGTCGTGGTGAACGGGCACGGCGGCAACGTGGATGCATTGAGCATGGCGGCCAAGGACGTTGCCAGAGAGACTGACCTAGTGATAATAATAGTTAATTGGTGGATAGACCTGGCCAGGGAGGCCAGGAAGAGCGTGTTGGAGACCCCGGAGGGCCACGCGGCGGAGGACGAGACCAGCGAGGTAATGGCGGCGTACCCATCCCTGGTTAAGTGGGTACCGCGTGATGGGGGGTATGATGAGTGGGTCGAGGCTAGGTTCAGGGTGTACGGTAAGGAGGCGTACAACGCCGAGTACCACCACGCGGTGCAGGGATACCCGTCCAAGGCCAGCGAAGAGAAGGGGAGGGCAATAATGGACGCGGCGATCGCCGAGATGACGGGGCTGCTCAACGACTTGAAGAGCGGGATCCTACCCATTAAGCGGTTGACCTAGAGTCTTCTAGGGGGAAGGGGAGGGGGCGTGATGTAACCACGCAGGCCTTGATGGGTGATGAGTGACCTAAAGACTGATGATTTGGACGCCACGTGAAGCAATTCACTCGTACTCCCTCCACGAGTAGCCGCAGCGCGTGCATCTGTAGAACCTCGTGGGCGGTTCATCAGCTGCCCTTGTTTGCTGCACCCAGTAGTAGGCCTCATCATTGCCGCACTTGGGGCAGTACGCCTTTATCTTGGGGAGGGATGAGTCGGCGCCCTCCAGCACTATTGGATCATCGCTGGCCTTCTTCTCTATCACCATTCGCTCCACGTGCTTGGATGATGAATCCACTTCCTCCACGTAGCCGCACTTGGGGCACTTGTACACCGACTTGCCGTTTACCTTGGCAAGCACCATAATTGACTTGCATTTGGGGCAGAACTTCAACGGCATGGCTCCAAGCCGATCCAGTAATATTTATAAACCTTACTGAACGCATGGATTCGTGGTCAATATAAAGGACGTGCCGCCGGACATGTTGATAAAGCGATTGGCGGCGTACTTGAAGGATAATGTCCAGCAAATGAAGCCCGCCCCCTGGTCGCTCTACGCCAAGACGGGCGCGAGGAAGGACTCGCCGCCCCAGGACCCGAATTGGTGGTACGTTAGGGCAGCGTCCCTGCTGCGCAAGATATACCTCAACGACTCCGTCGGGGTGGAGAGGCTAAGGATGGCCTATAGCTACAGGGCCCCCGTGGGGAAGAAGGCTAGGGCGCCCCGAACCAGGAAGAGCGCGGGAGCCCCCATACGAAGCATTCTTCACCAACTGGAGCAAGCCGGCCTGGTGGCCAAGGTTCCCGGGAAGGGAAGAACCCTCACCCCGCAGGGGCGGGGATTATTGGATAGGACGGCGGCTCAGATAGCGAAGGAATTGGTTAAGACGAAGCCCGAGCTGGCCAAGTACATAGCCCCACGACAGGAGTAGCTGGTGAATAGCGTCCTCGCTCAAAGTTAATCCCCCTCCTCGAATGCTCCATGCTCCCTTCTGCCCATTGGGGTTGACCCCCTCCATCGCACGCAATGCCTTGCATTAAGGGTACCCGAAGTGGAGCAAACAAGACCCTGGTGAAGCCCCTAGGGCGGGGAGTCAGGGGCGGCCACCCTAATAATTAATTACAGGTGAAGGTGATGGTTTAACTAAATAATACTAATAGTAAATTAATGAATTATAATGGTCTATCGGTTGCTTCCACCGCGTTGTGCTCTGTCCAGCACTGCGTATAATCCGTCATTTGTCTCCCTTACTATGCGGAAGCCCGCTGCCCTCATCCTGCTCGCTATTCCTTTTCCTATATTTCTATTCCTATGCTTCTCGCCCGGGTGGGGTAGGTAGTGATACATGATTCCCCCCTGCTTGAGGACCCTCGCGTACTCCAGGTATAACGCGAGCGAGAATAGGTGGCCCGTGTCCCTCTTCAGCGTTGGGGGGTCGTGGATAACCACATCGAACGCGCCGCTCCTCATCCTCCTCGCCGCCGCCACTGCATCGGAGACCAGCAGGTCGACCCGTGGATCGCCCAGCGATGAGCTGTGAACGTTGTACCTGGAGAGCTGGAGCACAGTGGGGTCCGCCTCTATGGAGACCACGCGCTTAGCTCCCCTCGATAATAGGGAGGAGGTAACGTAGCCCAAACCGCTGCAGCACTCGAGAACCACGCGCCCCTTCACGTCTATCGGCTTAACCTTGTTGTCGGCGTAATCCACGGGATTCATCCTCAACGTGTGCATCACTATACCATCTATGACGAGGACCGGTGCCCAGTCCGGCCTTACCTGGCACAGCTTATAGGAGTGCCTGGAGCCGACCGCCAGCTTCAACCCATCCACGTACACCTGCTTGCAAAGATCATCCTGACGCCAATCCACCGCCACCTCCGCCACGGCCGGCTCCCAGTCGAACTGCATCATCTAAGCGCTCCGAGCAGCAACTCGATAAAAAGCATTGCCTGGAGCGGGGGGAAGGGGGAGGGGGAGTGAAGGGGATGGACTCGCTTCGCCTGGAAGGCAGGTTTTAAGAACCCCCTTGAATACCGTTTCCAAGGGATGAATCCGTGGAGTTCAGCAAGGAGATAAGGGACCCGGTTCACGGCTGGATACGCTTGACGAGGGAGGAGGCGAGGTTAATAGATGACAGCATGTACCTGCAGCGGCTGCGGTACGTGAGCCAGTTGGGGCTCGTCTATTTGACTTACCCCACCGCTAAGTACACTAGGTTCGATCATAGCTTGGGCACGATGCACCTGGCCCATAGGATAGCCGAGGAGGCTTTGGGTAAAATGGATGAAAGGAGGCTGGAGGAGGTGAGGGAGTCCATGGGCCTCCACGATGACGGCGTGGATCAATTGCTGGAGCACGTGAGGCTCGCCGCGCTGCACCACGACGTGGGGCACCTCCCCCTCTCCCACACGCTGGAGGGGATTCTAAGCAGGAATTACCGGGCGGCGGGGTGCGGCGTGGAGCTGAGCGAGCGACTCTTCAATTCAATGAAGGAGCACGAGGCCGCGGGCTTTCTAGTAACGATGGGCGGGGACTTCAGGAAGATCATGGAGAGCGCGGTTGGGGGGGTGAACGTGGACGCCGTGAGGTCCCTCGCGTTCCCCAGCCCCGACGGGCGCCCCCCTCTCCTCCACTCCATAATATCGAGCAGCTTGGACGCCGATAGGATGGATTACGTGCTGCGGGACATATACTTCACGGGGGCAGGCGTCGGCACTAACGCGCTCGACGTGGAGAGGCTCGTGCAGTACGTTTACCTGGACGGCGAGGAGCTGCTCTTCGACGAGAAGGCCAAGGCATTCCTGGAGGGATTCGCCATAGCTAGGTACAACTCATACAAATGGGTGTACTTCCACCACAAGCCCCTCCTATTCACAAAGATAGCCAGGGACCTATTGGCGAAGCTGATCGGGAGGCACGATTACCCCTGCCTCCTCCTGCGATTCATTGCGGGCAGGATCGGCAATACTCTGGAGCTGTTCAAGGTCACCGATGATTACTTCACATCCCTCCTGCCCGACCTAGCCGAGAGGCTGCCCGAGGCCGGGATGCTGCTCTCCAGGAGGACGCCCTACAAGCCCCTCTGGAAGCGGGACAACGATTACTTGGAGGCGCTCGGCGGGAGAGCTGCGTGGCTAAACGACGCGCTGGACGAGCTGAGGGCGGGCGGGGTGGATCCGGAGACCGCGGTAGAGGAGGGGCTCTCCGATAGGCTGGGGTGCGGCGGCGATTGCGTGAAGGTGATAATACCCAGGTTCGATAAGTCATTCAAGTCATTGATGAGGGGGAGGACGGGGACCGTGACCACCATATGGGACTCCTCGCCGCTGGTGAGGGCGATCGACGAGTCATGGAGGCACTCGCCCCACGCGTTCATCTACGTCAACGAGGAGTGCGGCTGCGATCGTGCGGCCGTCGTCAATGGCCTCCTGGAAACTGTGGAGGAGCTGCGTGGCCGGAGGAGCGGCGATAATTAATAGAGGAGCCTTCCCTTTATTTTTAAGTAGAAACCACGTGAGGCACGTCGAGGCGGCCACGTACCTAAACGCCTAGATATTCGGGGGCGGCTGGGCCCTCCGGCGAGAATGGGATGGAACTACCAATTCCGCACGCGTGGATAGATTACGGCGCAGTGATCTTGGTGATAATCATGGCGATAGGCTTCGCTGTGGAGATAAGGAGGGGGGCGCTGAGGAGGTATGATATTTCCCCAGCCGTGGGCCCAGTGACCAGGGAGGGGGCGGGGTCCGCATTCATCAAGGCAGCAGCGGAGGCGCTAGCGTTCGACGTGCTGGCCTCCGCGCCGTTGGCCGACTGCCACCAAGGCGCTTACTACGAGCGGAGGACGCGGGTGAAGCGGGTCGCCCACTTGCTGGTGTTCTACGGTTTCCTGATGCTGCTGGTGGCCACAATTCTGGGCTTCATTTTCGATAAGTGGGTCACGGCCACTACATTCCTCCCCGCGTATTACCTGGGGCCCGGCGGGGAGGCGGTCATAGTCGGGATTGGAACCCTTGGAGGGGCGATGTGCCTCGTGGGGCTGGGCATATACGTGCCCGTCAGGTATAGGGGGGAGAGGCCCGCCGCCAAGGCCACGAGCGCCGATTGGTTCCTGGCATTGCTGGCGTTAACGGTTATAACGGGCTTCGCGTTGGAGACAAGCGAGTTCTACTGGAGCCAAGCCGTCGACGCGGTCTTCTGGGTCCACATGCTCTTCGTCGCCAGCCTCTTCGTCTCTATGCCGTTCACAAAGTTCTCCCACGCGCTTTACCAACCCGTTTGGGCGGTGTACGAGAGAATGGCCAGGCGCGGCGGGAGGGAGCCGAGGCTCCCGGTACCCCGTGAGACGAGGTGAGGAGCGTGCCCACGTTCGTCTACTCATCCAGGTGCGTGGGGTGCGGGGACTGCATCGATATCTGCCCAAGCGATATTATGCACTTCGACCCGAAGACGAGGAAGGCGTACAACGCGGAGCCGGATATGTGCTGGGAGTGCCTTAACTGCGTTAAGGTGTGTCATAGGTACGCCATGGACGTGAGGGGGTACGCTGACTTCGTTCCGATGGGGCACGGCATATCTGTTCTACGCGATGAGGAGAAGAACAAGATTTACTGGAAGATAAGGTACAGGAACGGCACCGTGAAGGAGTTCGCGTTCCCAATAAGGACGACGCCGTGGGGATCGATAAGGCCGCCTCAATCCTATGGGGAGCCGGACAAATCCAGGCTGAGGGATGAGTACCTGTCAGCGGAGCCGGACAAGCTCTACGTGCCGGAGCTGCCCAGGCCGAGGGAGGTGGAGATACATGAGGAGTAGGTGGGTTGACTCGGATATATTGATAATAGGCGGCGGAATGGCTGGAGCAGGCGCGGCGTGGGAGGCAAGGTACTGGTGCAGGAACTGCAGCATAGTGATAGCGGAGAAGGCCAACATAAACAGGAGCGGGGCCGTGGCCATGGGCCTCTCAGCCATAAACACGTACCTGGGCATGAAGTGCAAGGAGAACGCTCCTGAGGACTTCGTCAAGTACGTCAAGACGGACTTGATGGGGGTGGTGAGGGATGACTTGGTGTACGACGTGGCGAGGCACGTGGACTCCACCGTGCACCTATTCGACGAGTGGGGATTACCGATTTGGCGCAACGAGAAGACTGGGTGCTACGTGAGGGAGGGGAGGTGGCAAGTCATGATCAACGGCGAGTCGTATAAGGCCATAGTGGCTGAGGCGGCTAGGAAGGCGGCCACCGAGGTGCTGAACAGGGTAATGGTGACGCACCTACTGCTCGACCCGAGCGGGCGCAGGGTGGCGGGGGCGGTTGGCTTCAACGTGAGGGACGGCACCTTCTACGTGTTTCGATCCAAGGCCGTGATAGTGGCGGCTGGAGGGGGGTCCCACATATACAGGCCCAGGTCCACCGACGAGGGCAGGGGCAGGACCTGGTACCCGCCGTGGGCCAGCGGCAGCGCGTACGGCCTCCTCATAGAGGCGGGCGCCGTGATGACGATGATGGAGGCGAGGTTCACGGTGCCTAGGTACAAGGACGGGTACGGGCCGGTCGGGGCTTGGCAATTACTGCTTAAGGCGAAGCAGACGAACGCGCTTGGCCAGGACTCCTTCGAGCTGCATAAGGACGAGATAAGGAAGTTGTATAATGGGAGGGGAGGGTACGCGGACGCGGTGCCCACCCCCACCAACCTGAGGGTGCTGGCCAGCTTAATGGAGCTGAGGGCGGGGCGGGGGCCCATATACATGCACACCGAGAAGGTGCTTACGCCGGAGAACGAGGAGGTGGGGTGGGAGGACTTCCTGGACATGACGATAAGCCAAGCCCTGGTGTGGGCGGGCCAGGACATAGACCCCACGAAGCAGCCCTCCGAGATACTGCCCTCCGAGCCGTACGCCATGGGCTCCCACGCAACTGAGAACGGCGCGTGGGCGAGCGGGCCCTCCGACATATCGCCGGCCAAGGTAGAGGGGCCGGGCGAGAGGGGCCACCAGTATAATTGGGGGTATAATAGGATGAGCACCATAGATGGGCTCTTCGTGGCAGGGGACGCTTGCGGCGCCTCCCCGCATAAGTTCTCCTCGGGGTCCTTCACCGAGGGGAGGATAGCGGCCAAGTCGGCCGTGAAGTACTTGGCCGATCACAGCGACTCGCCGCCCTCGCTGGATAAGGAGCAGGTTGAGAGGTTGAGGGCGAGGGTTTACGAACCCATGGAGAGGTTCCAGAGGGGGAGGGGGTTGATAACAGCGGGAACTGTGGCGCCGAACATGATGTGGTACAAGCAGGGATTGAGCAGGCTGCAGAAGCTCATGGATGAGTACGCGGCCGGCTGGGGCTCTTGGTACACCACCAACGAGTCGCTGCTCTCCAGGGGATTACAGCTGCTGCTGTACTTGAAGGAGGATTACCGGAGGTACGTAGTGGCGGAGGACTACCACCAACTCCTCAGGTCCTGGGAGCTGTGGCATAGGATATTGACGGCGGAGGCCATAATAAGGCACATGCTTTACAGAAGGGAGACCAGGTGGCCCGGCTACTACGCTAGGTCCGATTACCCTGCGCTGGACGACGATAACTGGAGGGTCTTCGTTAATTCAAGGTACGACGCGGGAAGCGGGGAGTGGACCCTCTGGACTGTCCCCGTGGTGGATCTGGTGAGGTGATGAGGATGAGCCTCAAGGTAAGTCAACCCCCGCCGCACGGTGGGAGGCTGGTCAACGCCGTGGTGGACAGGGAGGAGGGGGCCCGAATGGCAGCCGGCTGCCCCGCCTACGACATAAGGCCCACCATAGATCCACGAACGGGGGCCCCCATAAGGAACGCGTATAGGGAGGTGATGTCCATAGCGTACGGCTTCTTCAGTCCATTGGATGGGTTCATGACTAGAAACGAGGCTGAGAGCGTGATGAGGGATCGCAGGCTGTTGAGCGGTTGGTTGTTCCCGTTCCCCATAATATTCGACGTGGACGGCGAGGAGTTGAGGGGGCTGGGCGTGAAGGAGGGGGATAGGCTCCTCCTCAGGCTGAAGGGGAGGCCCTTCGCGGTAATAGACGTGGAGGAGGTGTGGAGGTTCGATCCAAGGGACGTGGCGGACAGGACGTTCGGCACGCCGGAGAGGAACCCCGAGGTGGTTAGGAGGCGGTTCGATGAGAAGCACCCCGGGTGGTTGATGTATAGGAGCATGACGGGGACGGCCGTGGGGGGAAGGGTTCACGTGATAAACGAGCCGCGTCTCAGGGAGCCCTACGGCAGGTTCTGGTACCCCCCAAGCGCCTCCAGGCTGGAGTTCGGCAGGAGGGGGTGGAGGACAGTCATTGCGCACCAGACCAGGAACGTCCCCCACACGGGCCATGAGCATTTGATGAAGGAGGCGGCGTTCCTGGGCGACATAGAGCCGTGCAACGGCATACTGGTCAACGCCATAATAGGGGCCAAGAGGCTGGGGGACTTCGTGGACGAGGCGATACTGGAGGGGCACGAGGCGGTCAGCAGGTTCGGCTACATAAGGCCGGGGAGGCACTTGGTCACCATGACGTTGTGGGACATGAGGTACGGCAATCCACTGGAGTCGCTGCTCCACGGCATAATACGGCAAAACATGGGATGCACGCATCACATGTTCGGGAGGGACCACGCCGCCGTCGGGGATTACTACGACCCATACGCCACCCAGACGCTCTGGAGCAAGGGGATACCCAGCTATGGCTTGCCGGCTCCCCCCTACGACGTGGATAGGGGGCTCAAGATACGGCCCGTCAACATACAGGAGTTCTGGTACTGCCCAGTGTGCGGGGAGATAGCCTACAGCGAGTCCTGCGGTCATAGAGATAAGGCGGAGAGGTTCAGCGGCAGCTTCGTGAGGGGGTTGATAGCGGAGGGCATAGAGCCGCCGCCCATAATATTCAGGCCGGAGGTTTACCAAGTCATAGTGAAGTGGTGGCGGAGGTTCAACTACCCATTCGTCAACAAGAGGTACTTGGAGACCAAGGAGGCGGAGCTGGAGGTGGAACTGGACCCCATGGAGGTGACCACGAGATGACGTATAAAATAGCCATAGTTCTGGACAAGGCCAGGATGGAGAAGGTGAGGAGCAAGGGAGTGCAGGTGAAGGATCTCTACGGCGGTTACTTGAAGGTGATAGAGCTGGAGGTGCCCGACGAGCTGGCCAAGAGGATACTGGCGGAGTTCCCTAGGGCCAGGATAGACGCTAGGGGGTTCATAGAGGAGACCCCGATAGCCTTCAAGAGGGAATTATTCGACAGCGTTGTGAGGATGGGCGCCGGCCCAGCCGCAATAGAGGACGCGATGAGGCCGGAGAAGCTGGCCAGGATAAAGGAGCTGGCCTCCAAGGAGGACGAGTACCTCCCACCGCCCAATTAAGACAAACCCCTTCTCCTTCCTTTCTTCCTTCCTCCCTCCCTTCCTCCCTCCTCTCCCCTTCTAAGTTGAGGACCGCGAGCCCGGGGCGCTGTTCGGGATGGCCTCAATTCCGCGAAGGCGTGGTCCGCGCCGCCATGGCGAGGCGGGGCTACTCGGCATGGTGACCACTTTGATGGGGGGCGAAGACCGGGGGTGATTTGAGGGAAGGGGGTCTGGGAGTGGAATTAATGCTCACCGCCCCTCACGCCGCAGGTCTTGAATGGCGCCGATTCCTTCCACGAGCTTCGTGGGTTACCGCCACAGTTCAGGGCTGGTTTTATTGGAAAAATTTATTATTGCCCTTTCTCCTCCGTATAACCATGAATGAGCCGACGCTGGTGTCCCTATCCATTCTCACCCTAATCCTGGCGTCTCTAATCCTGGCCTGCACGTATCTCAAAATCATTCTCAACCACGAGGTGAAGCTCCCCGCCACCTCCGGGACAGAATCGAGGGGGCCCTCCTTCGCGGTGTATTATGGTTCCATCAATTCAACCATCATTCAAGAGCTGAATAACTTCTCATGGGTGATCATAGACCCCACGCAAATCAACGCCTCACAGCTGGAGCAGATCAGGGCAGTCAAAATAGCTTATCTGGATATGGGAGAGCTGGCTAACATGAGCTTGGGGAACTTAACCCCTCCCACGAACGTGGCGATAGGCTACGACCAACAGTGGGGCCAGTACATAGTGAACGTCTCCTCCCCCGCCTGGGAGAGGTACGTGGAGTCCCAAGTAGCTACTGTGATGAGCATGGGGTTTCAGGGGGTGATGTTCGACGACGTGGATGTGGTGGAGCAGTACCCCTTCACCGCCAATGGAGTCATATCGATCATAAACTGGACCAGAAGCCACTACCCCCACGCACTCATCGGGATAAATAGGGGGTTCGCCGTGGTGGGGAACGTCTCTGGAATGATAAGCTTCGTTCTGTTCGAGGACTACGGCACCCAGGTGGCCTCGCCTGGAGAGATAGCCTTCTCCAACTCGACCTTCGTTGCGGAGGAGACCCAGATCCTCAAGGGCTACAACTTAACCGTGCTAGCCCTAGGCTACGCCGACAATCCGGGGGATATTTACTGGAAAACCGTGAAGTCATTGGCCGCCTCGGAAGGCGTGCCCAGCTTCGTGAGCAACTGGAACCTCTCAGTAATATGGCCGCAGAACCTCTCAGACGGGCAGGGAAGCCCTCAAGGCGGGGAGGGGGGTTGAGGCTCTTCCTCATCGGAGGGGAAGAGGACGTTAACCTGGCGTATTACGCGTTAAGCCAAGCTCAATTCACGGCTTGGCGAGGACGTGGCCCTCGGTGACCGCATGGGGATGGCCGCATTGAGGGGTACTTCAGAACCTTTATAAGTGGAATGCACCCACGTCAATAGATGAGCTCGGATCTGCTTTGGGTGGAGAAGTACAGGCC
>DAHE01000005.1:0-765 GCA_002508315.1 Thermocladium sp. UBA166
TGTGGCAGGCGGGGGCCCAGAAGGACGTGCCGACCAGCAGGATAGACGTGACTCACTACAGGCTCCCCACACAGGAGGAGTTGAGGAGGATAGAGGAGGAGGCGAATGAGGCGGTTATGAGGGACCTGCCCGTGAGGCCCTTGGTGCTGCCCAGGACGGAGGCGGAGAGGAGGTTCGGCTTCATAATATACCAGGGAGGCGTCGTGCCAGGCAAGGTGCTTAGGATACTCCAGATCGGGGAGGACCCGCCGTTCGACGTACAGGCATGCGGCGGCACTCACTTGACCAGGACAGGGCTCATCGGGCCCATAAAGATAGTGAAGGTGGAGAAGATACAGGAGGGCGTGGTTAGGTTCACGTTCACCACGGGGCGGCACGCCGTTAAGTACGTGCAGGACCTGGAGGGCGTCATGGATGAGGCGGCGAGGAGGCTCGGCGTCGGCAGGGATTCACTGCTGCAGGCCGTGGATAAGTTAATGACGGAGTTGAGGGATGGGGAGGCCGCTGTGCGTAGGCTGGCCAGGAAGGCTGTTCAGGCGGACCTGGAGGCGGCGAGGAGGCGGGAGGTGAACGTGAATGGCGTTAGGGGGGCGGTGATCGCGCTGGAGGGGAGCGAGTACGCCCAGGAGCTGGCTAGGGCCTACACAGCGGCGGTGGGCGATGTTTTGGTGGAGGTGATCGGGGATGATGTCTACGTGTACACCAACGGCAAGGTGAGGGCGGGCGACGTGGCCAAGGCGCTGCTTGGGGAGGTGGGCGGCAGGG
>DAHE01000005.1:780-18022 GCA_002508315.1 Thermocladium sp. UBA166
GGGGTTGGGGGGCGACGCGGCGAGGGTGGAGACAGCTTTAAAGCATGCATTGAGCGGGGTTAAGCAATGATAAACCCAAACGAGCTCCGCAAGATGTTGAAGCGGATGGGGGTTGGTAACCTCAACGTGGAGGAGCTCAGCGCGGCTAAGGTCGTCATCTACCTGCGAAACGGCTCCGTGCTGGAGGTGCCTAACCCCAACGTGGCCGCCATAAAGATGCAGGGAATGGTGATATATCAAGTACAAGCCAGCGAGAGGGATGTCAAGACCACCCCCTCCTCCCCACAGCAGCAAGCCGCCCCGGCCCAGTCCTCCATAATAATGAGCAGGCCCCCAACCGCACCAGAGCCCGCGGTCAGCGAGGAGGATGTCAGGCTGATAATGGATCAGACGGGGGCCACGAGGGATGATGCCGTCAAGGCATTGAAGGAGAGCGGGGGGGACTTGGCGGAGGCAATACTAAAACTGCAGGGCAAGAAGCAGTAAAAGAGGGAAGACTCCGCTTTTCAAAGGCTGGGATCCCTCAAAACCGCCCAGCCACCGAAGAGGGCTGAGCAGCGCGATAAACGGGGAGGGGGCGTAATCCTCAAGGCTGGGGTCGGGCCCGGAACGCAATTTTTATTAAAGGCATCGGCGTTGATCCACAATGGATTCAAAGCGCAGCGCGGTGACTTGGCTGGCCGTGGGCCTCCTCATCAACTTGGTCTTCGGGGTGGGCGTGGCCATCGCGGCGTTCTTGACAGTGTATAGCTCCATAATCGGGCTGGCCATAACGGGCGCCGGGGCTCCTGGGGCTGGCGAGGTGATTCGATTAATGAATGAGGTGCTGGTGATGGCCATCATAGGGATAGCCGTGAATATCGCCACCGCCGTTACTCAGTACATAGGCTTCGCAGGGCTGAGCAGGTCCAACCCCAAGTACTCGATTGGGAAGGTGGGCGCAGTGCTGGGCCCCGTGGGTTCCCTAGTAGCCCTCCCGGGCCTGTATCTCTTGATTAACGCGGTTAGGGAGTTGGCAGTGAATAATAGAGTCCAGCCCACCACGCCGACCCTAGCCATGGAGCCGCAGCCGGCCGCGGTTCTCTCCGCATTGATCCCGGCCTCCATCCTAGCGCTGGTGGGGGGAGCAGTGGCGTTGGTGGGGTTCATAATGATAGCCATAGGCTACTACAGGCTGGGGGAGGAGCATGGATCGGACCTGGTAAGGGTGGGGGCCATCCTCTACATACTCGTCCTGATCCCCTACGCCGGCCCTGTTCTCTCCATCGTTGGATTCATATTGTTGATAGTGGGGGTGCTGGAGATAAGGCGGAGACTAGCGACGCCCCCCGGCGGTTAATCGCTTCTCCACTTCGACTTATACATGGCCATCAAGGTAAAGAGCGCGGCCTGCAGGGATAGGGAGAGCGCGGCGGCGAGCACGAGGGGCTCGGCGTAATGCGAGACCCCGCTGGCGTACTGTATTATGACGGACGCCGCGCTGACGGGGGAGACCGCCGCCAGGTAGGGGATGGGCAGGATGGTGGCTCTATAGAAGACTGGGAACAGCGTGCCGAGCGCGAACCCCATTATGTTCCCTATTGCCCACGCGTACCTCGTGTCCCTCAGGTACGTGGATATGGTGAACCCAAGCATTGATGAGGACAACCACTCAGCGAATAGCGCGGCGGCTATGGGGGCCGCGTCTAGGGGGGTTATGAACCCCATGTAGGCCAGGACGCCCAGCATCACGGCTATTCCCGGGCTGGAGTAGACTAGGGAGGATAGGGCCAGGCCCAGTGTGTAGCTGACTGGGGTGAGGGGGGTCGCTATAAGCATGTTCTGGAACTTCAGCTCCAGCCTGTAGAACGCGCCGTCCCCGACCAACCCAACGCCGTTCACCCCTATCAGCATCGATATGCCCCCTATCAGGCCTATGCCGAGGTACTGATACCCGCCGAAGAATATTATCATCAACGCTATAGACGCCGGCGCCGTGAGGGATGAGGCCAGCCACACGGGCATCCTCGTCATGGCCAGCCAACCGTTTATCCACGCTATGACGAGCGACCCGCGCAGCTGCGTCGTGATCCTACTCATCGCTGCCCACCTCGGCCTCCCCCTCATCCCTCCACCCGCCCAGCAGGTATATCACGGCGTCCTCCAGGGCCTTCCTCCTGGCCGTGACCGTCATGCCCCTGCCAATCAACTCGGTGGAGAGGGAGCCGGCCACGGCCGAGTCCACGTATATTATGTACCTATTCCCCAGCCTCACGTGGGGCTCGTCCAGCTCCAGGGAGTCGCCGTAGGCCTCCACCACGGCATCCCCCGGCGCCAGGGAGAGAAGCTCCTTAGGGGAGCCGCGCCGGATCACCGTGCCCGAGTCTATTATGAAGACCTCATCGCTCAAGAGCTCGGCCTCCTCCACGTAGTGAGTGGTGAGCAGTATGGCCGCGCCGCTCCGCCTCAGCTCGGCCAGGGCGTCCCACACGCTTCTCCTGCTTATTATGTCGAGGCCCACCGTTGGCTCATCCAGGAATATTAGGGAGGCATTGCTCGCCAACGCCATAGCCACGAGGACCCTCCGCTTCAACCCGCCGGACAAGTTGAACAACTGAGTCCCCCTATAGGGCTCCAGGGAGAGCCTCTCCATCGCCCACTCAGCCATTCTCTTGGCGTCGCCGCGGCTGAAGCCCTTCAGCAATAGGTATGAGTAGATGGCCTCCCACACCGTTATGAAACTAATGGGGCGAGCCTCCTGCGGTATTATCGATATCAACGGCCTCACCCTGCTCGGGTGCCTCACCGCGTCCACCCCCAGTATCTCCACTTCCCCCTTTGTGGGGAGAAGCTCCGTGGACGCTATCCTGACGAAAGTCGTCTTCCCAGCCCCATTGGGGCCCAGCAGCGTGGCTATCCTGGCCTTCCCTATCTCCAAATCAACCCCCCTGAGGGCCCACCTCCTCCCGTCGTACGTCTTGTAAACCCCCCTAGCCGTCAGGACGCTCATCGAATCATCAACTCCTCTATGAGGGACTTGGCATCCCTGCCCCAAGCAATGCCTGGGTTGAAGTATATTACCAACCTCACCACGTCGCCGCCGTCGTCGAGCCTCATGGATCCCAGGTACGCTGCTTGCTTGTTCAACCTCAGGTAGAACCTGTCGCCCTCCATCCTATCCCCCGCCGTCAGCATGAGCAATCGCCTATCCAATTCCCCCAGCATGGAGATCAACCTAGACGCCACGCGGTCCGGGCAACCGCTGGATCTACCTATCACGGCCCTCACTATCGTTATTGGGTTGCCGTAATGTCCCTGGGCCGACGTGACCTCGTAATCGACTCCGGGCCCCAGCGCGTTCATCAACGCCCGCATCACCCTTCCTTGGTCCTCCGTTGCATGAACGTGGGCCTCCGCCTCTATCTTATCTATTCTACACCTCATGATGCCTCAATTACAGCTCATGAGCCCATGCGTGGATTTAATTTTTTCGGCCAACCCCACGCCTCAATTACCCCCTATTACCTTCTCCATCTCAATCAATGCAGACCTAACGCGGTCCCTATCCTCCTTCCTCAACTTGTCCCAGTTATCCAGTATGTACCTGGCCATGGAGGTGAACTCATCCACGGATCTGGCCAGCCTGTCGTCGGATGAGGGGCCCACCAAGTTCCTGCCGGCCTCCGTGATGACGTAGTACTTCTTCGTTCCCTCCACCTTATCTATTCGTATCAAGCCCTCCTTCTCCAGCTCGTCCAGCATGGGGTAAAGAGAACCGGGGCTGGGCCGCCACATGCCCATGCTGGCCCGCTCCACCTCATCCGAGATCTGGGCCCCGGTCATGGATCCCCTGGAGGCCAGCAGGTAAAGGATGAGGTACCTAAGGCCCCTCCTCTTCATGGCCCAATGCCTCCACCTATCCTGCACGCTGGGTCGGCGGCTAGCCCCTTTAAAAATGCGGCGATCCGTAATCGACTCCGATTCGTTTTTAAAGCGAGGCATGGGGGGAATCACATGGAGGCAAACGACGTGATGAGGGAGTTGACTAGGTGGTACATCAAATCCAGGCTGGTGGTGTACGCCGCGGTGTTCATATCGCTGCTGGGCGCCTTCCTGATGGGTTACGCCGTGTCGTCGCCGCCGTCCTACGCGGCTGAGGTTGAGGCAAGCATAAAATCATTCGAGGCAAGCATATCCGGCATGTCATTCCTAGCCGCGTCCCTGGCCCGCTTCGCATCGCTGCTGGGAACGGTGTGGATATCTTACATACCCATAGCGGGGCTGTGGTACGCCGCGTACGCCATGGTTAACCTCGGAGTGATAGCCGCCATCCCGGCCATCGGGTACGGCGGGGTGGCGTCAGCCATAGCCGTCATGATAGCCATGTTCTTCCCCGTGGCGGAGGGATTGATGCTGGGATTCACGCTGGTGCTCAAGGCGCTCAAGAAAGACGTGCCCTCGAGATTCGTCAGGTACTTATGGACCCAGTACGTGATCGCCATAGTGATCTCCCTAGTCCTGCTCGGCCTCCTCTCCGCCGGCGCATGAAGGCCGGAGACTGCATGGCGGCATCTTTAAAAAATGCACATCATAGAAAGGACGTGGATGCCGTTAATTTGGGGCCTGGCTCCACGGTGAGGATAGAGGGGCCGGCTAGCGTGAAGGTGCTGAGGGGCACCGTGTACGTGCTGGGGACAACTTACGGAGTTGGGTCTAAGCTGACCATATTGAGGACCAAGAAGGTGGTCGTGAAGTCCATGGATGAGTCGCAGCTGGAGGTGGTGCTGGGTCCCGAGGGCAGGATAGAGCCTGCGCAGGGAGAGGAGAGCATAGAGGCGTGGGAGGAGGCCGCGGAGGCGGTGGCTCGATCCAATAGGCGGGTCGTCGTGTTGGGAATGATGGATGTGGGGAAGACCACGTTCACGATAATGGTCGCCAACAAGGCAATAGCCGCGGGCAGAACAGTTGGGGTGATAGATGCTGATCCGGGCCAGAACGACTTGGGGCCCCCCACCACCATCACGTGCACCAAGACCAGCGAGCCGATAACCCACCTCAGCATGCTGCCGCCGCTCAAAATGGTGTTCCTGAGGGCGACTAGCCTGGAGCACACCTGGAGGGAGGCGATAGATGGCGTGGCGAAGCTGGCGGATTACTTGGAGGCGGAGGGGGCTGACTTGGAGGTTATAAACACGGATGGGTGGATAACGGAGCCCACCGCAATACAGTACAAGCTTCAAATGCTGGAGGGCTTGAGGCCCGACGCGGTGGTCTTAATACAGAAGGAGGGAGAGGCCGCGGATCTCCTAAGCGCGGTGGAGGCGGGCGGGTTCAACGTGATTCAGCTGCCGGCCCCGCCCCTCGCGGTGAAGACTAGGGAGGAGCGGAGGCTTCATAGGGAGATGGGCTACGGCAAGTACTTAATGCCGGCCAGGACCGCCACCATTAACCTCCTCGAGAAGCCCATAATCAACGTGCCGATAGGGAGGGGAGTCCCACTCGACGCTGGGCTTAGGGCGCTCGTGGCGAGGTACCTGGGGATGCCGATAGCCTATGGAGAGCAGGTGGGGAGGAGGGCCATAATGACGTCGCCCGCTGTCAAGGAGCTGGTGGTGAAGGCACTGCCGGGAGTGGAGGTGGCGATACTGCCGATGAATTGGGAGGAGGGGCTCCTCGCCGCGCTGGAGGATGGGGAGGGGTACCTGGTGTCGCTGGCCATGATTAAGAAGATATACTACGGGAGCGGCAGGGTGGTTCTCGTGATGCCGTCCAGGGTGGAGGAGTTAAGGGCCATAGATCACATAAGGCTGGGCATGATAAGGTTGGGCGATAATTACGAGGAGAAGGAGAAGGTTCACTACATTAATAAGCTAGAGAGAATCCTGTCGGGAAGTGATGAGGTAAAACACGGCTGAGACCCGTGAGGAGCTGGCGACGGGCTGATAGATTTAGAAGCAGAGCGGGCTTTGGGGACAGTGGTTTAGTCAACTTATGTGAGTAAGGTTTTTAAAAAAGCTGCACAGCGCGCTGCCCATGAATTGGGAGTTAATCAAGCTCAGGCTCATGATGGGCTTGAGCAGCGTAACCATAGTCCTGCTATCGGTTGCCTTGCTTGTTGGCATAGCGGAGCTGCTGAGCGGCGGCAGCCTATCCGTGGGGCTTTACCTAATAAGCGGAATGCTTGTCCTAGTGCTTATAATAAACATATTCCAGTGGCTCTTCGGCCCCTACATGATAAACGCCGTGTATAGGGCTCACGAGGTGACGCAGGACGACCCCAGCTATGGTTGGTTAGTGGACCTCGTGAGCGAGGTGTCGCGAGATAATGGATTCTCCAAGCCGCCCAAGGTTTACATAGCGGAGGCGCCGTTCCCCAACGCCTTCGCGTACGGGAGCCCAGTGGCTGGGAGGAGGGTCGCCATAACCCGCCCCGCCCTTAGATTGCTGAACAAGGACGAGCTGGCGGCGGTGCTGGGCCACGAGCTCGGGCACTTGAGGCATAGGGACGTAGAGCTCTTAATGGCAATAGGATTGATACCGGCGCTCATATACTGGCTCGGTTACTCCCTCATGTGGAGCGGCATATGGGGAGGAGCATGGGGGGATCGCGGGAATAATGGCTTGAGCATGATGGCGATAGGAGTTGCGCTACTTGGAGTCAGCTTCCTGTTCCAATTCGTGCTGCTCTACATGAATAGGCTGAGGGAGGCGTACGCCGACGTGAACTCCGCCCTCACCGTGCCGAACGCTGCCAAGAACCTGCAGCGGGCGCTCGCCAAGATAACCCTGTACATGGATCCCAGAGCAATAGCCAGGATAAAGAAGTCGCCCACTAACAACATGACTAAGATGCTCTTCTTCGCCCCCACCGACGATAAGATAGTGAGGGAGGCGGGCGACGCCGACGTGGAGGAGTTGATAGAGTACTGGCGCAGCTATAAGCCGAAGCCGTGGGATGACATACTCAGCGATCACCCTCACCCAGCCAAGAGG
The DNA here is from genome assembly GCA_002508315.1 of Thermocladium sp. UBA166. Taxonomy (GTDB): domain Archaea; phylum Thermoproteota; class Thermoprotei; order Thermoproteales; family Thermocladiaceae; genus Thermocladium. The sequence continues at coordinate 7,753 of DAHE01000005.1, forward strand.
ATACAACTGCTCGATAAAATATCCCAGTCCCAATAAACCCCTCCCTCTTCCCCAGAACCTCCTTTTAAAGTGCGAAAATTTAGTTTATTGATGGCTAAATTAGGCTTAGCGGACGGAGACTTCCACCTCCCTCAACCCCCATAGAGTTTAAAACTGCTCGCCTCTCATTTGATCAAATGATAAGCCACGACGAGTTCATGAGGATGGACTTGAGGGTGGGCAAGGTAATAGAGTGCGAGAGGGTGCCGGAAAGCAGGAAACTCCTAAGGCTGGTGGTCGACATAGGGACAGAGAGGAGGCAAATAGTGACCGGCCTGGCCGAGCATTACTCGCCCGACGAGATGAGGGGCAGGCTAGTTATAGTGATAACGAACCTGGAGCCCAGGAAGATATTCGGCGTAGAAAGCCAGGGAATGATTCTAGCCACGTGCGGCGATAAGGGAAGGCCAGCCGTGGTTACCGTGAATGCCGGGGATGACGCGGTGGGAGAGAGGGTTTGCTGATACATTATAATATATTTTATATTTTTTATAGCTCTTAAATTGAAGTTAGTTGCTAATCCTTATCCGTGCCCCACGCAGCTCCTCGATTGTCGTCCCCACTCTCTTCTTCATCATCATCCTCCTCATCAGCGGCCAAGGTTATCTGAGTCAATAGGTAATCTATGCTGGTGTTTGGCTCCACGAATAGGATCTGAATCCCCTCCGACGTGAAGTAATTATAGCTTGTCTGGCATGCGCCGCTGGCTATAACTGCGTTTACGTCGCTCAACACATTACTGCGCAGCCACTCGTACTTCGGCAATCCATGCACGGGAATGCCGGGCTGAGCCGCGCTCATCTTGGCATGGGTCCCCTCATCCATGTCAGGCACGGCCCCCAATGGATTGCTCCTCGACTCCACTCTAACCAACTCGCCCGTCTCTTCATTCAAATCATAAATAATGTACTCCCGAGCATGGGCGAAGTGACCCTTGCTTATGGTTTTCTCGTCATCCGTCGCAAGAGCTATTCTTACCATTGAAAAATAAAATCAAGGCCCCTATTAAATCCAACACCTGAATTCAAAATTCCTGGAATCGGTGTGGTTCTTATCTGCTGGTGGGGGCGGGCTTGTAAAGCAAAGACTGCGTGTCCAAAAATTGGTCACGCAATATTACAAAACAATAGAAAGGATCATCTCGCTCTGCGGCTAATTGAGTATGTTTTACGTATTCGTTACTAATTTTTGGACACGCACTCTGATGCATTTCCACCACAAAACTAACTCAACCCACCATCCCACCCGGGAGACTATTAACAGCAACGTTTAATTTGCCCGCTTGATTGTAATGCCATGGTTGAAACAATATCAAGCGTGGACGCAGTAGTTGTTGGAGAGAAAAATCCAACCGCGGCCACCTGGGCCGGCGTGTCCATAATAGTCAAGGTCACCACGTCGAGAGGCGCGGTTGGGTGGGGGGAGGCCGTGCCCACGCTTAGAGTGGGGCCCGTGGTTGAGGCGATTAAGGAGGCGGCTAGGGTATACGTGGGGCGGGATCCTCATAATGTCGAGGCTAACTTGAGGGAGTGGTACAAGCATGATTTCTACATGGCTAGGTCGTTCGAGTCGACCACTGCCGCCAGCGCTATAGACATAGCCTCATGGGACTTGATAGGAAAGGAGTTGGGGGCGCCTCTTTATGAATTGCTCGGGGGGAGGAGTAGGGATAAGGTGAGGGTATACGCCAATGGGTGGTACAGCGACGCCGTGTCGCCCGCTGACTTCGCGGAGAAGGCCAGGAAGGTTGCTGGCATGGGGTACACGGGGCTTAAGTTTGATCCCTTTGGCAAGTACTTCGACTGGATAGACGAGAAGGGGTTGGAGGAGGCTAGGGCGCGGGTCAAGGCGGTGAGGGACGTGGTGGGTGATGGGGTTGACATAATGATAGAGCATCATGGAAGGTTCAATCCAAACTCAGCGATAGCTATAGCCGATGCGTTGAGCGAATTCAATCCCCTATTCATGGAGGAGCCCGTTCATCCGGAGGACCTCGACGGATTAGCGAAGTACAGGAGCCGGGCCGGGATCAAGGTAGCGCTGGGAGAGAGGTTGATTGGGTTAAAGGATGCCCTGACTTACCTAGAGGGCGGGCTTCTGGATTTCATTCAACCCGACATAACTAACATAGGCGGCGTCACCGTTGCCAGGAAGGTAGTTGCGCTAGCCGAGGCCTACGGAGTCGAGGTAGCGTTCCACAACGCGTTCGGGCCGATACAGAACGCGGTCACGATTCAAATGGACGCGGCGATACCGAACTTCTTGATACAAGAGTCCTTCTATGACTTCTGGCCCCAATGGAAGAGGGACTTGGTTAACAACGAGACGCCCGTGGTGAACGGGCATTACGAGGTGCCCTCCAAGCCCGGAATCGGCGTATCAATAAACGAGAAGCTGCTCGAGGACTTGAGGGCCACGGGGCCCGAGTACTTCAATCCGGAGGAGCCCGTGTGGGTCGTGAAGGGAACATGGAAGTGATTAATCCCTGCCTCACAATGTCCTGGGCGCGAGGTAAAGCACAACGGAGCCCGTGGAGAAATTAAACGTGAGCTTCAGCGGCTTATTTGTTGCGAATTCCATGGTTACAGCATCGCATATTTGCCTCATTTGGGACATGAATCCCAGTATGTGATCCGCGGAGTACGTGGCTGTCCCCCCCTCCCCGGCCGAGTATTCGTGGAACAACTCATCCGTGCTTTGATATATGGATTCGATGGACTTGCCGCCGTCTCCCTCCGCCCTTATAGCGAATTGATCGGGCGCCGCCGTGAACGTCACCGCCTCCCCTATATCTGCCGTGGCCGCTATCACGTCCTGCATCGAGGCTAGGTCCGCTGTTATCCTGATGGGGTAGGTCAGGTTGGGCTCCGGCACCTCCTCCTCAGAAACATCCATCAAGGGAACGCTGAACTTGCGGTAAATACCCCCTTCACGCCCTTTCTTGGTGTATATTACGACGCCCAGCTTCGCCTGCCGTTTATCTATTATTAACTCAACCTTATCCCTGGAGCCGATGCGCTTCATTATCTTCTTCAACACGTCGAAGGATATGCCGACCTCGGCGTCCTCACCTATATTCACCTCATCAAGGCTGGACGCCGGTATCTCCAGCAGTATCAAGGATATCTTGGCATCATCTATGGCCTTCATCTTAACCCCCTCAGGTCCAACCTTGAGGGATGCGCTCTTCAATATGGTGGATAAGGCGGAGAAAGCGTATCTGACGTCCTTGCCCTTCGGGAAGAGAAGCGAGTAAACCCCGCCCTTCCCGCTTAATGAACCCCGCTCCTCAACAGACTCCTCAGCCTCCTCTTCCTGCGATTGCTCCTCTTCCTGCTCCTCCGCGTTTTCCTCATCGAAGTCGTCAGACATGGTTGTTGGGAGCGTTCGCCCTTTTTAAAGCTATCAACAAACCGACGAGCAATATTATTGACTACCTCAGCAACCTCAGACTGCCGGTAACCCTATCCACCAAGTCGCGGGGGGCCGGGCCGATCCCCAATGCAGTCACCGTCCCCGGCTCAAGCTCCGTGAGGCCTGCATCGGATATAACGGAGTGAGGCAAGCCCAGCGACGCTGCCTTGCTGGCCAACCCCCCCAGCCCGGCCAGCGAGGGAACCTCCAGCACCACCTTCTTCTGGCCCTGGCTGAGCCAAGCATCGACCCACTCCCTTCGCCTCTTCATGGCCTCCAGCAACGCGGTAACCGATGCATGCGCCGCTTGGGCGGCTATCTTGCCGCAGCTCATATTTAGGTCGCTCCTTATAACTATGGATTGCTTGAACTCCATCTATCGGCCCAGCCAAAACGTTTTATTAAGTTCTCACCGGCCCCACTCCCATGAAAGCCGTTACTGTTGTTCCGGGCATACCCAATTCAATACGATTGCGTGACGTCGATAAACCATCACCTAAGCCCGGCATGGTCCTCCTAAGGCCGCTGCAGGTGGGAATATGCGGGACTGATAAGGAAATAATAGAGGGGAAGTACGGCAAGGCCCCCGAGGGATCCCAGTTCCTCATATTGGGACACGAGGCCCTAGCCAGGGTGGAGGCGTTGGGGGATAAGGTGGACTCCGTGGCGGAGGGCGAGGTGGTGGTGCCCACCGTGCGCCGCCCAGTGAACTGCGACTTGCCAGTGGATTACTGCCCCATGGGTCACTACGTGGAGCACGGGATATGGGGCCTGCACGGACACGCCGCCGAGCTATCAGTCACTGATGCCGGGTACTTGGTGAAGGTGCCCAAGGAGGTGGTGGACGTCGCGGTGCTCGCGGAGCCCCTCTCAGTCGTCGAGAAGGGAATAGACGTTGCCATGAGGGTGGGCCAGTCCAGGTTCGACTGGCACCCATCCAGTGCGTTGATAATGGGGGCAGGCCCAATAGGGTTGTTGGCAACAATGGTGCTGAGACTCATGGGGCTGAAGACCGTGACCGCAGCCACTAGGCCGGCGGATAGCTTGAAGGCGCGGCTGGCCCAGGAGGTGGGGAGCAAGTACCTTGATGCGCTCACGGATAAGGTGGAGGGGGAGTTCGACTTAGTGGTGGAGGCCACTGGAGCCGTTGGAGTGGCCATGGACTCCGTGAAGTACTTGGCCGCGGGCGGCGTAATGGTGCTGCTGGGCGTGTACCCGCAGGGCGGGGAGTCCCATGACTTGGGCTCCCTCCTAACGGATGCTGTGCTCAACAACAAGGCCATAGTTGGATCAGTTAATGCCTCGGTTAAGCACTTCGAGATGGGGCTTCAACACATGGTCAAGAGCAAATCGGAGTACGGGAACTGGATTGGAAAACTGATAACAAAAGTATCCACACTGGATAATTACGGCGATGCATATACATGGACTCATGATGACATAAAGACAGTTCTAAAGATAGGTGAGTAGCAGGGGCCGCTCCAAGCCCCTTAAGGACGGGCCCGCCCCTTCATCGCCGGAGCACCGCCGATGCATAGTCCATGGGAAGCACGAGCACCTTACCGCTCGCCCTGAACTCCGCCGTGCTGGTCTTCACCACCCCCTCGCCGGGCAGCTCTATCTCAACCACGGCATTAGTGGGATTCCCCACGAAGTAAAGGAGGGAATCATCGCACTCAGCCATCACCTCGACCACCCCACCGTCATTAACCTCCCACTCACAGCCATGCAGGAGCAGTCGACTCTCCATGGCCTGTGCCTGGATCGTGGATATGGTATACGCGCGGTGAATGCTGTTGAATTGCATCACCAACCCGCCCCCAACCCCATCCATAACTAGCCAATCTAAGTAATTCAGGTGCTCCACGCCCATTATTAGGGAGCCCTTCATCGCGGTTAAGCCTACTGCCCTTCTAAACACGGTTAGTTCAAGCAATGCCTGGCTCGGGGTGGTGGGCGAGACTTCCTCCAATAACCGCAGCGCGTGCCTCTCCTGATTGTACGACACAAACGCGTTGGCCAGCATCAATGGATCCACTCTCCCATAGAGCTCCGATAACCTCTTGAGCGCATGGCTATGCTCGAACGCCCTCAATCTGAGGCACAACAGCTCATCTAATTCGCCGGACAAGCACTTCCTCCTAATCATTGACTTGATCGCCCTCACCCTATCAATGGCCTCCTGGGTCCTCTCATTTCTAAGCGAGTGCCTAGCCACTAAATACGCGGATAGGGGATCCGGCGAGTCTGCGAACGCGTGCATCGCCTCCTCATACGAGGGCCCAAGGCCCATTAAGGCCAAGGTGAGGGCGTCATCGAAGTTGGAGGCGGGGGCATTGATAGACATATCCACGGCAGCCTTAATACTCCGCTCAAGCCGTGCATTGGGTATTCTGATCCTCACTGCCCTCATTAAGGCCCTCCCCTAATAAAGGCCCCTATAGAAAAGTTAATAAATGCACGAATCCCGCGCCGAACCATGTCTTCAGGAAGCAACTGGGAGCTGCCGGAGGATTATGAGTACTCCGGAGGAGAACCTGAGAGGGTTCTAAAGATAAGGGCTAAGTGCCCCCACTGCGGCCATGTCTTTGAGGTGGAGATGGGGGAGTCATGGTACAACATGGGAATATCCATAACATGCCCGAAGTGCAATAACTCCTTCTCCGTCAGCAGCTATGGAGAGGTAATAGGGGAGAAGCAGTAATCACCCAAACATGGCAAGGCCCTCCCTCAACTTCCCAAGATCTATCTCGCTCGCGTGCATCGTCACTACCCTGCCCAACGCATCCTGAACAGCGGCATCCACCTTACTTGCCTCACTCGCTATCAGCTGAGGGGGAGCCTTTGTCCTGGGCTTCCTTGACAATATGACGCAGGCCTCGATTGATTTAATTGATTCCTCATACGTCCCGGCCCCGCGGGCCAGCCTCGTTATCTCGCTCTTATCGAAGCCGATCAAGGGCCTGTATATCGGCACGTCAATGCCTAGAGAGGACGCGTAGAGGTTGTGGAGGGTCTGGCTGCTGACTTGCCCCATAGACTCGCCGGTGGCCATTCCCAGATAACCGCCGTCCCTGGCTATCCGCATGCCCATCCTATACAGCACGTACTTGAACACGGTGTTCCAAACATGCGGATTGACGCTGCGCTGAATTGATGACGCCAAGCCCCTGCAATCAACCACGTAGATCAGGGGATCATAGCCATAGATCCAGTTATCGTAGAGGGACTTCACGACCCTCATGAATCTACCAACGTCGACCCCTATCAAGCTGCAGAACATCATGTCCACATAAACGCCTCTCTTCATCATCATCCACGCAGCGGCTGGGCTATCTATGCCGCCCGACACCAAGCCGAGGACCTTGCCTTCCTGAGAACCGAGGGGCAGACCCCCGGGGCCTTGCATCACCTCGTGGTATAGGTACGCCTTATCGTACCTGACCTCTATGAATAACTCCACGTCCGGGTTCTCCAGATCCACGCCGCCCGAGGCGCCCAGCAGTGCCGACCCCACGGCCCTGGCCACGTCCATGGACGTGAAGCCGTGCCTGCCGATCCTCCTCACCCTAACGGCGAATTTCCTGCCCTTCACGGCATTACCCCACAAATCAACGGCCTTCTCGACTATATCGCCCAGCCCGGAGACCCCTATCTCCACTCCAGGCGACGCGGAGACCACGCCGAACACGTGGGCAGCCGTGATTGCCGCATCGCTGGGACGATTCGTCCGTACTAAGATCCGCCCCTGGGTCTTGATTATGTCGGCGAAGTCGACGCCGCGTCTCCTCAACGCATCAGCCACGTTGTGGATTAGAAGCTGCTCCATTTTCTTCCTACTGGCAGTTGCCTTAATCGCTATCTCGCTGTAACGAATCAAAGCCACGCTCTCCATGGAGCGGGGACGCTGCCATGAGGTATATAAGCCCTTGGTTCTTCTCCGTCGGCAGCAATCAACGATCCCCGGCAGGTCCTGGAAACGGACTCAGATCGCTTGCCCATGACTCAACCACCAGGACGGGGAGGAGGTCAGCTAATCGCTCCTAGAAGCCTGGATTTAATGTCAGTGCCCCGCTCGCTCCTCGGATTTGATCCCAATGAGGGACTAACACCCCCTCCTTTAGGGGCCCCTGAAGCCTTGATTACCCCCTCCCCCTTCCCCCCCCGCTCCTCACGTCGTGAGTTAACCGCACGCTAGGCTGTATTTAAAGGTGGATGTGAATTATCGCTCATCTACCATTTCCGTTTCTTTTTCGCCGTGAAGGGCCATGTTTTAAATGCTTATAAATAAGGCTAGTGAGCGGGAATGCCATGAAAATGGAGGGCTGTGACGAGTGCATACGGCATTACATGACGATTTTCAAATCGCTCGAGGAGGCATTCAAAGTATGCTTGGACCTCGGATTCACTGATTGTAACCCGGAGTACTTGGATGCGTTGGAGGATAAATAATACATCTACATCCCCGTTTGTCCCTTGATTTCATTACATGTTCACTTGGGCGTGGGGGCTTGGTCCTTAACTGCCCATCACGACGAGCCATGCCTCCCTCAAACCCAACGACGCGGGGACACGACTCACTGCTCCCACACGCAATGCACAGCACCGTCATGGGAGGCAAACAAGGGAGGATCCTCATTAATGTGGGAAGGAGGTATAGACCTTCCTTGCTCAATCAACGCGGATCAACCGTTTGGCGTGAATTTCTGCCCGCGAGTGCTGGGCTTTCATCCTATAACACTCGATGGGGTTAAAGCTCCACCGCCTTGGGCCTCGGCATCATCGTGAAACTTGCCCTCAATGACTTGCCCGGCTCCAGTGCCGTTAATCCTATTCCGTTGTTAAAGGCGTCGGGGGCTCCCGTCATGGGTTCCACGGCCACCGCGTTGGCCCAGCTTGGCGTGAATAATTGAATGAAGTGAAATCCATGCAGTTTAATCACGATGTCCCAATCACGTGGAAATATCAACTGCACCTCATCCCCATCTATTCTATAGCAATCATCGTACTCCCCAATGTACGTGGATAATCGCTGAGGAATAGTTCTGCCAGTGGGTATATTGCCCACCATCTCCAGCCGAAAGGCGTCGCCGGCATTGATGAACCATTGACTCCTCGGCGATGGGTGCGTGAAGTATGGGTGGGCGCCCATTGTTATCGGCGCATTGGTTCTGCCCGTATTGATCGCCGCCATCTCCACATTAAAGCCCCGCTTGGATGCCTCATATGATACGGCGAAGGATAGCTCGAATGGATAGCCGGGCTCGCCCTTGGAGTCCAGCTCCATCTTGATGAATCCATCGCCCTCCTCCGACACTCTCCATTCCTTATCCTTCACGAAGCCATGTATTGCATGCCCCTCGGAGTTCACTGGAAGCTTGTGCTTAACTCCATCAAACAAATACTCCCCATTTCTAACTCTATTGGCGAAGGGGGCCAGCAATGCCATGCCTGCCCTAGTCGCCGATTGCCTCCCATCATTACGCAGCAGCAATGGCTTCCCCTCATAGGTTAGGTCGGCGATGTAGGCGCCGAGGGGAAGCACCTCCGCGCGGAATCCGTTTCCCGTTATGCCTATCCTATTGATACTGGCTCGCCTCAACCATGTCTAGGAATAACTGACCTATTTCGTGGATCTTCACTGTGTCATGGTGGCGGGGCCTTGGCATTGTGGATAGGTACACGCCGTAATCATAGTGATCCCCCTCGCGTTGGGATTGAGGCTCCCCGAAGGGCGAGAAAATGATTAAGTGGCCCAGATCATCGTTGGAGACCAGCCTGCGAATTCCCTCATCTATGGCGGAGTATATCTCGCACTTCAATTGGGGCTTGACGTGGAGAAACCTCTCCAATGCTGTTATCGATGCTATAACAGGTCTATTCTTGGATGTACTGATCACCGCATCAATCACCTTACCCACCTCCTCCCTCGGGGGAGTGGATTCATCCAACGCGATGCTCACTAACCCAAAGGTTGGGTTGGTGATGGGCAAGTTAATGGGTACTGCCTTGATTGCTTTTATAAGGGCTGAGGAGGAGCCTGGACCATCAATCATCAACACAGACGACCAAGCAGATTGCTCCGACTGAGGCGCGTGGTTCTCCACGACTCCCCTCTCCATTGAGTTGACGAGGGAGAGGAGGGTTGCGGTCTCGCACTCCATGAACCCTCCATAGCCTAATCCATCCACTCCCAGCAATATGGGTTGCATCAATGATTCCCCATAACCGACGTTATTCTATTTATCAATGCCTTCCTTGGAACCACTCCTATTATTGTATCGGCTGGCTCTCCGTTCTTGAATATTATAATAGTTGGTAGGCTCATAACATAATACTTTGACGCTATCTCGGGCTCCTCCTCAGAATTAACCTTGCCGAAGCCGACGTCAGGTAACTCCGCGGCGGCTTGCTTAATTATGGGCTCCAGCATGAAGCAAGGAGCGCACCAAGGGGCCCAGAAGTCCACCACGGCCACCTCGTGATCCTTTATGAAATCGTCGAAATCGGCCTTGGTTAGGTGCCTTACCTCCCCCGTTTTTGTCAATTCCTTATATTTACGCTCAAGTATCTTGTTCAACTCATCATCTGACATAAATAGCCGGGATGGCAATGATATTTTATAAACCTTACTCCGCATACATTTTAACCCTCCTCCTTGCCTAGATCATCCTCTTTGTCAATTAAAGCCGTGAAAGATCTATTTCACCTTTTAATGGCCACCCCCTTTAGAGATACGCCCCGGGATTTATGATCGCCACTTAATTACTAGGGGATCCTTACCTGATTCCATTATGTGGATTAGGCCAGTTTCCCT
>DAHE01000045.1:0-229 GCA_002508315.1 Thermocladium sp. UBA166
AACCAGCATAAGGACTACCTAGATCAGGAGATGGATACGGAGCAACAGAAATATATAAATTGTTGGTTACGTACAGATAACTGATTACCCATATGTTGAACTGCCCAGTAGCGCCGCTCGTCGTATAACCAGTTTGCCAGAATGAATTCCACTGAACCATTATATATGGAGAACCATCATATGGATTAGCGTACGGTAGAATTACATCTCCTTGCACAGGAGAGAAATT
>DAHE01000045.1:297-425 GCA_002508315.1 Thermocladium sp. UBA166
AATAGGTATATGTCGAATCCATCGCCGGGCGGCGTTGTTCCTCCGGATATTGTTCCTATTAGCCTAACTGTGACGTTGCCGCCACTATATTGCTCGCTCCAGAACATGGCTCCAGCTGATAAAGTAAT
>DAHE01000045.1:531-15628 GCA_002508315.1 Thermocladium sp. UBA166
GTGCTTCACGTAGAACTTAGTTACTCCATTTAATAGATTCATCACGTTGGCGGTGACCGGCAGTATGGTCTCGTTAATGTAGCCGGCCTGGGAATTATAGGCGTAGCTGCCCAATAACACGGTCCTCCCAGTAATGGGGGCGTTAAATGCCAAGCTCTCGTTCAATGAATAATTGCCGCTCCATAATGTTAAATTAGTTACCTTATTAGGCCGGTAAGTTGTTCCGCTGATGTATGCCGTGCCGTTCTCCGCGTATATGGTGCCGCTGCTCACGTTGGATGGGGAGGTGGGCAGCTTTACTTGGAGCTGGCCTGGGGTGGTCACGGTTATGTTGCCTAGAAACGCGTTTAGCTCGTAACCATTAGATACTTGAAGCGTGTATGCGTGGAGTACCCTGGTTATGTTGTTCCCGCTCTGCGTCAAGCTGCCCAGGCAGCCCACGTTGAATGGGTAGAAGTTGAGGAGGCGGGCCAGTATTATGAACGTGGTGGACGCGTTAATCACCCTGCAGGCAGTAGACAAGCTCAGAGTGACCTCATACGTCCCCGGGCCCGTTATTAGGTTGTTGAGGTTGAGGACCCCGGAGGCGACCGCCGGGGAGGCGGGCGGGGACTGGCCGCCGGATAGGTAATTGCCGGTTACTGGGTGGAAGANNGTTTATGGGGGCCGCGTTGCTCAAGCCGTTGGGGAGGCCGACTATGGAGTAGCCCAGGTAGGCGCTGCCGGGCGGGATCACGGCCACCCGTGGGTACTGGGCCGCAACCACGGTGCAGTTAGGGGTCCTCGCCAGCTCTATGGATGCGGCCGCGCCCGTGCTGGACACCACTGTTACCCGTAGGTAGGAGTACTTACCGCTCGGCGCCTCCAGGTTTATGGCCCACTCCCCATCGCCCAGCCTGCCCACCCTATAGCGACAAGCAAGAGGCCCCTCCACACCACTCGAGTTAACCCAGCTGCAGAGCACTAATTGGGGCTGGTACGGGGACTCGTAGGCGACGGCGGTGGAGTTAATCACTGAGAGAACCGGGGCGCCAACGGCCCTAACCACCTCGCGGGCAGCCGGCGACTCCACGGCGATCACGTATATCAACACGGCGGCAACCGCCACTATTATTATCCCCATCACTAAGGTGCCCTGCCCCCTCATCCCTGCACCACCAGGTAAGCCGTTACTGACACGGAGCCAACCGTGCTCCCCAGCACCCGCTCATCCACGGTGAACGTTTCGGGCTCGAGACCGTGGGTGACTTGGGCAGTCACCGCCACCGTCCTAGTTATCACCACAGAGGAGCCGGGCGCCAACAGTGAATCGAGTTGAAGCGGTATGGCTCCGCCCCCGCTCCCCGTGCTGTACGCGGCGGATAGCGACGCCCAGTTCACGTTGAGGGGCAGGTAGGCTGAGTAATTGTTGGTGACGTAGATCGCCACTAGAAACGTGGTCTTGCCCCCCGGCTTTGTGTAGTTAATCATTGGTTGAACGGTCAACTGCACCAATGGGGCCTCCACTGCGATCGGGACTTGATTGACCGGGGTCCCCACCACCAATACCCCACCCCTCCCCAACTTTATTCCCGTCACGTTGAGCGCGCCGCCTGACTGGCGGGGCCTGCAGTTAATCACGTATTGATCGCCCCCGCCCATGAGCGAGCAGGCCGCCGTGTATTGAAGAGGCTCCAGCACCACGTACCCGCTCCCCGCCGCTGGGTTCCCTCCAACAGCAACGGGAGAGGAGGGGCGAGGCGTTGGGTGGGTCGGGGCGGCGGCTTGCCGCTGCACCACGGAGAACATCACGGCTATCACCAGTATGGCCACTATGAGGACAATGGCGCCGGCAAGCAAGTCCCCCAACCCCCGCCTCCTACTGTAACGGGTACTGCGCCTCACTGCCAGTCACCGTGTATATTGAGACCACGCTGGGCACAGGTATGGGGGCGCTGGACGTCGCGTTATCAACGTAACTGCTGGAGCTGGACACCTTGCCGTAGACCAGCCTAATCAACTGGCCAACCCCAACATGGGCCCGCGGAATCACTAATTGAACCAGCACGGCGTTGGTGGTCCCGTTCACCACGTACGCCGAGCCCAGTTGGCAGGAATTGGGGCCCGGGTCGTAGACGTAGATAACCATGCCTGACACGCTCGAGCCGCTCACGTTGTACACCACCAATGGAATGGAGATGGAGCATTGATACCTGGGGCTCCCGACCGTGAGGAGCCTATTGGCGTAGCCAAGCACGAAGAGGCCCAGCACGGCGGCTATCAACACCAACATAACCGCCCCCACCACCTCACTAACGCCCAACCTAGAAGACATCGGGAAGAATTACTTTTAAGATTTAAAAGCTTATCTAGGACTACTGAGAGGCAGTAGTGGTATACTCCGCACTAACTCCACTATTGCTAATCAACTGAATAGTATACGATTGACCAGAGCTAATGCTGGAGGAGGGGCAAGTAAATGACACGGTGCCCACGTATCCACTGCTGGACACTGAAGTTGGGGTAGTGGTTAGACTAGTGGGGCTCGAGGTGCCGGAGCCAGTGCCAGTGCCGCCCACGGCGGCCGTGCACACCACCGCCCCATTCTCAGCATTCAACACGTTAGCCTGCACTATTGTGACGGGCACGTTGCCCGTGTTCTCAACGTAAGCCGTAACCGTGCCACTGCTCGTTATGCTTGCTCCGGTGACTATGAATTGTTGAACCGTGTTTATCTGGGGTGCCTTGCTGGCCGTGCCTGTCAGGTAGCCTGTGAACCAAAGGTAGAGGAGCACGGCGGCCACCACTGTTATCACTATTAGAAGCACGGCGCCCACTATTGCCTCAATCCCCTTCTTGTTCCTGGCTCTTTCCATAATCCTCAATTAACCATAGAATGGAGGTTTATAAATTTTCCGTTTCATCCAAGCAGCCCCTCCACTAACGGCGAGATTTTGGGCGGGTCCATTGTGCTCCACGCTTTCCGCGCTCACGTGAACATGCCCGACGCGAGCGGCGCGGCCAGGTACACGGCTAGGGATATGATAACTAGGGCGGATGAGTGGATCAGGCCCGCCCAGGGATCCCCGTAGACCAGCCTTCCAATTATGACCCCGGCGAACAGAGATATGGCGGAGCTGGTTAATTGGATTATGGAGAGGCCCGTGGAGACGCTGATCCCAACCCCCCCTCCCCCTATTGACTCGGCGGGCGGGAAGGAGGAGGAGGCCTTGAGGCTCTGCAGTTGCGGGATGAAGCCCACCACCACTATGGACGCCACTAGGGAGAATATGGGGACCATGACGTAGATGATGGCCGTGTACTGGCCCAAGTGGCTTCTCTTCTGCGACTCGAAATCCCTCAACTGCGAGAGGGACCTGTAGAGGGCCTCCAATGCACCCCCAGCGCCCGCGCCGTGCTGGTAAGCCGCCATTATCACCTTGAGGGCCGACGCCGCCTTCCTGGACCCGCTGCCCTCCACCGCGCGGAGGAGGGAACTGGGTAGGTCCCCCGTTAGCCTGTAATTAGCAAGGGCCTGCCTGAAGATGCCGTTTATTGGGGAGAGACCGCTCTCAGCCACCATCCTGGCGGCGTCCGCCATGGTCAGCCCCGTCGAGAACGCGCTCTGGAAGCTCTTAACCATCTCCGGCACCTGCCCCTCAATCCTAGCAATCAAGGCGCTCCTCGCGTACCTTGGGTAGCCCTCCACGAGCATCGCGAGGGCCAGCAGCGCGGAGAACGCAGAGACTGCGAGTCGACTTGAGGGGACGGGCAGCTGGAACTCGCCCCCCAACTCCACGGTTGTGAGCGAGCTGGGGGACAGCGCGAGGGCCATGAGGGCCGCGGCGAGCAGGGCGGCGAAGGCGGCGTGGGTGATCCAACGCATGGGGAGGGAGGAAGGGGGGAGCGGGTAATAAAGGGATCGGCCAAGGAGGGATAACCAGTCGAGCCGCGTGGACGCGTGGTTTATATTTCTGGTTTTGGGAGGGTCCCCAATACATGAGCGGGGCCGGCGCCAAGTACATGGATGTCTACCCCATAGAGGAGGGGAGCGCGTACATAGGGGTGACCAGGGACGCCGATGGTGTAATGAGGTACGACGTGCTGGAGCCCATCATGACCGACGCCGAGAAGGCATTGCTGGAGAGGGCTAAGGAGTACGTGCTGGAGTCCAAGCTGGATGACGGCGAGGCCGCCTTTAAGCAGTTCCTCGCGCGGGCCAGGGTGGGGGGCGACGCCGCGAGGAAGCTGGCCTACTACTTCAGGAGGGACACGAGGGGCTACGGCAAGCTGGACCCCATAATGAGGGACCCCTACGTGGAGGACATCCACGTCAACGGGAGGGATGGGCGGGTATTCGTGTGGCACTCCAGGTACGAGAACATGAGGACGAACGTGGCGTTGACTGAGGAGGAGGTGAGGGCATTCATAGCCAAGGTATCCAACGCCGTGGAGCGTCAAGTCAACTCAGCCAACCCCATACTGGAGGGGC
Organism: Thermocladium sp. UBA166; assembly: GCA_002508315.1. GTDB lineage: Archaea > Thermoproteota > Thermoprotei > Thermoproteales > Thermocladiaceae > Thermocladium. The sequence goes on from DAHE01000045.1 coordinate 5,003, forward strand.
TGCTCCCTGAGGGCGCCAGGGTTGAGGTGGTGCTCAAGGAGGCGGCGGCCAACGGGGATGCGTTCACCATAAGGAAGTTCAGGGGGGTGCCTTACACCGTCGTCGACTTGATAGGGCTGGAGACCGCGGGGGCAGATGAATTGGCCTACCTCTGGATGGTGCTGGACAAGGAGCGGAACGTGGTGATAGTGGGCCCCACGGGAGCCGGGAAGACCACGCTCCTCAACGCGCTCCTCTTCCTGTTGAGGCCCGACGCCAGGATAATAACTATAGAGGACACGAGGGAGTTGAGGCTGCTCCACGAGCAGTGGCTCCCCCTCCTGGTTAGGCCGGGGCAGGGGGAGGATCGGGAGGAGATAGACATGATGAAGCTGCTGAAGGTGGCCATGAGGATGAGGCCCGACTACTTAATAGTTGGGGAGGTGAGGGGGGAGGAGGCGTACGTGTTGTTCCAGGCATTCGCCAGCGGGCACCATGGCCTCACCACCATACACGCCGATAACGCTGAGGGGGCGGTGAGGAGGCTCGTCACGAAGCCCATGGACATACCCACCGCCCTGCTGGAGATGGCCCACGTATACGTGTCCGTGAGGAGGGTCAGGACGGGCGCGGGCGTCAGGAGAAGCGTGTGGGAGGTGAAGGAGTACCTCGACTACACTGATAGGCCGGTGTTTAAGGACCTCCTCATCAACGGAAAAATGGACGCGTCCAATAGCTCCATNNGTTGGCAAGGATGAGCTCGACGAGTTGAGGAGGAGGAGCCGCTTGCTGCGGGAGGCGGCGAGGCATGGCTTCAACGATTACAAGTCCGTGTTCCAGATAATAAAGAATTACTACCTGGAGCCCGAGGCCACGCTGAAGACCGTGGAGGCGGGTGCATTGCCGTGAGGGACCCCATAATAAAGTTGATAGAGGATAGCCACGCGTTGAGCGGTTACGGCTACGATAAGAGGGCGTTGGCCGTCTTCGCCAGCGTGATGGAGCTATCCATTGCCGCCGGGCTCGCCTTAATCGTGGCTGGCGCAGCGTTGGGGGAGGGCGCCGCCTCGTTCGCCGGCGAGGCCCTATCCATCGTGTCCACCGCCGCCGTGGCCGGCTCAGCGCTGTACCCCCAGTACCTGATCCGCGCCAGGAGGAGCCACTTCAACGATAGGTTCGTCTACACGCTGCTCAAGCTGTCCCCCCTAATATGGGCTGGCATACCCATCGGGGAGGCCATTAGGGAGGTGCACGGCGAGGAGGATGACCCGGTCATCCGGAGGGAGCTGGCCCTAATATTGAGGGACATGGGGAACGGCGTAGACCCCATCACCGCCCTCAAGCGCAGCGCGGAGAGGGTGCCGTCGTACACGTACAGGGACGCGATTAATGTGCTGGTTGAGGGAAGCCGCTTGACGCCCCGGGTCGGGGAGCTCCTCCTCTCCAAGTCCAACTCCCTCCTGGCGGATAAATTGACCAGGCTGAGCAGGGTGGCAAGCGACTTGGGCGTCCTATTCGAGGTGTACACACTAGCGGTGATGCTGTTCCCTCTCCTACTCATAGTTCTCTCCATGTCGTTCTCCATCCTGGGCAGCACGGCCATAGGGCCCGTGCCTATAAACACCGCCGGCCTAATGCTGTTCATGACGATCATATACGTCCCCCTGGCCAGCGTTATCTTCTATATGATATTCGACATGTATGAATCCACGCTTTAACGCGGGCGGGGCCCCCGACTCGCTGGCTCCAGCGATTAGGAAATAATATGCACAGGTGGAAAGAAATAAAAGCGCGGCCGCGGTTCTCCACGCATGAAGCAGGACCTGGGCGGCGTGGTTAAGTGCATGGATCTCCTCCTATTCCCGCGCGTGTGCGTGTCGCGGCTGTACTTGGAGGTGGGGAGGAATGGATCCAGCCTAGAGCACGCTGTACATGGTGCTCCTACTCCCGCCCCGCGCGGGGGAGGAGCGGGAGACGAGGCCCTTCTCAATCAATTGCCTCAACGCCGCCCTAACGGTTCGGGGCGGCATGGCGGTCTTCCTGGCTATCTCGCTTGGGGTTAGTGGGCCCTCGTACTCCAGCACCTTGTAGACCAGCTTCGCGCTCGGGGTGAGGTCCACCGATAGCCTCAGCTTCTTCCTGTAGCGGGCCAGGGATGCGCTGAACCTTATCAATTTAATTGGATCCCCCCTCTCCACCGTTATGGAGTCCGTAGGCGCCGCCCGCCTCACCGAGCCGTCCACTATAACCACCACCCTGTGCGGAGACGATACTCCCCCCACCGTAACCCTACAAGATAGGGGAACCACCATCGGGGCCCTATTCACGTTCACGCTGTTCACCGGCACCACCTCCATGGCCTCCGTCCTGGAGTGAAGCAGCACACCGCCGGCGCTCAACGCGTAAGCAGTGGACCCGGTCGGGGTCGATATTATGACGCCGTCCGCCGAATCGCTCCAAGCGTACTCATCATCTATGTAGAGGGAGTAATTCATGACGGTCGCGCTGCGGGCCGGGAACACGGCTACCTCGTTTATTGCCTGGGGGAGGTCGAGGCCCCTAACCCTCAGCCTGGCGAGCGGCTCCACCTCGTAATCCCCCCTAACTATTCTCTCCACCGCCTCCTCTAACTCCCACGGCTCCACGCTGCCCAGGTAACCATTGCGGCCGCCCGTGAATATGGGGACGTCGACCCCCTCCAGCCTGTGAATTGCCCTTATTATGAACCTATCAGTGCCTATCACCCCAACCGCGTCGAACCTGCTCAACTCCCTCGGCGGCGGAAGCGAGTCCAGGCCCACCACCTCCGCCCCCCTTAGCCTGAGCCCCTCCCCGCTTATTACCAGTATCACGAAGCCCCCCAACTCGCATCCATTTTAATCCCTATCTCGGGAGCCCATAATGGGGCAGGGAGCCACCACCACCCCAAGTCGAGCGGCGNNTGGGGATTCACTTATCGTATGCCTGCCTCACCAACGTGCTGGACAGCTTGTTGCCGTACCCATCCTTTATTATGGGGACCACGAGCACGGTGAGGGGCTGGAGGCCCTTGGATACCCTCAACTCATTGATCTCCAGGGAGCGGGCGTACGTCTCTATGCTGACCACTATCGCGTCCAGCTCCGGATCGCTGGCGGCGGGCCCGTAGGGGTCATCTATGACCCTCAACTCGAACCTGTTCCTCCTCAAGCCCAGCTCTCTGGTGAGCAGCACCTCCAGGTTGCGCAGCCTCTCCTCCACGGGCCTGACCCTGTACTGCTTGTATCTCTGCGCGAAGGCGTCGCTGGTGATGCCTATGAGGACCTTATCCCCGTGCTTCATGGCCTCAAAGAGGAGGACTATGTGGCCGCTGTGCAGCGAGTCGAAGGTCCCCCCTAGGGCTACCTTGGAGAACCTCACGGACTATGCATGCATCTCGATTTATAAAGCTTCCCAGGCAAGCGGCGCCGTGAGGGCTCTAGCTGAGCTGGATGATTTCATAGGGATGGCGGCCTACTCCACGGACACGCCGGGGATTGGGGGGAGGCTGAGGGAGTCGCCCGAGGACTTCCAGGTCAGGGAGGTGTTAGTGGGCGGGAGCGAGCTCCCCGAGAGACCGGCGCCGCGGCCCGGTAACTGGGTTTGGGGAGTCGTCAGGAAGCGGGGCATAGATACCCTAACCATGGTGGAGAGGCTTGCCGGGAGGCTTGGAGTGCCGCTGGACAGGGTAAGTTACGGGGGGTTGAAGGACGCCAATGCCGTTACGGTGCAAATAGTGTCGGTGCTGGGCGTGAGCCCAAGCGACTTCCTTGGGGCTGGGGATGGGTATTTCCAAGTGCTGGATGCCTTCACCATGGATGAGCCATGCACTTCCAAGTCAATATACGGCAACGCGTTCAATATAGTAGTGAGGGGCGCGCGCGAGGAGGGCGTGTGGGACGCGTTATCGCAAGCCAGGGAGAGGGGGGTCCCCAACTTCTTCGGGTACCAGAGGTTCGGGACTAGGAGGCCAAATACCCACTTAATAGGTAGGATGATCGTGACGGGGGATTACGAGGGGGCGGTGAGGGAGATAGCTGGGTCGCCCAGGCCCGGGGAGCCTGAGCCTGCGCGGGAGGCCAGGGAGTTGTTTGACGCCGGCAAGGTGGGGGAGGCGCTTAAGGAGTTCCCCAGGGGGTACAGGGCGGAGAGAATTGTGGCGAGCCACTTATTGAGGCGAGGAGGGGATTACGTGGGCGCCCTTAGGCGGCTTCCCACGGACCTGCTCAGGCTCTACGTGGAGTCCTACCAATCCTATCTATTCAATAAATCCCTCAGCGAGAGGCTGGTTAGGGGACTGCCCATAAACTCAGCCGTTGCCGGCGACAGCGTCCTTCTCCTGGACGAGTCTGGGCTACCCACGGTTCACAGGGCCGTGGTCACCGACGGCGTCAGGGATAGGATTAACGAGTTGATACGGAGGGGGAGGGCGGCCGTGGCTAGCGCCTTGATTGGGTTCAGGACGGGGGAGTCATCGCTGATGGAGTGGGAGCGGGAGATGTTGAGGAACGAGGGGGTCTCCGCTCAATCGTTTAAGATAAAATCAATCCCCGAGGCCTCGGCGAGCGGGGGCTGGAGGATCCTGGACTCGGCGCCGCGGGTGGAGGAGGTTAAGCTATCCCCCCTCAGTCTCAGGTTCGTCTTGAGGCGGGGAATGTACGCCACGGCATTAATGCGGGAATTGATGAAGCCAAGCGATCCAGTCGAGTGCGGCTGCTAGGTAAGTAGGCGGGGGGGGTGCGAGCGAATCGCTTAAATGCGCCGCCGCGCGTGCGTGGTGTGGAGATAGCCTACGCGGGGAGGCGATCCATATATGAGGAGCTGCTGGGCATTTTGAGCGATTCCGCGATACGCGTGGAGTACATGGAGAACGCGGATGATTGTGGAGGAGACATTACCCTGCTCGATTACTACGTGGACTCTCCCTGCAAGGCATTGAGGGTGGGCGGCGACTTGGTGGCGGAGGTTGCGGAGGTGATATCGGAAAGCGTTGATGACCTGGTGGTGGGCGCGGATGCCGGCAGCCGCAAGTTCGGCCTCGCCCTGCTCAGCGGCAATGAATTGTTGATGCACGCAATGCTGACGCCCAGGAGGGCGGAGGCGTTGTTGGGTAGATTGAGGGGAGTGCTGGCGATAGGCGATAATCCCCTGGGGAGGCGTGCGGCGAGGAGGATTGGGGCGTGCGGCGTGTTCGAGTCCGTGGTAATGATAGACGAGGCTGAGGCGTCCAGCAAGAGGGATTGGTTGAGGGGGAGGTATCCATCGCTTAGCCTGGATGAGCTCGACGCCGTGGCTATAGCGCTGTCCGCCTGGGGCGGGGTTGATTGGTGTCGTGGGCAAAAAATTAAAATTGCCTAGTAAGGGGCGTCAATTGGATGTCTCAATCAACAGCGGTGGCGAGTGGAATATCAATTGCGGGGGAGAAGGTCAATAAGCTATTGGGGAGGAGGGAATTAGAGGTGGAGATTCAACACCAGGGGCAGCCCACGCCTGCCAGGCTCCAGATCAGGGACGCCGTTGCATCAATGCTTGGAGCAAAGCAGGGCCAGGTATACGTTGTGGAGGTGAGGACTAGTTATGGTGCTGGGAGGTCCACGGCCAAGGTGCACGTCTACGACGATGAGGCCAGGGGGACGGCGGTGGAGCCCTTATACGTCCGGTTAAGGAACATGCCGCCGGATGAGGCGAAGAAGGTGAGGGAGGCGATTAAGGCGAGGAAGCCGAAGAAGGGAGCGAAGAAGGGTGGATCTAAATGACGGACGCAAAGGCCAGGGCCCATCTTTGGTACACGATCGACATGAAGAACGGAGTCTTCAAGTTCAACAGGAGGTACTGCCCAAGATGTGGCTCCGTCATGGCGTTCCACAAGGAGCCAACGCCCAGGTGGCACTGCGGCAAGTGCAACTACACCATATTCGAGACGCAGCGCGAGGGGGCGGCTAGGGGACGGCGTCACGGCGCTCCCCAGTGATAGTGCTTGGAATAGAGTCCACGGCCCACACCATAGGGCTGGGCGCCGTGGATGGTGAGGGAGGCATACTTCTAAACGAGTGGAGCACGTACATACCGCCGAGCGGCGTCGGCATTCACCCCAGGGAGGCGGCGGAGCACCACGTGAAGGTAGCCCCGGAGCTGCTTCGCAGGGCCGCTGCCGCCATTGACCTGGGCAGGGTTAGCGGGATTGCATTCTCGCAGGGACCGGGCCTGGGGCCCGCGTTGAGGGTGGGGGCTACCATCGCCAGGACCCTCGCGCTCAGGCTGGGCAAGCCCCTAATACCGGTTCACCACGGGGTTGCGCACGTGGAGATAGCTAGGCTGGCCACGGGCGCGGTGGATCCATTAGTGTTGCTTGTGTCCGGGGGGCACACGATGGTGCTCGCGCACTCCGGGGATAGGTATAGAGTGTTCGGGGAGACCCTTGACATAGCGGTGGGTAATTGCATAGACATGTTTGCCAGGGAGGCTGGATTCGGCTTCCCCGGCGTTCCCAGGGTGGAGGAGTGCGCGGCCGGTGGGTCAAGGTACATCGAGATGCCGTATAACGTGGCTGGGCAGGATGTTTACTTCGCTGGGATATACACGAGGGCCGTGGATGCCTTGAGGCGGGGGGAGAGGAGGGAGGATGTTTGCCTCAGCTTCATGGAGACCGTGTATTACATGCTTGCCGAGGTGGTGGAGCGGGGCTTGGCGTTGACGGGCAAGCGGGAGTTGGTGGTGGCGGGCGGCGTCGCGCGGAGCAGGAGGCTTGTTGATATTATGAGGGCGGCCGCGGGGGAGTTCGGTGCATCGCTTCACGTGGTTCCGCACCAATTGGCCGGCGATAATGGGGCCATGATAGCGTGGGTCGGCCTCCTATCACTAATGAGCGGGGTAACCACTGGGATCGAGGAAAGCACGGTGAGGCAGCGGTGGAGGATAGACGAGGTGGCAACGCCTTGGTTCGACTCATCAAAGGCTATAGTATCGCTGCGGTCGGCGGCCGAAGAAGGCGGCAAGCCGCTCCGGTGATTAGCTGCAAAGACAAAAACCCCCAGCACCGCCCTTACTCGCTGCTCCATTCTCGTTCCCCAACGAGGGGATTCCCTCCATAATTGAGCCACGGTGAATCGAACCCACCTCGGCCTGGATGGCGAGGCCTTAGGCGCAGCTTATAAAAGAGGGGATCGGTGCCGTGTTTAATGGATAATCGATTAGTGATAGCGGCGATAGCCGCCGTCTTAGTGGTCGCGGCGGTGGTGCTCGTGGTAACCATAAATAGACCGGCGACCCCCGTGCCTTCCACGAGCGCCATATCGCCGCCCATCAGCACGACCCCCGTACCCCCCAAAACCAACGCTACCCAGCTTCTGCTGAGTGAATTCAACTATGGGGTGTCGGACTGGAACCAGTGGCGGTGCGTTTACTACAATTACTCGGCCGCGGATGCATTATCCGCTATAAATCAATCATACGTGATTAATCTATATTACAACATTCAGTACGAGAACACCAAGAACCTCACGTACGAGTTGGCTTACCCCGGGTTAATACATTATTATCTAACAGGTAATTACCCCCGATGCAACCTGTCGCTGAACCTCAACGAGTCGCTCCACGAGGTTAGCGGGGCGTTGTCTGAGATAAATAAGACAGCGAGCGCCTTGGGCATTCCCAGCAATGAATTGGGCACGCCGCTCTTCGTTATATTCAATAACTCCACTGGAAGGTTTACCTACGTAATAGGGGCTACCCCCAGCGCAGTAAACTCGACCATAAACATATTAAGGGGAGGAGGGACAAGGGCCAGCGCAGCCCAACTGTCCCTGTTAAGGGGGTTAATACACTCCGAGTACTCCCTTTACTTCTCAAGGGGAAGCAACACCACAGTCATAGAGATGCTTGACCCCATCTGCCCCTTCTGCGCTGCGTTTTATTACCAATACGGCGGAAAAATGGAGTCGCTGCCGGTCAACCTATTATTCCTCTACTTCCCAACCCACGTCATGGATTACTACTACAGCGCGCTGCAGGGCTGACCTGGCCTTCCCACCACCATGAGAAGGAAGCCCTTGGAGCGATTCACTTATTCGCGGTGCACTACTCCTCCCCCAAACCGTTGAGCGGCCTTGATGCATTGTATTGTGGAGACGGGCTCACAAGCCCCGGCCCGCGTGAACCTTCCCTGCACGCGGCTTAATGGAACTAGCTTTCTACCCCAGCCATAAAAGGCACGGCTTGGTTCGCGATTGCCGTTCACGTCGCTCACGTTAATTGATTGTCGCGAAACGTATATATTTAAGGAATGCCCCTTCCCACACATGCGGCAGGGGCTGGGGGCTCTAGTATCATTGATACTGGTGGGCTACTTACTCATAATGATGGGCGCAGCCCCCACTGGTTTGGGCCCCATAATGATGTTAACGGCGTTCTTCCTTGGCATTCAATTGCCCGCTGTCTTCCTCTCGTCCAAGATCGGAAGCAGGGACTCCCTGGCCGTCTCGACGGCGATCGCCGCAGTGGGGGCGTACCTCAGATCCGTTAATCCATACCTGAGCGCCGCTGTGACTGGGGCAGCGATGGGCATGTACTTCACGTCCATGGTATCAGTGGTGGGCTTGGCGCTTGGCATAATGGGCAAGACCAGGCACGTCATAACTTCCTACGTGCTTCTATTATCCACCGGGCTACTCATTGCATCGCTCTCCCTTGGGGTGCGGAACGGCTACGACTACGCCGTGGCGGGGGGACTGCTCGCGGCCGGTCTACTACTGTCCCTGTCCCCTAACATATTGAAGGTGCACAGCATTCACCTGAGGCAGGCGATTCACAACAAGGACTTGCTCCTCCTATCAGTGGCAATGGCCGTGTCCTGGTCCTACTTAATGCAGTTGATGCCGCGGCTACACGGAATCGATTCAGTGTTGATGCTCCCAATGATTCCAACCGCAGTGCTTACCAGGTACCTAATCAGGCTGGCAGGGGTTCGCCGTATAATAGCTGCATCGCTGATCGGGTTGAGCGCGTCCGGCGTGCTCGCCGAGGCGAACATGGGCGTCGCAGCGCTTATGGGGGTGTTCGCCGTCATGGCATACATGTCGGTGTTGGTTATGCTCAGCACCCTGGTGAGCCCCATGTTGTTCACGACATCCTTGGCTTACATATATGAATTATCCATTGTTCTATCAATCCTGGTGGAGTACGCGTTGAGCAGCTTCATAGGCACCATAGCCGCAGCCCTCATATGCTTCGCGGCAGCGGCCATTATATTGAAGGTCAGGGAACCGGCGAAAATATTCGAGGAGAAGGTTATTTAATTTGATTTGAAATTGATTAACGCTGCATGAGTCACTCAGTCGTTAATGGAACGAGCGGTTTCCTGGCAAGCTCCTTCAACGCCTCGTACTCCCGCAGTAGATCCCGTATAGATATAACCCCCCTCAGCTTCTCATCATCGCCCACCACCACCACGTGTCTCACGTTTCGCTCCGCCATTAATGCCGCCACCTTGATTACTGGATCCTTCTCATGAACCTTAACTATGGAACCCATAGTGCCAACCTCGTCCACCGGCGTGGACGGATCCACCCCATTCGCCAGAGCCCGTATTATGTCCCGCTCGCTCACGACGCCGAGCACCTTCTCATCATCGCCCACCACCACCACGAGGCCTGTGTTGGCCTTGGACATGAGGCGCACTGCCTCAATCGCGGGGGTCCCTTTCTTTACATATATCGGTTCTCTTTTTACCAATTCTACCGCATTCATAGTTATAGTATACCGAATAGGGCTTTTTATATCTTTCGGAGTCAGTCTTATATATGTCGCCATAATATATTTAGCTGCACATAGNNAGCACGTGACTGAACCCCTGCCAACAGACCTGAGAGTAAAGCAGTAACTACACATATAAACTAGCTATTTATATATATAATATTTATTAACGACACAGCAACGATAATCCATGCCTAGAGACTAACGTTAAAGAAAGCTCACCGATTGGGAGGGAATCAAATGAGGGGAAAACTTGCATTTCAAACCATGCATGCCGGTTTCGAGTCATTAATTATTGACGAATTAAACAGAGCAAGGCTTCCCGGGTAACCTATGTATTGATGAGGGGGTGGAGCCAATACCTTCCATTCCTCACTATTAGTTCCACGTCAACGCCGGGCCTCACGGAGTCCCTCACAATTGATGCATCGATGTCCAGCCAAGCCACTACGCCCAACTCCCCGAACCTGGCCACCCCAACGGCGTAGTCGGGCCCGGGGAAGGATGACGGCTTCACGTTTATAATGGTTAGCGCAATAAGCTTCCCCCTGCCCGTTATGGGTATCCACTCCATCTCGCTTGAGCCGCAGGCTGGACAATCGGCTTGGGGCGGGAAGTACTTGGCGCCGCATTTGGTGCACCTCGTGAAGTAGACCTTGCCTTCCTGCAGCCCATCGAAGAACCTCCCCACCTTATTAACNNGATATGACGTAGCGGAGCCTGAGCTCCCTCTCGCTTTGAATCATTGCGTTACCATCCTTGTCCTTCACGATCATTGCGGACCCCCCTCTCTGCTCAGCGATAAAAGAGTTACGTATGCATAATGGCCGGTGCCCCCCACGTTATGCGCAAGCGCCCACCCCCTCCTTATATCCGCCT
>DAHE01000003.1 GCA_002508315.1 Thermocladium sp. UBA166
GTGTAGGTGACGTTGTACCAGTAAGTGTAGACCGCCGTGAGGCTGACGTTTAACTGAGGCTCGTAGAGCGCCAGCTTCGGCACGTATCCGCTCTTCATGGTGACGTTGGCCAATACGCTGCTTCCATAGATGTACTTGACATGGTCATGCACCGTGGTTATGGCGCCGAACGGCAAATTAACCGGCGAGCTGTAGGTGTACGTGTTGACGGGCGTTCCGTTCACTATGAAGGTGTACCCGCTGAGGGTCAGCGAGAGGCTTTGTATTGCGTATGGCTGCGGGGCCGGCGTGGTCATGTCGTTGAATATGGATATTCCCTCCAAGGCTATCGTGGGCAGCTCAATGGATCCGCTGGCGCTGTCTGCTGCGTAGAGCGGCGTTCCATCCACTTGCCCATATATGGCGTATATGGGCCAGGAGCCCGCTCCGGTTCCGAAGCCGACTCCAGGCACTATCAAGTTGCTCGTTACGGGCCCTAGGCTTCCAGTGACGCTGTTCCATCCGCCCGACACGTTATACGCGTTCATCACTACGAACGTGGTCGTGTTGACGTAGGGCATGGGCTGCACGTCGGTCACGCCGGACGGCGCGTAGCCGGCCGTGTACACGTTAAGCATGCCGGCCGGGGCCAGGTTCGGCGTGTTCTGCGTGCCCAGCACGTATGCCCTGGCTATCTTGGCGAAGAACGCCGCATTGCCCACCGAGGTGTACGGCGCCTCGGAGAGCTGGCTGGCTAGGGATACTAAAGTGTTCAGCCTGCCGGTTATGTTGGTGGGCATTATTGGAGTGTACCCAGCAGTGTTGGGGGCGTAGGTTGGCACATCGAACGTGGCGACTCCGCTGCTTCCCACGGGTATCAATACTGTGAATGGGGTGCCGAAGTACGGCGCCCAGGCCGCATCGGGCACCACCTTCCACCACCACACTCCATTGGTGTTAGTGGTATTGCTGTAGAGGTTGGCGCTTGTCAACGTAGAGTACCCACCCATTCCGGTGGACAGGCGTGCATTCGTCTCATTGGTCCAAGTGCCGCTTCCCTCCATGGTCACGTTCACGTATATGGCGGTTACGTGGGCCGTTCCAGCCAGTATTTGCTTAGCTAGGCTGAGGGTGCTGTTCGGCGTCTTGACCAGCTGAGCCACTAGGTTAGGCAGGGACACTGAGGTGAGTGGGACTATGAGCGGGTCCCACCTCCCTATGGCTGCCTGGAACTGCGGAGTCAAGTCAACAGTTCCGAGGGTGAAGTTGTAGCTGGCGGTTGAGTTAGCCACCGTCACTATTATAGTGGCCAGCGCGCCCGTCACGGTGCTTCCTGGAGCCACCATTATGTAGGTCTCCATGGACCTCAAGCTGAGCGGCGGTATTCCTCCGAAGTTGGTGAATATGAAGGTGCTCTCATTGCCGGCGGCGTTGGTAACCATTCCGGAGGCCGGCGGCGTCGTCAACTCACTCGTCAACTCGGCGAACTTAGTAGTTCCAGTGACGCTGGGCACTTGATCCAGCGCGACGAATGGCTCCGCGTAGTTGCTGTACCCTATCGCGAAGACGGGGGTTCCAACCGTCACGTTGAAGAAGTAGCCCTTCGCGTTGTGGTACAGGTTGCTCATCGGCAACTCAGTCTCAGTGGTTCCGCTCAGGCTAATGCCCAGCAGGTTGGGCAGCGAGTAGTATACCAGCGAGGCGGACTGGTTGTACGCCTCCTTGGAGTAGTCCGCCACGAGCGCGTTGTTGGAGACCTTCCTGATCTCTACCCACTTGCTTCCCTGCGTCACGAATATGTTGCCTGTCGTGTAGGCGCTGGAGTAACTGGTGAACGGGTACACGAGTCCATTGAGGTAGTCGCTGCCCCAATTCGCGAATCCCGTGTTGCTGGTGTTAACGTATCCCCTGAACAGCGAGTCGTAGAAGGTCAGCGACACCACGGTGTTGGGCACCGTGTAGTGCAGCGACTTGCTGGTCACAGTGAACTGTATCGGGTAGGTGCTGGTCACTATCACCACCGACCCGGGAGCGGCTGGAGTGGCCTTTCCTCCAACGTACACAGTGTAGCTGGGCACGTACTTTATGGTTCCATTGCTGAAGGCCAGCGCCACCTCATTGGGGGGCGGCACTGGGAACACGCTGCTGAACACCTCATAGCCTAGGTAGAACACCTTGGCTTGGAACTCCTGGCCGGGCATGAACAGCCTCGCCCTGAAGGCGGTTCCTTGACCCGATATTATGTAGCTGGGCAGCGTGAATATCGCGTATGGACCGGCGTTGGATGCATTGGCCAGGAGAACCGCAGTGTCGACGAACGATGCGTTGCCAAGCACCCAGTTATAATTGTGGATTGCCATAGCGGCCCTCTCGTGGTACAGGTAGGTCTGGCTCAAGTTCCTGAACTGGGCCAAGCCTCCCGCTATGCCTATCAAGTTGAAGTCCGTCTGGTTATACACCTCGTTGGCATTCTCGTTGTACCAAATGCTCGCGTTTGCGTATGGGCTGAACTTATCGTTTATCACTAGGGTGGTGTTGCTCCATACCGCGACTCCAGGCATTGCTGGGTAGATGGGTTGGTTGGCCAGTACATTGCCCTCCGCGTCGGTCACGTAGACGTTGAGGTTCTCCACGGGCACTTGAACCTTGAATACCTCGTAGCACGTGGCCGTCATCGGGACGGTGTACGTCGTGTTATAGTATATCACCAAGTTCTGGTCCAGCACTCCCCTGGTTCCATAGGTGTACGCCGTGGTGGTCTGGTTGAGGTTGAGCCAAGCCACGTACTTGGCGAACGACTGATTCAACGCGTCCTGCTCCGGCGTGTAGGTGTACGCGCTGTCGACGCTGGGGTAGAGGGTCCTGACCTCCAGCGTGAAGTGGGTGAACGGCTTTATGTATGGCGCGTTTATGGGAACGTCCGTCACTATCGCCATGCCGTAGGGCTCGGCTGCGCTGAATCTCGTTATCAATCCATTAGTCTTGAACTCCTCAGTGCCGTTGGTTATTCCCTGCACCATCTCCTGCCCATTCACTCCACTTATTGCCTCCACGACGAAGCCGGGCAGCGAGTACCCGGTGGTGGAGACAACGTTCACGGTTATGTCTATCAACGGGAAGTATATGTTGTTCACGCTGGTGGCGTTCAGCGTTACGGTGCCGGTCGGCTCCCGAGTGGCGGGGTTAACCGACGGCATTACGTAGCCGAAGTACACCAGCGTGAAGTTGGCGGTGGGCTTCACAACTTGCACCGGCACGTTCCACACGTTCACCTTCACCGGGAACTGCAGCAGCGTGTATGGGTAGGAGAAGGCCACGGTCTCGTTGAAGCTGCCGAATGGGGTGGAGACCTCCACCACTCCGCTGGTTATGGGCTCGTTGCAGAGGTTGAGGAACTCCACCTTGACGAAGTACACGTGAACCGCGGTGTAGGCTTGCTCGCTGAGCAGCGTCAATCCATTGGATAGAGGAACGTTTTGCTCAACGGCGGCTCCATACAGCGTGTAATTGACTGTGCTCGGGTAGAGCGAGGGTGGATAGAATGCAGTGAACTTCGGCACAACGTACTGCCCGCTAGACGTGGTGGGGGAACCAAACACTGTGGTGGTTATCCCAGTGGTGCTGGCTACGTAAGTGGCGTTGAATGTGCCGACGCCGACCTGCATGCCGGCGTAGTCCAACTGAAGCCTATAGAAGGCGGTCTTTATGGTGGGCTGGTACTGCCCCGTCACTNNTGCCCATCAATGTGGGCAGGGGCACCAGGACCGCGGGGGACTGGCTCAGCACTCCATCGTGGTTATACACCATTTGGAGGGATGGGAATATCGCCACGTCGTTGAAGCCACTTATCGTGACGCCTCCCGTTGCCAGCAGCGATAGGGAGGCAGTGGAGGTTCCATAGTACAGGCTAGCGGATACCGCCTGGGCCTTCTCGGCCGGCAGCGGTGACTGACTGAACACGCTGTAGGTCGGCGTGTAGAGAGTCACGTAGAACTCAACGGGCAACAGCGATGTGTAGACCACGGGTATCGTCTCAGGGGTAATGTAATGCTGTATCATGTATTGCACCAGCGGGGCTATGTTGAGGTCAGCCACGTCCCACGTCCCAACATTGGTCTGGTACTCCAACACCAAGTTCAATGCGCTGACGGACAAGGGAGTCGCTGTTGGAAGGGTCTCATAGACTACTCCCGTGTACTCGACGGCGGGTATGCTAACGACGTTGGGGGTTAGCAGGAAGTTTATCGGTAATGGGCCGTACAATATAGTCCTATTCGCCATCACCTCGAACAACAGGGAGTCCTGGGACACTGGGTAAGCGCTGAGGCCATATGCGGAGCCCGCTATTAGGTTGCCCTTTATATCGGCCACAGCTCCAGCATTGAACGATATCAATCCAATGCCCAAGACGAACTCAGGCACAGCAGCTCCAATTCCATAGTTATAATACTCATCAAGCGATGAAACTCCCACGAGAGTATCGTTGAAGAAGTCATATGCCGCCATTATTCCGCCTGCTAGCAGCGAGCCAGCCCATATGGAGCCAGAGGTATATCCACCCCATGGGTAGTGTGTTACGTCGTATAGCGTTACGGTTACTTGGGATCCCGTTCCTGGGTTGAAGTATGTGTAGTTGATGCCTATGTGGAAGCTGACTGGGTTTGCCTTTCCAGCTTGATGCCATCCTACCAATGCGCCGTTCTGGTATATTAGGGCGGGCAGGTACCAAATGGGGCCGAAGACAGCCCATGGACTGCTTCCGAATATTAATGCGCCGTTGTTTGTGAGTCCCTCGGCGGTGCTGTTGACGCCGAGCACTTGGGATATTATGGTCTTGCCATTATATGATTCGGAGAACGCCAGGCTCAATTGATTGAATAGTTGAGTCGATGCAAGCGGGGATGCCTTGAATGAAGTGCTCAAGTCCTGGCCCACCCATATGTACATCACGTTGAATCCCGTCATGACGACCGCCCCATAGTTCTGCGGGGCCTTGGTGGCGGGATTCAACCCCCTCACTGTCTGCCATACTGGGTACCCATTATACCCATTCAGCAGAGTTAACTTGCCGGTGGGCGATGTTAAGTTAGCTATCAACGATCCCAGCGAGGCCTTTGCCGTCGTGAAGTTGAATATGACCCACTGGTATCCGTCGTATGTCATCGTGACTGCGACCGTCCACTCTGCATACGTTGAGTTCACGAATAACCCGTTCTTGGTTCCTGGATAGGTTATGTTGAAGTTCCAAGTCACTCCGCCCGTTGAGTTGCTCATGGATGTCGCGCTGTAAGACAGCGGAGGAGAGCTGGCCGTCCCGTTAACGTTAGTGGCGTTGAATATGTAGATGGTGAATTGCTGGTTGGCGAGCCCGTACCAGACGGGCGTGGTGTTATAGAGGAGTTGGAACTCCTCGTACAGCATGGGGTTGCTGCTCTTCAACCCCTGAACGTAGCTGTAGGGTGGCTGCGCGTATGAGAGGTTCCAGGATATGTGCACCGGCACCGGCGGCACGGTTATTGGAGGCGGCACCGGTGAGGGTAGGGTCGATGCGTGTGCTATTTGTATTGCCCCTATTGCTAGGGCTATCGCGAGCACCATTGCCACTATTCTCGTCCAGTTTGTTTTTGATTCGGACATAGCGGTAAAGCCCATGTTACCCCCCTTTTTAAGAACCCCGCTTGCCTCGCCTTGGAACTATAATTTAACCCCAATTCAATTACGCGTGGAACGGTTCAGGGCCCCGCCACAGAGGGGAAAACCGCCTCCCGCCGCCTCGCCGGGTTTAGTTTTCGGCTCACCGCTGAAAGACAACCTTGACCGCCGTCGCCGAACACGCGGCAAGCTCTCGTCCACGGCGGAGCAAGGATAAGTAATTTGCACCTCCGCGAATAATAGTGAATGAAGGGAAGGGGGTAATAAATTGATTATTTTTCGTTGTGTTGATTAGCGGTTACTTGAGTAGCGGCGTGCCGTAGAAGGCTAGGTTGCCGACGTTGAAGCTCCCCAGCCCGGTCACTGGGTTCCACTCGTACGGCCTGACCACCCAGCCCGTGGCGGAGTTGGCGCCGTTGAAGCCGTAGGCCACGTTGATGAATATGGGATTGCTGCCGGTGTACGCGTTCCTGCCCAGCTCGTACCATAGTTGATACGCCACGGGAGCGGCCTGCCCTATCTTATAATTCATCCCCTTGCTGCTTATGTAATCCTGCCACAGCGCGGTCATAGCCATGGTGAGCGGCGACGCAAGCGACGTGCCTCCCCATATGAATGGGGAAAGCGAGCCGTTGACCACTATGGGCACGCCAGTTATGGGGTTGGCGTCAGCGGCCAAGTCAGGGTAGCCCCTGGCCCCCACCGGGCTATAGAGGCCGGGCTCCAGCAAGTACTCCACCGACCTGTACAACGGCAATCCCTCCGTGGGCACCGGCCCTCCATTTATTAAGTATCCCCATATGAATGGCAGGAAGCTCGGCCTCTCGAAGAAGCGGTAACCCTCCATTAAGCCCATGGGTCCTCCAAACGCGTATAGGTACTGATACAAGGGCATCGCGTAGAATATGGAATAACCGCCCCCCGTTCCCCAGAAGCCGGTGTCGGCGAAGTACGGCGGCACCCCGAAGTCGTAGAAGTTCCATGCGAAGGTGAACTCATGGCCGTTCCACGGGAATATGTAATTGCTAGTCCCACCCACCCCCGTCACCATGGGATCCACTGAGGGGTAGAGCGCGCTTTGGTATGGGTATCCCACAACGTCCTCGTACGCGCCGCTGTCGCCGCTGCTCGCGAAGACTCCAATGCCCTCCGCGGCTGCCTGGAGGAATATCTCGTGGTAGGCCAAGGCGTAGAATGGATCCATTGCATCCTCTGGCATTCCCCAGGATAGGCTTATGAAGTTGGCCAGGCCATTATTCACCATGTACTCCACGGTGGCGAATAAGTCGTCGCCTGAGTCCGGGGAGACGCCGAACAGTATCTTGGCGCCGGGCGCTATGGAGTGGCTCCACTCCACGTCGAGGACCGACTCACCGGCCCACCCGCAAGCCGTGGCCGCGTTCAGCACAGTTATCTTGGGGGTGCCCATTGGGTAAATGGAGGTTAAGCTGACGTTGGGTAACCCAAAGATGGTGGAGAATATATCCGCATCCTTGGCTATCTGGTTGACGTAGGGCGACTCAGCCAATCCGTTGGAGTTGCATATGGGATCGCCGAACGCATCGACTATTCCCATGGTTATAGATGAGCCGTTTATCCCATTATAATTGCCCACGTACCACATCGGGTATAGGGGAGTGGCGTTGTATAGCATCTCCATGCCCTGCGGGAAATACATCTCTATTGGGAACTGGAACAGGAACTCCCGCGGGGAACCGAAGAGGGGCTTCACGGTGGCGGATTGAGCGTTTATCTCCACGGCCACCGGCCTCTTATTGACTTGAATAGATGACTTGTAATTGATGGCGCTGGGGCTTATGCTTTCTAGGGGCGGTATTATGGGAGCCACTTGCTTCTTGACGGTAATCGATGAGCCGTTCCCATAGAAGCGAACCCCGCTCTCCGTGATGGGCCTTGCGAAGTAGTCCCCAACGGGATTGCACTCGCCGATCAGCACCCAAGTCGTCCAATTGGCATTGGAGTTGATTGCGCTTATTATCGCGTTTATGGCGTTATCCACGTCCTGCGCCGTGCCGTTGGCCACGAACATGGATGGGCTGGTCATCACGACGCTCAAGCCGTTTCCCGAGGCTATGCTCGACAACTCGGAGTCCACGGATGAAGGCGGCGAGTACAGCGAGTCGAACTTGCTCGGGGTTATGAACGTGTGGTAGAGAGGCGAGGATGAATTGTAGTATTCCTGGTAGATCGTGTTGTTAAGGCCGGCGAAGTTCAGGTACGTGAACACTATTAGGTGAGCGGTCGACGAGTTGGTGTAGTGTGGAGGAAGCAGATACGGGGTGCAGTTGAAGAACTCATTCCCTATGAAGTATGGATTCGCCGGCGTAGTTGTGGTTGCATGCGCTACCGCTGCAATGGCCATCGCCGTGAGGGCAATGACCAACGCATATATAGCGGACCTATTCATGTGTTATTGCCATGAGTAGTTTTTTTAAGCTTTTCTTTTCCTTTTTCCGCAAACATCGACTTATTATAGGTAATTAAATTATTTATTAATGGGGAAGTAAATATTGCAAAAATAGGAAAGCGATGGGCACGCGCGGTTAACCTCCATCATTTAGGCGATTGCTTTAAAGGGGCACGTGGCCTGCAAATGCGTGGACATGGGAGAGATCCTTCCCCTGGTGAGGCCCAGCAAGGAGGAGGAGGAAACCGTGGCCAGGACAGCCTCGGAGCTTGTGGAGGTTTTCTCGAGGGGCCTCTCCGCTCGGGGGCACGGCGACGTGGATGTGACTGTGCAGGGATCCGTGGCGCACGGGACTTGGCTGCCGGGCGCGTTGGACATAGACGTGTTCGCCGCGTTCCCAAAGACCTACGGGCCGGAAGCCATAAGGAGCGGCCGGGCGCTCTCCCTCCTGGCTGAGATAGCCACCGCGGCCGGCATTCCCTGGAGCACTAGGTACGCCCAGCATCCCTACCTCACCTTGAAGTACGGCGGGTTCAGGGCGGACGTGGTTCCCTGCGTCCACATAGAGATGGGGGAGAGACCCATAACGGCAACGGACAGGACGCCCCTGCACACCCTTTATTTAAGGGGTAAATTGGAGGGGAAGGAAGACGAGGTTCGATTGCTCAAGGCCTTCATGAAGGTCGGCGGCATCTACGGGGCCGAGGTGGGGGTAGGCGGGTTCAGCGGCTACCTGGCTGAGCTATTGATAGTGGAGTACGGCTCCTTCCAGGAGACCGTCAGGGCGGCCAAGTCATGGCGACCCCATCAAGTGATAGACGTGGAGGGCCACTACTCGCCTCCATCCCTGGCCAGGAAGAGGTTCGACTCCCCGCTCATAATGATAGACCCAGTGGATCCCTCCAGGAACGCGGCCGCCGCCGTCACCTTGGAGGCGATGTCCACCTTCACAGCCATGTCCCTCGCGTTCACCGAGAACCCCTCCCCGCTCTTCTTCAAGCCCAGCCCGCCCTCCCCGGCATTCTCGCCGCTCCTGGTCTTGATGGCGCCCTACCCCGCGGGAGAGCCGCCGGACTCGGTCTGGGGGCAGCTCAGGAGGGCCTCCTCCTCCCTGGCAAACGCGTTAAGAGCGCGCGGCTTCCAGGTGTACAGGAATGGGCAGTGGACCGACGAGGAGTCAGAGGCCGCGGTCTTCATAGCAGTGGAGTCCCTCGAGCTCCCGCCGCTTCAATTGATGAAGGGGCCATCCGCGGGCTCGCTTGAATCCCTCTCCTTCCTAAAGAAGCATGGCAATGCAGAGATGGGTCCCTTCATAGCCGGGGATAGGTGGTACGCCGTGGAGAGGAGGAGGGTCAGGGACGCGGCCGCCGCCGTAAGGGAGGAGATGCCCAGGATGCCGGCCGCGATTAAGTCGGCCTCCATAATTAAAGTGAGTAATAGGGAGGAACTAGAATCACTACCGGAGAAGCTTCGTGCCGCGGTGCTGGCCTTCCTCTCCAGACCAACTTGGCTCCAAACATAGCCCCCATAGAAAACTCCTGACTTGTCAACTAAATGATCGGCACATCCAATCCCTTCCCCGCCATAAATGGCGAGGATTGTTGCCCAGAGGATTATTGCCCATTTTATAATTGAGTTGAGAACATGGAGACGCCCTTCCTCGCCTTAGGGAGGAACTCGGTACAGAATTTTGGCCAAATGAAGCCCTTTATTCACTTTCACTATCGAGTTAAGTCCAGGTATGGATTCCTTCCGCGCTAACGCTGATAGAACGAGCGGCAAACTCCGTCCTTCAAGACGGAGGGGGAGGTCAAGCAAATTTTCACGAAGTAATATGAAACCGATAGCTTTATGTGATGAAAGAGTAGAAAGGCAATATTTCATAAATAATGCATATCTATATTANNATTATTCTTATTTTTCTTAATTACTATATTAATCTTGTCCTTTTTTTGTCCATTTCTTCGATTCTTAATAAGTATAATTTCATGAGGTATTGGGCCTCCTCGTCCGACCTTGAGGCCCAGAGCATAAAGTCATTATATTTAGAAAGGATATTGGCTACCTCATCTATTGCTTCTTGCGGAATACCGGAGTATCTCAGAAAAATGCCCTTCCTATATACTAAGTTAGTTAATCCCTTTCCCGTGCTAACGTATTTCCTATCTACCTTAGTGAGGTATCCATCCTCTACCAATTTCTTCAATGCCTTGGAGAGGCCTGCATCGCTCATGCCGGTGATCTTCTTTAGCTCCGTGAAGCTTCTTGGCGTTTTGCAAAGATCCATTAGTATTTCCCTTCCCATTCCAGATCCCTCACTTCGCTCGATTTTATAGAGAATCTCTTGACTTCCCCTCCCTCCATCTCTATCTCAACCTCGTTGGAGATCAACTTCCTGTGCTCAAGGTCAACTATTACGGACTTCTTCCTTGTGGTCCCTCCGTCCATGTGCTCATCTTGAGTCAGCATGAACATGAGCAATTTACCCTCCTTGGTGATTACCCCCTCGCTGACTTTATCGGTATAAACGCCAAACAGCTCCACGTCATTCTTGCCTCCCTTAGAGGTCTCCATAACCTTTAGCTTATAATCGCCTACTTGCTCATTAAGAATAACCTTGAATTCGGGAAGTTGGATTCTCCCNNTCATCTTATTTTCGTCCTCTATATACCTATCATAATACCTAGGGAATAAAAACATTACTCTACAATAGTAAAGTAAAGTAAAATTCCACATCGCCGTTAAACAGCTTTAGCGATTATAATATATTTCAGAGTCAAGCTCGCAATTAATTCTACTCTCTATTAATGATAATTTCTCATGAAATGGCCGACTCCCCTTCCCTTACTCACCGTAAGGGGCGGAGACTCCTCGATGTCTTGTAGGTTGCACGCCTTTACTTGAGCCACCGTCCCAGCCGGGAGTTTATCATAGTATAGAGAGGGTTCTTCCCCTTAATCCTTATCAGTCTCCAAGATTTACTGCCTAAATTTATTAATTTTATAAGATTATTAATTCGTTCTAAGAATTTAAAATTAAATTCAAACCAAGGAAGGGAATTCTTAGAGAGTATTGGCCAGTCGCTTTCTAGCATTATTCAGTATCTCTAACCCTAATCACTTCTCATCTTCCAGCGTGCTCATCATTAATAGCCCAATCAATGCCCCCGCTATAAGCGCTACCGCTATGGCATACCCCAGCCCGGTTAACGAGGGGGCGGACGCCGCCGGCCGTGGCTCGCTTGGGATGATGGCGTTTGTGGCCGTCGCTATGAATGGCTTCCCCACAAGCTCGGTGAGGTTGTAGAAAACGTTAATGCCGCCTCCCACCTCGAGCTCCTTGGTGACTGCGAACACTGCCCCGTTGAGGGGTAGCTGGTACGTTATTGTCCTTCCACTCACTATGAGGGCCACGTATGGAGCCCATCCCGAGTTTATCAAGTAACCCCCAGCCACCGCCAGCGCCGTGGAGTTGATGAAGGAGGCGTCAAATATGGCTCCGTAATTCATGCCCAGGGCCGGGGCTAGGTCGCGGAACGTCCCGTTCACCAGCAGCAGTGCTATGGGTTTGAACCCGAGCTGGCCCAGTTGAAGGTACTCCCCCTCCCCAGCCGGCTCCTCGCTCCCCGCCACGCTGAAGCCGCCTATGAATGCCTCACTCCCATAAACCGCAATGGTGGTTGGGAAGGCGAAGTCGGGATTTATTGGCAGCCTCCCCGTTAGGTCGGTGAATCCGCTTTCCTTCAACACCCCGATCAGCATCGATGGGTATTGCGTGGACGCCGCCACTAGGAGGGATCCATTCAGGGGAGCCAGTAGGACTATAGTGCTGCTCAAGTAATCGCTGGGCAGCTCGCTTGTCTCGTTAATTATCGAGGTGCCGTTCAACGCCATCAGGGAGGCGTGGCCTTGGGATGAACCGCCCAGCACCAGTTCTCCCCCCAAATCCGCCGCAGCGTATGGCTGGAACTCCGTCGGCAGCCTCCCCGTCTCGTTCGTGATCGTCCAATTCCTCACGTTGATCTCAGCCATGAAGGGCCTCGACCCGTTCAGCCCCGTCACTAAGAGGGAGCCCTCGTAGGGAATCGCATCCGTCAACGTTATGCCGGGGAGAAGAGTCGAGTTGAGCACAGCGCCCCCGCCCAGCTCATATATTGCGGAGAAGGCCCCGACGGCCGTGAAGTTAGTGGCCAAGGCTATCAGGAATCCATTCATGTGAAGCAGGAAAACTATGGGTGCATTCCCCGCCAAGTGCATTAGAGGCAGCATGTCCCCGCGCCCCCGCCCAGCTTAATAATGGTTTCCCTCGGCCTCGTCGCCATTGCGGTAAAGCTTTTTTATTCAGCCGCCGTTCTATGCGCGGAATGGTAACTCAATCGCTTCCTCAAGTCGGGGTGGTCGGCAAGCCGAATGTGGGCAAGTCAACGTTCTTCGCCGCGGCCACCATGGTGGACGTCAAGATCGCGCCCTACCCCTTCACCACGGTTGAGCCCAATGTTGGGATCGGGCACGTCAGGATAAAGTGCGTGTGCACAGAGCTGGGCGTGAGGGATGAGCCGAGGAACTCAATTTGCCTGGAGGGCAATAGGCTGGTTCCCGTGGAGCTAATAGACGTGGCG